>JAPPQJ010000156.1:0-107 GCA_028817015.1 Gammaproteobacteria bacterium
GGGGGCGATATGGGTGCGGGTGCGGGTTTTCATGGCGTGGGCGTGGGGTTTCGCGACGCTGTCGTTGCTGATTTTCACGGCGATACGGTCGCGGGTTTTCAGGGAAT
>JAPPQJ010000156.1:183-2383 GCA_028817015.1 Gammaproteobacteria bacterium
CGTTGCTGATTTTCACGGCGATACGGTCGCGGGTTTTCAGGGAATTCATGGGATGTCCTCCGATTGCGAGTTCCAGATGATGAGGGGAATATAGCATAAAATATGAGCGGGTCAAGGCCGGCAAACATCCGAAGTTTCGGTTTGTGGGCGACTTCTATGCGCATCACAAGATCAACCGCCAGACATTCTTGAAGTATTATCACCACTTCACCGACAGCGGCGACGAGGCGGCGTTGTTGCCGCAAAAGCGCGGCCCGAAGTGGAAGGCCAGGCGCGCGCCCGGCTTTGTCGAGCAGCAAGTCCTGGGGCAGCGCGCGTTGGGCAACAACCGCTATGAGATTTACGCCATCTTGCAGCCGCAACTGGGGTCTCTCACGCCGTCGGCGAGCGCCCTCTACCGCATCCTGCGCGACCACGACATGAACCGCCTGAAGCCGCCGCAAAAAGCCAACAAACGCCGCATTATGAAGCATTTGGCCGGCCAGTTGGGACACATCGACTGCCATCATCTGGGGCGCGACATGATGGTCGACGACAGCCGCCGGCGCTATTTAGTGTGTCTGCTGGACGACTGCGCGCGACTCGCGTGGGCCAGGGTGGTGGACGACCTCACCGCGCTGACCGTGATGTTCGCGTCCAAAAACCGCCTCCGCACGCATCCGTTTGAACGCCTGCCGCTGGAACTCGGCATCAAACACCGCTACACCCGCCCCTACCGCCCGCAGACCAACGGCAAGGTGGAGCGCTTCTGGCGCACTCTCAACCAAGACCTCATCGAAGACACCACCTTCGACAACGCCGACCGCTTCCAAACCGAACTGCAGCAATACCTGCTCTACGACAACGAACACCGCCCACACCAGGCACTGGGCGCCAAAACCCCCAAACAAATGAACCAAAACGGTCAGCGAATTGGGGAACTTTACAGCGATGACAAGGGATGGGACGGATGAAGGCCGGGGAATCTCAACCCCCATCCCCGCCCCGCGCCTTCTCCACCGCCTGCGTCAACTTCCGCAACGCCGCGCCGAAGATCTGCAGCGCTTCCGGGCCGTCTATGTCCAGCACTTGTTCGAGCACCCACTTGTTGGTCTGGTCGTGCCCCATTTGTTCGCGGATGCGCAGGGCCAGGGCGCGCAGGGCGGCGTAGCCGGGCCGGCCATCGACGAAGCGGGTGCTGGCGTAGGCGCTCAGGCGGCGGTTGAGTTGCTCGATGAAGCGTTCGGCCGCCGGCTCAGGCGCCATGATGTCGCGCCGGTTTTCCCGGTAGTGCCGCCGGCATTCGTGCGAGAGTCGGGTGGTGAAGCGGGCTCGCCGCGCCGGGTCTGAGGCGAACCATTGCTGCGCGCAGCGGTCGGCAAAGTAGATCAGGAAATACAAGTATTCGCGCATCACCGCCAGGCGCTGCGCGTCGTCGGTGTAGTCAAACGCCGCCTGGTGCAGATTGCGGGCGGCGCTCAGCGCAATACGCCACGCCACCGCCGCCACCGCCACCGCGTGTTCTTCGGTGGAAATGGGGCGGCGTTTGTTCTTCCATGCGGTTCTGATTCGCGCGCTGTGCATGTCGCCGGGCGGCGCGCCTACCGCGAAGTGCCGCGCTCCCGGTGCGCCAGATCGACCACCCGCAAGGCGATTTTTTCAGACTCGCCGCTGTGTCCGGCCAACTCGGCGGGCTCGTCCGGCGGCGTGCTTTCCCCGCGCTCGCGCCGCCGGGCGATGAATTGTTTCTGCTTTTGGATCATTTGCCGAATTAGTTTCTGTTTTTCGCTCATCGAGGTTCCTCCGCCGATTGTGGGCAATCGATGTGAGACGCCCTGCGATTGTGCCACAGCGCGCGGGGTGGCCGCCTATCCCCAAAGGGATAGCCGCGTGCCCGCGCATATATCTTTTGGGGCACGATGGCCCCGGCAAACGCCGTTACAATAACCGGCCAACGCCCCGCAAACACCAACGGCAGTCCACGATGACAAAACAAAATCACCCGACTCCGATGTTGGACGAACTGGAAAACGGCCCGTGGCCGAGTTTCGTCTCCGGCATCAAGCGCCTGCGCGACCGCCACGGCGACGCCCGTGTGGGCGGCATGGCCAACGATCTACTGGGCCAACTGGAGCACTCCTACGAGACCCGCAAGGGCTACTGGAAGGGCGGCACGGTCAGCGTGTTCGGCTACGGCGGCGGCATCATTCCGCGGTTCTCG
>JAPPQJ010000054.1 GCA_028817015.1 Gammaproteobacteria bacterium
GGGCGGCGAATCGGCGGAAAACAAATCGCCGCGCGCGAGGGCGAGAGCGCGATGAGATATTGCGACACTTCTGCGCTGCTCTGTCCCGGAGGGACAGGGGGTGGGCAACTGGAACCTGTTCCTCTCCCTTCCGGATAGGGATAAAGGAAGAGGGAAGTTTGCTTTGCCTTCTCGGATTCTGTGTGAGAACACCGAATCCGGCGGTTTTTCTTTGCTGCGTCCCCTCTCCCCGGCCCTCTCCGGGAGGGAGCGGGTGTGGGGGCAGCTGGAACCTTCCCCTCTCTCCCCGGGAGAGGATGAGAGCCGCAACCCCAACAGCCGACCAACCGCCCGCTGGCCGGTGGGCGCTCCCGCCATCGGCGGATTTGACATGACAACAGCCGCCAGGGACGGTGAATCAAACGGAGTCTCGACGCATCCGCCGCTTTGCATCCGTGGCGCCTGGAGACTCACTTCCCCCTGTTCAAGGGCAGGGACGGACTCCGCGAGCATGACGCCGGAGGCACCCGGCCCCGGGAGGGGCGGCCGGTCAAGCGCACCGCCGCTTTCACCGCTTCGATAACCCGCGTCTGCTCGTCGTCGCCGAGATAGGGATGAATCGGCAGACTGAACACCTCCTTCGATAATTGTTCGGCGACCGGCAGCGATGCAGCGGCGCCGTCGGCCTGGCGGTATGCCGGCTGTTGATGCAGCGGGCGGGGGTAGTAAATCGCGGTCGGGATGCCGGCGTTTTGCAGGTGCGCGCGAACGGCGTCGCGGCGCTCGGCGGGCGTTTTCACCGTATACTGCGCCCACGCGCTTTCATAGCCGGGCGGGATGCGCGGGGCCTCGACCACGCCTTCAAGTTCGCGGGTGTAGCGCTCGGCAAGGCGCCGGCGGGCGGCCAGTTCGCGGTCGAGGATTTTCAGTTTGCAGCGCAGCACCGCGGCCTGGATAGTGTCCAGCCGCCCGCAGATGCCGGTGCGCAGATGCTCGTAGCGGTGGGCGCCCATGCCGTGTTCGCGGATGGAGCGCGCCAAATCGGCCAGGCGGCCGTCGTCGGTGAACAGCGCGCCGCCGTCGCCGTAGCAGCCGAGCGGCTTGGCCGGGAAGAAACTGGTGGCGGCCAGGTCGCCGAGGGCGCCGGTTCGCACTCTGCCATGTGGGCCGTCGAGTGCGCCGCCGAAACTCTGCGCGGCGTCGGCGATCACGAACAGGCCGTGCTCCCCGGCAACCGCGTCGATGGCCGCGTAATCCGCCGGCAAGCCGAACAAATCCACCGCCATCACGCCGCGCAGGTTGAGTGTTCCGGCGTCGCGCACGCGCCGCGACGCTTCGCTGAGGCGTTCGGGGTCGAGGTTGAAGGTGTCCTCATCGACATCGGCAAACACCGGGGCGGCGCCCACCAGTTGAATCACCTCGGCGCTGGCCACGAAGGTGAACGCCGGCACGATGACCGCATCGCCCGGCCCGACCCGCTTGGCCATCAGCGCCATCAGCAGCGCATCGGTGCCGCTGGCGGCGGTGACCGCGTGCGCCACCCCGCAATACTCGGCCAGTTCGCGCTCCAGCGCATGCACTTCCGGTCCCATGACGAACCGG
The DNA here is from genome assembly GCA_028817015.1 of Gammaproteobacteria bacterium. Classification (GTDB taxonomy): domain Bacteria; phylum Pseudomonadota; class Gammaproteobacteria; order Arenicellales; family Poriferihabitantaceae; genus JAHRAW01. The sequence continues at coordinate 1,582 of JAPPQJ010000054.1, forward strand.
CCGTGCTGCAACACCCGCTCAATCGCCGCGCGGATGTCGTCTTCGATGGCCCGGAACTGGGCGTTCAGGTCAACTAATTTCACCCTCGCCCCCCGGCGTCCACCGCCAGCCCTGCAACGAAGCCCCGTCGGCCGGGCGTTGCAGCGCCTCGCCATCGTGCACCAATGCGGCGATACCGGGAAACGGCGGCAGCAGTTGAACGCCGTGCAGGGTGCGCGGGTGCGCCTGGCCGTCGAACAATCCGCTCACGGCGCATTGCCAGACCGGCTGGCCCACCCCGACAAACACCGGTGCCTGGTTGAGCGTGTAGCGGATGCCGACCCCCAGGGCCTTTCCATAGGCTTCTTTGCGCGTCCAGCAGGCGAGCATGGCGTGGTCGCGCCATGGCCGCGGAACCGCGCGCCACGCTTGTTGCTCGACGGCCGCCAGTTTTCGTTTGGCCAGCGCTGCGGCGTTGATTTTGCGCGGCCAGGTTTCCAGGTCGATGCCGAGTTGCCGGTCCCAGGCCAGCGCATAGAGCGCCTTGCCGCCCGACAGGGAATAGTTGAAACACAACTCGCCATCGGGCAAGTCGTTGAGCAGGGCCGGCTTGTTCCGGGAGCCGTAGCCGAAGCGCAGATCTTCATTGGCGATGCCGGTATAAGCGCTCAGCAAAAGCCGCATGCCGATGCGCCCGCCTAAATACATGGCGCGCCGCCTGCGCTCCAGCAAGCGCCCGGCCCGCGCCCATTCGGCCTCGCTCAACAGGGCCGTCACAGGCGCGCGGGGCGCCTTCGCAGCCGCGCCCGCACGGAGGGGCTGCATTGCCGACAAGTCGATGTCCATCGCCCACAGGTGAATGTGCCCCGGCGCCAGCCGCCCGGGGCGCGCGCGGGGCCGCCAGCGGGGGGCAATGGTGCCGACCCCTGCCCGGTCAAGCGGCGACGATGGCTTGGCCGCCGTGCCGCCTACCACGCGACGAAGGTGGGGTTGAAACTGTTGATTCGCTGGAGCGCGGTTTCCTCGACGGTGACATCCAGGCCCTGCTCCTTCTTTTTCAGAATGCGGTGTTGGAGGCCCTGCTTGTCGAACAGGTAGGTCGCGCTGCCGTGATGCAATTCCACCACGAAGCCTTCCCCGGGCAGGTTGTAGATGCCGCCGAGTATGGTTTTTTCGCTGAGATCCACGATCATCGGTCGATCTTGTTCAGATGCAAACTGCCCGAAAAGTGCAAGCCCCGTTCCCCGGGGCCGGCCCGCCATTATAGTATAAATCGGCCGCGCATTGGCCCGGCATTTTGCTAAAATCACCGACCCGGGCGGCCCTCTTGCAACCTGACAGAGCATGGACATTGAGACGGCGCGAGCCAACATGATCGAGCAGCAAATTCGTCCCTGGCAGGTGCTGGAGACGCAGACCCTGGACGCGCTCAGGCGCATCCGGCGTGAGCGCTTCGTGCCGGCGCAACACCGCCACCTGGCGTTCGCCGATGTGCAGATTCCTCTGCCCGCTGGGTCCGCCGGCGCCGGCGAGGTCATGCTGGAGCCCAAGGTCGGGGCGCGCATGTTAGAGGCCCTGAGTCTCGGCGGCGGCGACCGGGTGCTGGAAATCGGCGCCGGCAGCGGCTACCTGGTGGCATTATTAGCCTCGCTCAGCGCGCATGTAACCGCCGTCGAAATCAACCCGCAACTGCTGACTCTCGCGCAGCGCAACCTGGCCATGGCCGCCATCGACAATATCACCCTGCAAAGCGGCGACGCTCATGCCGGTTGGGGTGAGCCCGGGCAATTCGACGCCATCTTGATTAGCGGCTCGCTGCCGGTGATCACCGAGGCCTGGCCGGCTGCGCTGGCCGATGGTGGGCGCCTGGTCGGCATCGAAGGGCATGCGCCGGCGATGACGGCGGTGCAACTGGTCAAAAACGGCGGTCGCGTGTTGCGCGAAACCCTGTTTGAAACCGTGGTGCCGCGCTTGCGCAATGTCTCTGAACCGGATTTATTCGAATTTTAGTGAACACCCCGGCACAGCGTGCGCGATGCATACGGGCCTGCCGCGGAATCGCCGGCGCCATGGCGCTGTTTGCGCTGCAAAGCGCCGCCCATGGCGGCGACTTGTGGGACATCTATCAAATCGCGCTGCAGCGTGACGCGGCCTATCGCGCCGCCGGCTATCAATACCAAAGCGCGCGGCTCACCCTGCCGCTGGCCCAAACCGCGTTTCGCCCGTCGCTTTCGGTGCAAGGTTCGGCACAGCACATCGATGCCCCCGGCACGCCCGAGGCCGACACCACCTCCGACAACCAGGTCAACCTGAACGCCGATTTGCGCCTCTACGACCGCGCCTTGCGAGGTGAAGTCAGCCAGGCCGAATTGCAGGCCGAAAACGCCCGCATCCGCTTTGACCAGGCCCACGACGACCTGATCATCCGGGTCGCCGACCGTTACTTCCAGTTGCTGGCGGCGCTTGACGGCAAGGAGGTGGCGCGCCGTCAGAAGGTGTCCATCAAACGGCAGATGGACCTCACTGCCGAGCGCCTCGCAGTGGGCCTCGGCACCGAGACCGACCTGCTCGACGCCCGGGCCCGCTTTCAGCAGGCCGTCTCCGATGAAATCCAGGCCGACAACCGCATCGACAATGCGGTGCAGGCGCTCAAGCGGATCACCGGCTCCATGCCGGACGCGCTGTCGCCCCTGGCCGCTGATGCGCCGCTGGAGCGGCCCGCCCCCGAGTCCATGCGGACCTGGATTGAAAAGGCGTTGCAAAACAGCCTCGCGCTCACGGTGGCCCGTCTCGACCTGGAAATCGCCCGCTTCGAGATTGAAAAACAAAAAGCCGCGCGCTGGCCGAACCTGATGATCAGCGCCAGCCAGCGCTGGCGCGACACCAACACGCCATTCACGGGCAACGATTCCACTTCGTTCAGTGCCACGCTGAACTGGCCGCTGCACCAGCGAGGCGCGATTCGGCTGCGCACCCGGCAGGCGGCGCTTAACCTCAACGCAGTCGAACAACGCCTGGAAGAGCGCGAACGGCAGGTCGAATCCGACACCGCCTCGGCGTATCTTGCGGTCGCCAGCGGCATCAGCCGGGTTGATGCGCTGTCCGAAGCGGTGCGCGCCGGCGCCGCTTCATTGCGAGCCAAGGAGGAAGGGTTTCGCGCCGGGTTGACCACCAATCTGGATGTGCTCGACGCCCAACGCGACCTGTCGCGCTCGCGCACCGATTACCTGAGCGCGCGCTACGACTTCATCCGCGCGGTGCTGCGCCTCGAGCGCGAGGTCGGCGACTTGGACGAGGCCGATGTCAAGAGAGTCAACACCTGGCTGGTGAACGGGCAATAGCCCGCGGCGGTCGGGAAAGGCGGCTTCACCCGCATTTCGCGGCGGCCGGGGGTCTCATAGGGGTGGGGGCAAAAAACGCCGGCCGGGAATTGCGGCGGGGGTGTCCGCTGTGGCGGGTCGGCATGGTTTGCCCCGTCAGCCCTTCCAGAAAACCGGCGTAAACAACACCAGCAGCGTGAACAATTCCAGGCGGCCGAGCAGCATCGCGAAGGTCAGCACCACCTTGCCCGTGTCGCTGATGGAGGCGTAGTTGTGGGCCACTTCGCCGAGGCCCGGGCCTAAGTTGTTGAGGCAGGCGGTGACCGCCGAGAAGGCGGTGACCGGGTCGGCGCCGCCGGCCAACATCAGCATCAGCAGCAGCGCGTAACTTAGGATATACAACGACAAAAACCCCCACACCGCGTTGATCACGTTGTCCGGCACCGCCTTGCCGCCGAGTTTGATCGGTATCAGCGCGTTGGGGTGGACGAGTTTGGAGATTTCGCGCGCGCCCTGTTTGTAAAGCAGGATGATGCGCACGATTTTCATCCCGCCGGCGGTCGAGCCGGCGCAGCCGCCGGCGGTGCTGGCCAGGACCAGCATGACCGGCAGAAAGGCCGGCCACATCGAGAAATCGGCGGTGGTGAAGCCGGTGGTGGTGACCAGCGACACCGCGTGCAGCGCGCCCTGCATCAGGTTGTCGGCGTTGTGGTCGAACACCCGGTGGCTCATCAGCACCGCCACGCTGACTGACAGCACCGCGGCCAACAGCGCGAAATACACCCGCGCCTCGGCGTTGCGCAGATAGGCCGCGAGGCTGCGCGAGCGCAGGGCGGTGAAATGCAGGGCGAAGTTCAAGCCGGACAGCAGCATGAAGACGATGGCCACGGCGTTGACCGCGTTGCTGGCGAAGTGGCCGAGGTTGGCGTCGTGAGTGGAGAAGCCGCCGATGGCGATGGTGGAAAAAGCGTGGCCGACGGCGTCGAACACGGTCATGCCGGCCAGGAAATAGGCCAGCGCGCAGACTGCGGTGAGGCCGAGGTAGATATACCACAGCCCCTTGGCGGTTTCGGTGATCCGAGGCGTCAGTTTGTTGTGCTTGACCGGCCCCGAAGTTTCAGCGCGGTATAACTGCATGCCGCCGACTCCGAGCATCGGCATCACCGCCACCGCCAACACCACGATGCCCATGCCGCCGAGCCATTGCGGTAGTAGCGAATGGACGGCGGCAGGTCGTCGATGCCGGTCAGGATGGTGGCGCCGGTGGTGGTCAGCCCGGACATCGATTCAAACAGCGCATCCAGCCAGTTGATGGCCGGCTCGCGCAGCACAATGAACGGCACCGAGCCCATCGCCGACAGCACCGTCCAGAACAGCACCACCACCACAAACCCGTCGCGGATGCGCAAATCGCCGGGCGCGCGCCGCAACGGCAGGTAGCACAACGCGCCCAACGCCAGGTTCAACGCCAGCGCCACCACAAACGGCATCATGCCGCCGTCTCCGGTGAACCAGGAAACCGCAATCGGCGGAATCAGCGTGGCGCTGAACAGCACCAGCAGAATGCCGAGGATTTTGATGGCGGCTTTGCTGAGCATCGGGCGGTCGGCTGCCTTTTACCTGTGTTTGCGGGGGCGCGCCGCAATGCGTCCCCGCGCGATTTCGCCGGTATCACGAATGGCATGCATCAGCGCATCATCCCCGGTCAGAAAAACACCGCCGACACCTGGAACAGATTTTCCACCGCCGGGATCTGGCGTTTGTCGATGACGAAGATGACCACATGGTCGCCTTCTTCGATGACGCTGTCGCCGTCCAGAGCCAATAGTTTGTCGTCGCGCATGACCGCGCCGATGGTGGCGTCGGGCGGCAGTTTGACATCGCGCAGCGGGCGCCCCACTATTTTTGAGGTGCTGCGGTCGCCGTGGGCCACCACTTCGATGACTTCGGCGACGCCGCGCCGCAATGAATGGGCGGCTTTGACATCGCCGCGCCGTACATGCGACAGCAGGGCGCTGACCGTGGCCAGGCGCGGTGAAATGGCGATGTCGAGCACGCTGCTCTGGATCAGGTCGATATACGCCGAGCGGTTGACGATGGCCATGGCCCGCCGCGCGCCTAACCGCTTGGCCAACATCGCCGACAGGATGTTGGCCTCGTCCTCGTTGGTCAGCGCGCAGAACAACTCCATCGCGTCGATGTTTTCCTGGCGCAGCAGTTCTTCATCGGCGGCGTCTCCCTGCAGCACCACGGTGTCTTCCAGTTGCTCGGACACGCGCCGCGCGCGCGCCGCGTCGCGCTCGATCAACTTCACCTGGAAACCGGTCTCTTCCAGCGACTGCGCCA
>JAPPQJ010000024.1 GCA_028817015.1 Gammaproteobacteria bacterium
CGCGCGCCACTTTGCCGCCGGTGACCACAAAAACGCGGCGCGGTTTTTAACCGAGCAGCAATTGAGCGATTATCATCGGCGCGGCGTTGCGGTTGGAATCCATGGCAAGTCGCATTGCGTTTGGCCGCGCTTGCCGGCGGCGCGATTGCGCGCGGAAATTCATGAGACGGCGCGGTGGCTGCGGGAACTCGGGGTTGCCCAAATTGCCGGGCTTTGTTTCCCGCACGGGCAATACCGATGCTGCAGAAACATGGGTGGTACCATCGAACGACTCGCGGCGGTCGGTTTGTTTGGCGTCGAGAAAAAATACGCCGACCCGGCGGTCACGCCGCGCGTTTGGGTCAGACCAGACACGAATGTCGAACAACTGTTTGCAACCGGTTAACGCGAGCGGCAACGCCGCCGTCACGCTCGTTGAATGTTGCGCGCGTTTTCCGCCACGCTACTCGACCACCGTCAACTCCGGCGCGCGGAATTTTTTCGGCAACGCTTGTTTGCGCGCGGTGTAGGTTTCGATGTTGGCGGATTTGATGTGGCGAAGCCTTTGATGCGTTCGGGCAGGGCCGCAAGGGCGGTGGCGGCGGGGTGGTTGCGAAGGGTTAACTTCAACAACAGTTCGGCCAGGCCGCGTTCGTAGTCGGTGATGAGTTGGCGTTCGAGTTTGCGTTCGGGTTGCAAGCCAAGGAGTCGAGGTAACTTCCGCGCAGGAGTTTCATGCGCGCGAGCAGCCGGAAGACATGCAGCGCGGCCGCGGGGAAGCGGCGTTTGATGAGGTGACCGGTGAGCGGGTCCTTGCGCGACAACAGCGGCGCGGCGAGGTGGAAGTTCAATTTAACCGGGCAGTGGAATTGGTTTTTCAAGTCGGCGATGAATTCGCCGCTGGCGAATAACCGCGCGACTTCGTATTCGTCTTTATACGCCGACAACTTGAAACAGCCGCGCGCGACGGCTTCGGTTAATTTTAGCGCGTTGCCATCATCGTCGCCATCGTTGTTGTCGCCGGCGAACATCGCTGCTTCCGCCCGCCGCGTTTGCTCGACCAAGGCGCGGTACCGGTCGGCGTACTTCGCGCTTTGATACGCGCACAAGTAACGGTACCGCCAGTCGACGATGTCGTCGAGGTCGGCTAACGGTTGCGCGTCTGCGGCATTTTCATGACCGTCGCGCGCCAATTGCTCGACCGCATCGAGGTTAACCGCCGCGCGCTGGCCCCATCGGAATGCGCGGCGGTTGAAGTCGACCGCGACATCATTCAGTTCGATGGCTTGCGTGATGGCGTCGGCGCTGACCGGAATCAAACCGCGCTGATACGCGAATCCGAGGAGAAACAAATTGGCGGTGATGGAGTCGCCGAGCAAGTCGCGGGCGATGCGTGTGGCGTCGCCGGCCTCGCCGCTAATCAAGCGCCGCATGGAGTCGGCGGGGAAGCGGTAGCCCGGATCGTGAATGAAATCGGCGGTCGGATTTTCATGCGTGTTGACCACCGCATGCGACCTGGCGGAGTCGAGCCGTGCCAGCGCCTCGGGCATCGCCGGCAGCACCGACAAGCAGTTCGATGTCGCGCTGCAGTCGCCGCATACATCGCATACATCGGCGTTGATGAACACCCGCGTCGCGCTCTCCGGCAGTTGCCCGCGCTTGCTGCACATCATCCGCCGCCACCGCCAACCGCGCCACGCCCTCGGCTTGCAATTGTGCCGCCAACTGCGCGAGCGTCAACGACCCGTCCACCGCCTGCCCGCCGGTCATCGCCACCGCGTGGTTGTAGAGGACTTTGTAGGTAATGTTGACGCCGGCCGCGCGCGCCGCATCAAGGGCAAGCGCGTGTGCGGCGCGTTCGGCAAAACGGCCGTGTTCGGCATCTTCAAGCGCAACGGCCAGGTGCAGGCCGAAATCGTCCCGGACTGCCAGAAAGCCACGCTGCAAGCCATTATCCGCGCTCGGGCGGATACCGACAGCACGATTGACTCGGACGGCTGGGGTGGCTATGATGGCTTGGTGGATATGGGCTATCGTCGGCACTTGAAGGTTGCGCACGGGCACGGTGAATGGGCCCGCGGGGCGGCGCACATCAACGGCATCGAGGGCTTTTGGGGCTTCGCCAAGAGCCGCCTGGCGAAGTTCCGCGGTATGAGCAAACACACCTTTTATCTGCATTTGAAGGAGTGCGAGTTTCGGTTCAATCACCGGCATGATGAGGTGTATGAAACCCTGCTGGAATCATGCCGGAAAAGGCCAAGTTATCTTGACTCTGCTTAAATCCGCCGCTTTCGCTTTGGTTGTTTTATTGTCAATAACCTTGACTCACCGTCTTTTTTTTGCCGAAAGCGGGGGGCATTATGTCTTAAGTATTGTCAATCATGGGGAAACTCAAATTAAGGCGGTTTCAATGATTGGCTTCCCCGAAAGGCCGGGTGTGCATGATTTGGAAATTTCCGGGGAAGTATTGGACAAAGCCGTTAATGACCCCGGTTCTTTATCCAGACATCATTTTAGAAATGAGTTTCACAATGAAAAAGGGGGCGCCCATTCGCATGAATTAAAATTAAGAAAAAAGTCCGCGCTTCTTTTGGTTTTTCAAACATCGGGTAACGGCAGATATTATTCATATATAAACCGTTTGCCCGTCGATTATCCGAAAAAAGGCCTTATTAATCCGTTGGAGAGGACGGCCCATTTCCCTCCGTTTTCATTGGACGGGGAAATGCTTGAAGGATTGGAGGTTGGCGTTGAAATTGTTAACTGGACAAACCGGCATCACCGAACTTTCTCCTTTTAGTCGATTGATTTGAATTCGCCTTTGACCGTTTACCCCCGCACCCCCTGGCGGCGTTGATGCGACCGCGGGCGATTTCAGCACAGGCTTGGCCGCCGCGTTTGAAGGCGCCGGGCACCGCGATTTCCCCGGCGCGGCAAACCGTTTCCATGGATTCATCCGCCGTTACAAAAGCGCGACGGGGATGGCTACTCGCCAACCACCAGAGACAACTGCGGCTCGCGAAACTTTTTCAACAATTCCCGTTTGCGCCGGCGGTATTTTTCGATGTTGGCCGCCTTGATGTGGCCGAAGCCTTTGATCATTTCCGGCAGGGCGGCGATGGCGGCGGCGGCGGCGTGGTTGCGGGGGGTCAGCGCCGCCATGAGTTGAGACAAGTCGTGTTCGTATTCGGTGATCAATCGCCGCTCGCGTTTGCGCTCGGATTGCAGGCCGAACGGGTCGAGGCGGGTGCCGCGCAGGAATTTAAGGCGCGCCAATACCGCGAAGACATGCAGCGTGGCGGCCGGGAAGCGGCGCTTGATCGGGTGTCCGGTGAGCGGATCTTTGCGCGACAGCAGCGGTGCCGCCAGGTGAAAATGCAGTTTGAACGGGCCGTCGAATTGCCGTTTCAGGTTGGCGATGAAGTCGCCGCCGGCGTATAACCGCGCGACTTCGTACTCGTCCTTATACGCCAGCAATTTGAAGTAACCGCGGGCCACGGCTTCGGCAAGCGCGGTCGTGCCGCCGCCGTTTACCGTGAGCGCAGATTCAACCTGCCGCACTCGTTCGACCAGCGCGCAGTATCGGTCGGCGTATTCGGCATTTTGATAGGCGACCAGGTAGCCGCGCCGCCATGCGATGAGATCGTCCAGGCCGGTCAGCGCCGGCGGCGCCGCGCGGTCGTTGCCGGCCAGGCGTTGCACGGCGTCGAGGTTGACCGCCGCGCGCCGGCCCCACAGAAAGGCTTTGCGGTTGAATTCAACCGCGACATCGTTCAACTCGACGGCCCGGTCGATGGCCTCGGCGCCGACCGGAATCAAGCCGCGCTGATACGCGAAGCCAAGCAGGAGCAGGTTGGCGCCGATGGAGTCGCCGAGAAAATCGCGGGCGATGCGGGTGGCGTTGACGAACGCGGTTTTGGCGGCGCCGGTCTCATCGCTGATGTGTTGGCGCATGGAGTCGCCGGGGAAGCGGTAGCCGGGATCGTGGATGAAATCGGCGGTCGGGTTCTCATAAGTGTTGACCACCGCATGCGAGCGGCCCGAGTCGAGCCGCGCCAGCGCCTCGGGCATCGCCGACACCACCAGGTCGCAGCCCAGCAGCAAGTCGGCATCGCCGTCGGGAATGCGCACGGCATGGATGTCCGACTGCGCGGCGGCGATGCGTACATGGCTGACCACGGCGCCGAATTTCTGCGCCAGCCCGGTCTGGTTCAGCGTCGAGCAACCCTTGCCCTCGATGTGCGCGGCCATGGCCAACAGCGAGCCGACCGTCAGCACGCCGGTGCCGCCGATGCCGGTGATCAGCACATTCCACGGCCGCTCAAGCGGCGGCGGCGGCGGCTCAGGCAGCGCCGCTTCGATGCGCTGTTCCATGCCGCCGCCGGCGCGCATGCGCGGGGCGCTTCGGTCCGCGCCGGTTACGGTGACAAAACTCGGACAGAAGCCGTCCAGGCAACTGAAATCGGCGTTGCAGGCGCTTTGGTCGATTTGCCGCTTGACGCCCAACTCGGTGCGCTTCGGCAGCACCGACAGGCAGTTGGATGTGGCGCTGCAATCGCCGCAGCCCTCGCACACATCGGCGTTGATGAACACCCGGCTCGCGCTCTCCGGCAGTTGCCCGCGCTTGCGCAGGCGGCGCTTGGCGGTGGCGCAGGCCTGGTCGTAGATGATGACGCTGGTGCCGGAGGTGGCGCGGAATTCCCGTTGCAACGCATCGAATTCACGGCGCGCATGAACGGTCAGCCCGGCCATGCCGCGAAGTTCGGCCCGCGCCTTTTTGGCATCCTCGGCCACCACCGCCAACCGCGTTATGCCCTCGGCCTGCAGTTGCGCGGCCAACTGCGCGAGCGTCAACTGCCCGTCCACCGCCTGCCCGCCGGTCATGGCCACGGCGTGGTTGTAGAGGACTTTGTAGGTGATGTTGACCCCGGCGGCGACCGCGGCGCGAATGGCGAGGATGCCGCTGTGGAAGTAGGTGCCGTCGCCGATGTTCTGGAACACATGCGGGGTCGCGGTGAACGGCGCCATGCCAATCCACGATGCGCCCTCGCCGCCCATCTGCGTGAACACTTCGGTGTTGCGGTCCATCCACTTGACCATGTAGTGGCAGCCGATGCCGGCCATGCCGATGCTGTCGTCGGGGACGCGCGTCGAGGTGTTGTGCGGGCAGCCGGAGCAGAAATACGGCATGCGCGTCAAGGCGGCGCGCGAGGCGGTCATGCGCCGCTCTTTGGCGTCGAGAAACTCCAGCCGCCGGCGAATGGCGTCGCTGTCGTAAAACTTGGCGATGCGGGAGCCGATGGCGCGCGCCACCATGGCCGGGGTCAGTTCGCCGAGGTTGGTGACCAGGTCTTTGCCGTGCTCGTCGCGCTCGCCGACCACCACCGGGCGCTCCGCCACCGGCCAGTTGTAGAGTTGGCCGGTGAGTTGGTTCTCCAAAATGCCGCGCTTCTCTTCGACCACCAAAATCTCCGCCAGCCCCCTGGCGAACCGGTGCGTGGCGACCGGCTCCAGCGGCCAACTCATGCCGACTTTGTAAATGCGAATGCCGATGCCGGAGGCGGTGGCCGGGTCGAGGCCCAAATCGCTTAGCGCTTCCATGACATCCAGATGCGACTTGCCGGTGGTGACGATGCCGAGGCGCGGGCGGGCGGTGTCGAGGGTGACGCGGTTTAAGCGGTTGGCGCGGGCGAAGGCGCGTGCCGCGTAAATTCGATATTGATGCAGGAGTCTTTCCTGCTCCAAAGGCGTGGTCGGCCACTGCGCGTTCAGGCCGCCGGGCGGTTCCTGGAAATCATCCGGCAGGCGGATGTCGATGCGCGATGGGTCCAAGTCCGCGGAGACGGCCGAGTCCATGTTCTCGGTTATCGCCTTCAAGCCGACCCAGCAGCCGCTATACCGCGACAACGCCCAGCCGTACAGCCCATAGTCCAGCACATCCTGCACGCCGGCCGGATTGAGCACCGGCACATCGGCGCCGATGAACATATGCTCGCTTTGATGCGGCATGGTCGATGACTTGCAAGCGTGGTCGTCGCCGGCCACCGCCAGCACGCCGCCGTATTGGGTGGTGCCGAACGCATTGGCGTGCTTGATGACATCCATGCTGCGGTCGACGCCCGGCCCCTTGCCATACCACAACGCGAACACACCGTCGTATTGCGCGCCCGGCAGCAGGTGCGCCTGCTGCGTCCCCCACACCGCGGTCGCGGCCAAATCCTCGTTGACGCCCGGCTGAAACTTGATGTTGTGCTCAGTCAACCGCGCCGATGCGCGCGTCATCGACAAATCCAACGTTCCCAACGGCGAGCCGCGGTAGCCGGACACCAACCCGGCGGTGTTCAGCCCGGCCTCGACATCGCGCTGATGCTGCAAAATCGGCAACCGCACCAGCGCCTCAATGCCGGTGATATAAGCCCGCGCCGCATCCAGCGCATATTTGTCGTCGAGGGATATTTTGTTCAGCATCGTCTGTTGAAAACCTCGCCTGCCTTCGCACTGTCAGGCCGATTTCGAAACGGATAATTCCCTATCCGCCGAACGGCACATACAACGCAATCGCCGGCAACCAGTACAATGCCGCGGCCAGCAGCAAAATGGCGGCCAAAAACGGCCACACGCCGCGCGCCACTTCCGACATGCGCGCCCCGGCCACGGATTGGATGACATACAGGTTCAAGCCAATCGGCGGGGTAATCAGCGCGCATTCGGTCATGAGAACGAAGAACACCCCGAACCAAATCGGGTCGATGCCGAGCGACGCCAGCGCCGGCAGCAGCACCGGGGCCATAATCAGCATCATCGACAGCGCCTCCAAAAACAACCCCATGACCAACAGCGAAAGGCACACCAGCGCCACGAACAACCCCGGCTCGGAAGACAGGTTGCCGACGATGAACGCCGACAAATCCTGCGGAATGCGGTGCAGGGTCATGGCCCGGCCGAAAATTTTCGCGCCGGCCACGATGGCCAGCACCGCGGCGCTGGTGACCATGGAATCGACCGCCGCGCGCCGGAATTTCTTCCAGGTCATGGTCTTCAGCCAGAACACGGTGATCAGCAGCGAAAACGCCAGCCCGGCCGCGGCCGCCTCGGTCGGCGTGAACACGCCGCGGTAGATGCCCCAGAAGATGAACACCGCCAACGCCAGCGACGGCAGCGCGCGCCGGGTAGCCGCGCGGCGTTCGGCGGGGGCGGCGCGGGGCGCGACCGTGAAATGCGGCGACAGGCGCGTATACGCGGCGGAAAAAACCGAGAACAATATGATGAGCAAGATGCCCGGCCCGATGCCGGCCAGGAACAGGTTGGTCACCGATTCCTCGGCCACGAAGGCGAACAGAATCATCGGAATGGACGGCGGAATCAGAATGCCGAGGGTGCCGCCGGCGGCCAGCAGGCCGAACACGAACGGGCGCGGATAACCGCGCTGCAACATTTCCGGAATGGCGACCGTGCCGATGGTGGCGGCGGTGGCCACCGAACTGCCGGAGATGGCGGAGAACAGGCCGCATGACAAAATGGTGGCGACCGCGACCCCGCCCGGCCAGTGGCCGACCCACGACTGCACCGCCGCAAACAGGTCGCGCCCGGCGCCGCCGTGCAGCAGGACATTGGACATCAGCAGGAACAGCGGCACCGCCAGGAGGATGAAACTGTCCATGGTGCTGCTGATGGCCTGCGGCGCCATCAGCGGCGAAAAACCGCCGAGCACCAGGGCCAGGAATCCGGCCATGCCCAACGCAAAACCGACCGGCACCCCGGCCAACAACAGCACGATCAGCCCGCCAACCAACAACGCGGCGGTCATAGAACGGACTCTGAATCGGAGCGGCACGGCGCCTGGCGTTGCAACAGCCGCGCGACCTCGGCCAGCGCCTGCACCAACAGCACCGTGAAACCGGCCGGTAGCGCGGCCTCCTGCCACCATACCGGCAGGTTCAGCATGCTGCCGCTGGAGCGCCCGGCGGTGAACGACTCGAAGGCGATGCGCCCGCCCCAGTAACTGACCGCCGCCGCAAACACCGCCACCGCCGCCAGCGCAAAAACGCCCGCCGCCACGCGCGCGCCGCCGCCCAAGCGCGATTGAAAGACCCCCACGCTGATATGCCGCCCGCGCCGCAACACATCGCCCAGCGAAAAAAACACCGCCGCGGCAAACAGAATCTGCGCGACTTCACCGCCCCAGATGGTCGGCGCGTTGAAGGCGTAGCGCAGCGTCACCTCATAGCAGAGGATGGCGCCGACCACCGCGAACAACGCCGCGGCGGCCGCGCCTAACGCGGCGCTGAGTCGGTCGGCGATGCGCAAAAGGTGCGGCATGGCCGGTCGCCGCCGCCGGATACCGTTTTACAGCGCGCGCGCCGCCTGCAGGACCCGCCGCCCCAGCTCCCCGGCGTCCTCGACATACTGTTCATACACCGGCGCCGCGCAGGCTTTCCATCTGTCGATGTCATCGGCGGACGGCGTCACTATGCGCATGCCGTTTTGGGCGGCGGCGGCATAGGCGTCGCGTTCGATGGCACCCATGCGCCCGCGCACCGAGCGCTCCGCAGCCTCGGCGGCGGCGGTGATGATGGCGCGCGTGCTGTCCGGCAACTTGTTCCAGAATGCGTCGTTGATCACGACCACGAACTCGATGTCGCCGTGCTGGGTTTTGGTGATGGTGTCCATCACCTCCCACAATTTGCGCGACTTGACCCCGGACACGCCGGTCATGCCGATGTCGACGATGCCGCGCTGGTAGGCGAGATACTGCTCGGAGCCGGAAATCAGGGTCGGCGCGGCGCCGCAGGCCTGCACGAAACTCCCCAACGTCTTGCCGAACACCCGAACTTTCTTGTCGGCGATCCGGTGCGGTGAACGCACATCGTCACCCCTGGACAAAAACACCGCGCTGCCGTAAGCCTGCCACCACAGCACGCGCGCGCCGGTCTTCTGCAAAATCGCCTCATCGAGCGGCGCGCGCACGGAGCTGCCCCTGGCCGTGGCTTTGCCGATCAATTCATCCGAATTGAACAGGAACGGCTGGTAGAAAATATCCACCGCCGGCACATCGCCGACAAACCGGGTCAGTGACGCGACCCCCATTTCGATGGCCCCGGAGCCGACCGCCTGCGGCACTTCTTTGTCTTTGTAGAGCTGCGCCGAGTCGTAAATTTCCACGGCGATGTCGCCCCCGGAGCGGCTTTCCACCTGCTCCTTAAACTCCAGCAGGTTTTGCCCGAGGTGATTCTTGAGCGGCAGTTGCAAAGTGATGCGCAAGGTGGTTTGTGCCGCCATGGGCGGCGCATACAAAGCGATCGCCGACAAAATGACGCCGCTCATCGCGATGGTTTTAATGTGCAAATTTTTCATGATTCCTCGCTGTGACAGAGTGTTGTGTTGATGTGTGATGCGTTTCTGAAGGGGGCATGGTAACTTAATGGGGCGAAACATGCACAACTCATCGATTACCCTCTCTTCCATTATCCCATCTCGGGGGCGAAATTCCGCCGCATCGTGCGCCTGTTTCACTCGATCCAATTCCAAACAATGTTTTACACCACCGCAGACTGATTGTCGTTAATCGACAGATTCACATCGGCTTCTGGCGTCCGTTTGTCCGCCCCGAGGCGCAAGGATCATGGGGTATGCGTGTCGTTTCCGCACGGGGCGGGCATCTTATTCGCCATTTTTGTCGCGGCTGATGCGCGCGTAGGCTGAGTGGTTGTGAATGGACTCGAAGTTTTCCACGCTGACGCTGTAGCGGCTGATGCGCGCGTCCCGGTTGAAGGTGCCGGCCACATCGCGCACCACATCCTCGACGAATTTGGGATTGTCGTAGGCCTGTTCGGTGATGAATTTTTCGTCCGGGCGCTTGAGCAAACCGTAGAGTTCGGAACTGGCCTGCCCTTCCACCAGGTCGATCAATTCCTCGATCAAAATGCCTTCCGGCGAGCACACTTCGACGCCGATGTGCGAGCGCTGGTTGTGCGCGCCGTATTCGGAAATTTCCTTGGAGCACGGGCACAAACTGGTCACCGGAATGACGATGCCGACCGTCGCCTGCTGCGCGCCGTGGTCGATTTCGCCGCTCAAGGTAACCCGGTAATCCAGCAAACTGCGCATCCCGGACACCGGCGCGCGCTTGCTGACAAAGTAGGGGAAGGTCAGTTCAAGGCGGCCCGCCGGCGCGCCCAGCCGGGCGCTTAACTTGGCCAGCAGGCGGCCAAACGACGCCACCGAAACGGCCTCCCGGTGATTGTGCAGCACATCGACGAAGCGCGACATGTGCGTGCCCTTGTAGTGCGGCGGCAGTTGTACATACATGCTGACCTGCGCCACCGTGTGCTGCGCGCCGCTTCGGTCTTCAACGGTGAGCGGGTAGCGCAAATCCTTGATGCCGACCTGGTCGATGGCGATATTGCGCGCATCGGCGCTGCCCTGGACATCGGCGATGAGCGGTGTGGCGGGGTTGGCGGTTTGGCTTGACATGGAGGGGCGGGCGGGTTGATGTTGGCGGTGGCGTGGCGGCGGTGAATGCTCAAGCGCTTAGAATTTGGCCGCCCATTTGGCCGCCGCGGCCGCGGGGCGCCCGGTGCCGGGCCATGGCGGTGATCTTCGACAGGATGCGCCGCTTGATGCCGTCCGCATCCAGGCCGCATCCGGCCAGTTGCTGCTGCTGGGAGCCGTGGCCTAAGTGTTCGTCGGGCAAACCTAAATTGAGGACTTCGACGCTGCGGTGATGGCGTCCAAGCGTCTCGTTGACCGCCGAGCCGGCGCCGCCGGCGACCACATGCTCCTCCACGGTCACCAGCAGCGAGCAGGCGTCGGCCATCTCGACAACCAGCGCCTCATCCAGCGGTTTGACGAAGCGCATGTTGACCACGGTGGCGTCCAGTTCCCGCCCGATTTGCTCGGCCGGCGCCACCATCGAGCCAAACGCCAGGATGGCGATATCGACACCGCCCGCGCCTCGCCCGCTGCTGTGGCGGCGAATTTGCGCCTGGCCGATGGGCAATTCCCGCATCGCCTCGCGCTCCTTAACTCCCGGCCCGCCGCCGCGCGGATAGCGCACGCTGGCCGGGCCGGCGTGGCGGTAGGCGGTATACAGCATGTCGCGGCATTCGGCCTCGTCGGCCGGGGCCATGACCACCAGCCCGGGGATGCAGCGCAAGTACGCGTAATCGTAAGCGCCGGCGTGGGTTTCGCCGTCGGCGCCGACCAGCCCGGCGCGGTCGATGGCCAACATGACATCGAGATTCTGAATGGCGATGTCGTGGATGAGTTGGTCGTAGGCGCGTTGCAGGAAGGTCGAATAAATCGCCACCACCGGCTTGAAGCCTTCGGCGGCCAGGCCGGCGGCGAAGGTCAGGGAATGCTGTTCGGCGATGCCGACATCGAAATAACGCGCCGGGTAGTCCTCGGAAAATCGCACCAGGCCGGAGCCCTCGCGCATCGCCGGGGTGATGCCGACCAATTTGTCGTCCTGCGCCGCCATGTCGCACAACCAGTCGCTGAATACATGCGTGTAGGTGCGGCCTTTTTTCTTCTCCATCTTGCCGGTGTTGGGGTTAAACGGCGTCACCCCGTGGTAGATGCACGGGTCGCCCTCGGCCGGCTTGAAGCCCCTGCCCTTCTGCGTGATCAGATGCAGGAAGCGCGGGCCGTTCATGCGCCGCATGTTGGTCAAGGTGGCGATTACGGCGTTCAAGTTGTGGCCGTCCACCGGGCCGATGTAATAAAAACCCAGTTCCTCGAACAGGGTGCCGGGCATGACCATGCCCTTCATGTGCTCCTCCCAGCGGCGCGCCAGGCGCTGCACCGACGGCGGCAGGGTGCTGAGCACGGTGCGCCCGCCGCTGCGCACGCTGGTGTAGGCCTGGCCGGACAAAATGCGCGCCAGGTAGTTGGAGATGGCGCCGACATTGGGGGAAATCGACATCTCGTTGTCGTTCAGCACCACCAGCAGGTTGGCGTCCAGGTCGCCGGCATTGTTCAGCGCCTCGTAGGCCATGCCGCCGGTGAGCGCGCCGTCTCCGATGACCGCCACCACTTCGTTGCTGGCGCCGCTCAGACCCGAAGCCACCGCCATACCCAGCGCGGCGCTGATCGAGGTGCTGGCGTGGCCGGCGCCGAAGGTGTCGTATCCGCTCTCGTCGCGCTTGAGAAACCCGGACAGCCCGCCGTATTGGCGGATGGTGTGAAACTGGTCGCGCCGACCGGTCAGCAGTTTGTGCGGATAGGCCTGGTGGCCGATGTCCCACACCAGCCGGTCGGCGGGAGTGTCGAACACATAATGCAGCGCGATGGTCAACTCCACGGTGCCCAGCCCCGGCGCCAGATGCCCGCCGGTGCGCGAGGTGACCTCGATGAGAAACCGGCGGATTTCGTCGGCCAAATCGGGCAGGCGGCGCTGTTCCAGTTGGCGCAACTGCGCCGGGCTGTCGATGCTGAACAGTATCGGGTAGTCTTCGGCGGTTGGCATCAAAAACTCCGGTTGACCGCAAAACGCGCGAGATTCGCGAGAAAGGCGGCATTATCGCCCAATGAAGCGGTTGTTTCGAGGGCGTTTTCGCACAAATTCCGCGCCTCCATTTTAGCCTTTTCGACCCCTAGCAGGCCGGCGTAGGTGGCCTTGTGCATGCGCTGGTCGGCGCCGCCGTGCTTGCCCAGGGCGCCACCGCCCGGGCCGGCCTCCACATCGAGGATGTCGTCGGTAATCTGAAACGCCAGCCCGACGCTCGCCGCATAATGATCCAATTGCCCGAACAGCGCGTCATCGGCGCGCTCGGCGGCCAGCCCGCCGAGGCGCGCGGCGGCGCGAATCAGCGCGCCGGTCTTGAGGCGGTGGATGCGCGCCAGGTGCGCCACATCCGGCGATGGGCCGGCGCCGGTGGCCTGCATATCCAGCGCCTGGCCGCCGGCCATGCCCCGCGCCCCACCGGCCGCCGCCAGGGTCTCGATCATCCGCAGCCGGCGCGCCGCGGAAACGCTCAGCGCCGGGTCGGCGCTCAAGGTTTCAAACGCCAAAGTCTGCAGCGCATCCCCGGCCAGTATCGCGGTCGCCTCGTCGAAGGCGATATGGCAGGTCGGGCGGCCGCGGCGCAGGTCGTCATCGTCCATGGCCGGCAGGTCGTCGTGCGCCAGCGAATAGGCGTGCATCATCTCCACCGCCGCCGCCGGCGCATCCAGTTGCCCGGGCGCGGCGCCGGCGGTCTCGCCGCACGCATACACCAGCATGGCGCGAAAACGCTTGCCGCCGCCCAGGCACACATAGCGCATGGCGTCGCCCAACCGGGCCGGGATGGCGGCCGAGCCGGGCAGGCGCGCCGCCAGCGCGCGCTCGGTGCGCTCGCGGTAGGATCGACAGGCGGATTCGAAGTCGTTCAAGAGTCGGGCAAGTTAAATTGGCCGGCGCAATGCGCGCCGGTCAATGAGAGAAAAGACGCCAACTCTGCGTTTTCACAGGGGGCGGGAAGGCGGCGTGGAGCGCGCCGGTGGCCGGCCGCATTCAGCGCTCATTCCGGGTCGTCACGGTCGGCCTCGTCAACCGGCTCGAGTTTATATTCGCCGTGCCTGGCCACCAGTTTTTCGACCTGCTGCTGGGCCGCATCGAGGCGTTTGCGGCACTGCTCCGAGAGCACCATGCCGCGCTCGAAATCCTTCATGGTCTGCTCCAGCGACTGCTCGCCCTGCTCCATTCGCCGCACGATTTTCTCCAACTCCGCCAGCGATTTCTCGAAGTCGATGGATTGATTTTTCCCGCTGTGGGCCATTGTGCGCTCCGCCGGTTAACCGGCCGCTATGGTAGCAGAATGCGGCGCAATGCGCGCGGGCGCATGCGTCACCCGCACCGCTCATCCTCGCCGTCCAACCCGGCCGCGCCGGCGATGCGCTCGCGCAAATCGTCCGGGGCATAGAACCGGAAAGCGCGCGAGCGTTTGGTCTGCTCCAGCAATTTCAAGTGCACCAGATTCTGCAGGTCAACGCGCGCGGTTTGCGGAGTCACCCGGTGCGAGCGGCGGTGACTCTCCACCGTGTATGCGTAGCCGGTGTGCCGCAGCGCATGGCCGAGCAGCGCAATCTGGCGGTGGTTCAAGCAACCGGACAAGCGCGGCGCATGCCGCAGCAGCGCTTCCACGCCGCGCTGCTCGGCGGCCTTGTGCTCCAGATACCGGTGCAACTCTTCGATGGCGCGCTCGATGATCTCCAGTTGGTGGACGATGAAATAGGTGGCGTCATTGGCGTCGGTTTCGGTGTGCAAATAGGCGCGGATGTATTTGGCCGGCGCCCGCCTCAACAAGCGCGAAATCGACACATACTCCATCAGCCAATACCCAGAGCGCGCCATGCTCCAGTAGAACAACGCGCGCGCGGTGCGGCCGTTGCCGTCCACGAACGGGTGGTCGTAGCCTAACATGAAATGCAGCAAGACGGCGCGAATCACCGGATGCACAAACAGGCGGCCATCGGTCGGTGCGTTGGCGAACGCGCACAGGCGTTGCAACCGTTTGGGCAGCGAGGCCGCGGGCGGCGGGTCATGCAGCACCGTGGCGCGTGCGGCATCGACCACCTGAATTGGTTCGCCGGCCTTGCGCAGGCGGCCCTCGGCGCCGGGGTCGTCGAGCGTGCCGTCCACAACCACGCGGTGCAGATGCATCACCCGCTCCGGCGTCAGTTCGTATTCGCGCAAATCGCGGATAGTCTCCATCGCATGGTAGTTGTTCAGGATCATCCGCTCCGAGGGGTCGCGCGGCCGGCGGCCGCTGCGCAGCATCGCCCGAGCCTCCCGGCGCGTGGTGGCCGCGCCTTCCAGTTGGCTGGAGGTAATCGCCTCCTCGATCAGGGAATTGACCAGGTAACGATTGCGGTCGTCGCCGGAAACCACCGGGGTTTCCATGCCCACGCTGCCGGCTGCGCGCTGGTCGATACGGTGCAGTTGGTGAAGGACGGGGTCGGGGGTGGCAAACAAGATGGGGCGCTTGCGTTTGTCGTATAACGGCAGCGGCCTGAGCAGGGCGTGCCGGGCCAGTTTCAGTTTTGCCCACCAGGTTTCGTGCGTCAGGCCGGCCGGCGGGGCCCGGTGGCGCAGTTCATCCCAGTGCAGGTAGCGGCCGCCCGCCAGTGCCCCCACCTCCAAGTCGTTGAGTTGCGACTGGGTGAGTTTCAGCACGGCTTCGCCGAACGCGGGCGGCGGTAACGGGATTTTCATTTGTCTCCAACTGCTAAATTTGCTCGAATTAGCATTTCGTTAGCACTTTACCGCAAACTGCTAATTCTTGTCAAATTGACATTTCGTTAGTTTTTCAGGCGGCGCGCCGGCATCCCCCGCCGGGCGCGAATAGGTTATCATCGCGCCACCAGAAACCCCATCCGCCACCCATGCCCCACACTTACGACGCCTCCGCCATCGAGGTGCTCACCGGCCTTGAGCCGGTGCGCAAGCGCCCGGGGATGTATACCAGCACCGACCGCCCCAACCACCTCGCCCATGAGGTCATCGACAACAGCGTGGACGAGGCGGTCGCCGGTTACGCCAAATCCATCGAGGTGGTGCTGCACAAGGACGGCGCGCTGAGCGTCGCCGACAACGGCCGCGGCATGCCCACCGACCTTCACAAAGAGGAAGGCTTGAGCGGCGTCGAAGTCATCCTTACCCGGTTGCACGCCGGCGGTAAATTCTCCGGCAAGAATTACCGATTTTCCGGCGGCCTGCACGGGGTCGGCGTGTCGGTGGTCAACGCGCTTTCCACGCACCTCGAGGTGTGGGTCAAGCGCGACGGCAGGCAGTGGCACATGGCGTTTGCCGGCGGCGAGACGGTGTCCGAACTCAAAGTCATCGACACGGTCGGCAAGCGCGCCACCGGCACCACGGTGAGATTCACGCCGGATGCAAAATATTTCGACTCGGCTCAATTCGACATCGCCCGGCTGAAGAAAACGCTGCGCGCCAAGGCCGTGCTGTGCTCCGGCCTGCGGGTCAGTTTCCGCGATGAAAACCATTCCGAGAATGATGAAAGCTGGCATTACGAAAACGGTTTGCCGACCTACTTCCGGGCCGCGTTAGGCGGCGCTGAAACCGTGCCTTTGAGACCGTTCGTCGGCCGCCACCAAAGCGGTGACGGCGAGGCCGAGTGGGCCGTGGCATGGCTTGTTGACCGCGACCGTGCCGGCGGCGACTCCATCGCCGAGAGTTATGTCAACCTGATTCCGACCGCCCAGGGCGGCACCCACCTCGGCGGCTTTCGCCTCGGCCTGACCGAGGCGGTGCGCGAGTTCTGCGAATTCCGCGACCTGCTGCCGCGCGGCGTGAAACTGACTCCCGAGGATGTCTGGAACACCTGCGTTTATGTTTTGTCGGTGCGCGTCAAGGAGCCGCAGTTCAGCGGCCAGGCCAAAGACCGGCTGTCGTCGCGCGAGACCGGCCCGTTGGTGCAGGCGGCGACCAAGGACGCCTTTAGTCTGTGGCTCAACCAGCACACCGCGGAGGCCGAAAAAATCGCCCGCATCGCCATCGACAACGCTCAGCGGCGGCTGCGCGCCGGCAAGCGCGTGGCGCGCAAGAAAATCACCAGCGGCCCGGCACTGCCCGGCAAATTGGCCGACTGCACCAGCGATGATTTGGAGATGACCGAATTGTTCCTGGTCGAAGGCGACTCGGCCGGCGGCTCGGCCAAGCAGGCGCGCGACCGGGTGTTTCAGGCCATCATGCCGTTGCGCGGGAAGATCCTGAACACCTGGGAGGTTGACCCGTCGGAAGTGCTGTCGTCGCAGGAAGTTCACGACATCGCCATCGCCCTCGGCGTCGACCCGGGCTCGGCCGAGTTGTCCGGGCTGCGCTACGGGCGGGTGTGCATCCTGGCCGACGCCGATTCCGACGGCGCGCACATCGCCACGCTGTTGTGCGCGCTGTTTATGCGCCACTTCCCGAAGTTGGTCGCGGCCGGGCGGGTGTGCGTGGCCATGCCGCCGCTGTATCGAATCGATGTCGCCCGGCATGTGTTCTACGCGCTCGACGACGCCGAGAAGGGCAGCATCATCGAGCGCATCGAAGCGGAAAAACTTCGCGGCAAGGTCAATGTGCAGCGCTTCAAGGGCTTGGGCGAAATGAACCCGCTGCAACTGCGCGAGACGACCATGAACCCCGCCACCCGCCGCCTGCTGCAACTGGAAGTCTCCGACGCCGCCGATGCGCGGTCGATGTTGGACATGCTGCTTTCCAAGAAACGCGCGCCCGACCGCAAGGCGTGGCTGAGCGAGAAAGGCGACCAGGCGGAGGTGGCTTAGCGGCTTGGCGGTCGCGGCGGCGCGCAACGAACGCCGTCGCCACCATCACCGCGCCATTGCATTCACGCCCCCTTAATCGCCACCGCCAAATCCATCACATTAGTGCCGGTCGGGCCGGGCTTGAACAAGGCGGCGATGCGCGCCAGATAAGTCCCGGCGTCGGCTCCGGCCAGCGCCCGGGCCGCGCCCGATGCCGCATCGAAAGTGTCGCCGTCGATGAGCGCGCCGGCGGCAAACGTGGGGCCGTCTGAGCCGTCGCTGCCGGCCACCAACGCCGCGATGTCGCGCCGCCCGCGAATCTCCCCGGCCAGCGCCAGCGCCAGACTCTGGTTGCGCCCGCCGACTCCCGGCCGGGGCGGCAACACCACGGTCGACTCCCCGCCCCAGATATACGCGCCGGGCGGGCCGCCGAGTAACGCGGCGGCGAGATGCTGCGCGGCGGCGTGGATGTCGCGGTTCAGTTCTTCTTCGTTGACGATGACGGGCAAGTGATGCGCGCGCAGAAACTCGGCGGCGGCGGCGCGCGCGATGCGATTGGATGCGACCACGCGGGCGCGGTAATCGAACCGGATGTCGTTGCCCAAGTCGAACGCATCATCCGCCAAACCGGCGCCGGCGCGCTCCAGCAGGTGCAGCATGTCGGGCGGCAACGCCGGCGGCGGGCGCTTCGCCAAATCACCGATGCCGCCGCCGATTAAGTCAATGCGGTCGCCGGGCACATCCGAAATCGCATACACGCGCACCGACTTCCCGCCGAAGTTGCGCAGCAGTTTGCCGCCTTTGATGTTTGATACGCGAATGCGCGCCGCGTTAATTTGGTCGATGGAATAACCGCCGGCCAACAGCGCCGATGTCATGGTTTGCAACTTCGCCAAATCAACCGCATCCGGCAACCGCTCGACCAGAGCCGAAGCGCCGCCCGACACTAACATCACCAGTTCCTCATCCGCCGCCACCGCGCGCACGAAGTCCTCCACCGCCCGCCCGGCGCGCAAACTGTTGTCATCCGGCAGCGGATGCCCGGCCTCGATCAACGCGATGCGCGGATGCGCGGCGACGGCGCGGCCGTGCCCTTGTTTGGTCACCACCAACGCCTCCCCATGTTCGGCAAAACGAGCCAGCGCCCCCGCACACATCGCGCCCGCCGCCTTGCCCACCGCCAGCAACCGGCTAATCGGCGCAACATGATCCCCGCCAACCGCCGCGCGCGTCACCCGCTCCCCGCCCACGGCGTCCACGCCGGCTTTCCACGCTTGAATTAGATGCGTTCTGGCCTTGAGATTTGGGGTGCGCATGAATAAACGGCGATTCGTTTTTAATTCGATTCCGCGATTTTAAGGCAGGCGGCGCGGCGGCGGGCGGGAATGCGGTACTTTCACGCGCCGATGATACGAGGAGCGAGAGATGGGCTTGGCCCATGCAGAAATTTGAAAGGTTGTGGCGGCGCGATTCGCCTGGCGCGCCACATCGAAGCGTGGGAGCCGCTGTGGTTTGA
This sequence comes from Gammaproteobacteria bacterium, assembly GCA_028817015.1. GTDB lineage: Bacteria > Pseudomonadota > Gammaproteobacteria > Arenicellales > Poriferihabitantaceae > JAHRAW01. The sequence continues at coordinate 18,743 of JAPPQJ010000024.1, forward strand.
AGAGCCGACGCCGCCGGACAACCCGCGCGAGATGGCGCGCGTCGCGCGGCAGACCAGCATCCCCGTCGCCACCGGCGAGCGCCTGACCACCAAGTACGAATTCGCCCGCGTGTTGGAGCATCAGGCGGCGTCGATTCTGCAACCGGCATTGGGCCACGTCGGCGACATCTTGGAAGCGAAAAAAATCGCCGGCATGGCCGAGACGCACTACGCGCAAATCGCCCCGCACTTATACTACGGCCCGGTCGAAGGCGCGGCCAACTTTCAACTCGCCGCGTGCAGTCCGAATTTTCTGATTCTGGAGAGCATCCAGACCTGGGACAGTTTCCCCGCCGACATCTTAAAAAACCGGTGCGGTGGGAGAACGGTTATGTCATTCCGCCGAACGCGCCGGGGTTGGGCGTGGAGTTGAACGAGTATGTGGCGGATGCGAATCCGTATAAGGGTGGCCGGTTGCATTTGGAGATGGAGGGGAGCCGGTTTAACCAAATTCGACTAATTTTCGTTATAACCGTAATCGCCGCGTGACAAGAGAATTTTCTTCCAGAAGCTTTCGCGCTCGATAATTTCATCATCCCCTGCAATCATTGGATGGCGTTCCAGCAAAAACAAACGAAAATGCTCTCGGCAATATCTAAGATCGGCTTCATGCCCCAGCAATTCGGCAAGGCCTTGGTTGCCACCGTGACCCGAGGCGACATAATTGCACCACCTTGACCACACGCCTCCCTCACTGTAAGCGGAGCCGACATACCGTTTGTTTTCTTTGGTGTCGGTAATCATGTACACACCCTTGACGCTTTGCAGCGCAGTTTTCCAGTCAACGCGGTCTTTTTTCACCAACGCCTCTAATTCAGAAAAAGACAAATCCACATTTTCATAGCCGGGGAAAACCCGTCCGCTGTATTTTTCCGGTAAAATTCGTGCACTTCTAACTCGCCGTAGTAATTCTCAAAATTCAATCGAACTGCGCGCCCACGATATGGGGAATATATTTTCAACCGGCCAATATATTCTGCACATTGATCGGTTAATTCAACATCGTTTTCGTAACCTTTCCAGTCATCATCTTCTATCCATTTTTTATTTTCCTGCTTGACTTCGAAAATACCGCCGAAAAGCCAAATGTCGATTTCGTGATAGAAACGCATCAGCGAAAAGATGTATTGTCGATTGAAATCATCTCGATTTTTTGTGTATATCTGCCAACCGCTCCAATTGCTTTCTTCGCGTATCCATGCGTCGAGCGGTTCCTCGACCTCATTCCATTTTCCAAAGTGTATTTTGTAGTCACCAACATTTTCCACTGGAAAAATGTTGTTCAAGAGAATGGGTTTGGTGCTCATCGGTCTCGGCAACGTCGGCGGCATACAGTTGGAACTAGCGCCGCTGTTGGTCGACATCTTCCGCGACGGCGCGCAAAAATACGGTGCGCGCGATAACCCGTGGCGTCCTTCGTGGCGCGGTTAAATTCATCCCCGCTTTCCGTGGGCGGGAATATTTTGATTCCGACAATGAACTGCCCGTACTGGTCTATTTGCCTGCTAAAAGAGAACATGTGACTGATAGCCTAAATCAATGGGGTCGTCTTTCACCGATTGAACGGAGAATTTCCCCATGCCGCAGTGCTTGATGCCGACCTTAACGGCATCGTTCTCGCTCTCGAAAAAATCGACCAGTTGCCGGCTGGTGGATAAGCGCGAACTCCAGCAAATGCTCGGCCCGCCATTCGGGCTGCATCTGTTTGAAGTATTCGTAGTTGGCGCTAACCTCCTTTTCCGCCGCTGCGATTTCATCTGTGGTGTTCATGGTTCGATTCCCCGCGTGATGGAATGAAATGACGAATGTCCGCCATCATGGCATTTCCGGTTTCATAAAACTGGCCGCAATAATCGCCGACTCAAAACTTCCGGTACGCCTCGAACAACTCCACCATCGGATGCGATTCCGACATTTGGAATTTCACCAGCAACTCGCGC
>JAPPQJ010000185.1 GCA_028817015.1 Gammaproteobacteria bacterium
ATGTTCGACTTGCCGCAGCCGTTCGGCCCCACCACCGCCACCAAATCCGCCGGCAGGCGAATGTCGGTGAGGTCGACAAAGGATTTGAAGCCGGAGATTTGGAGTTTTTTCAGGCGCATGGGCGGCGGATGCGGCGGGGTCGCGGCGGCGGCGATTATAAATTCACGCCGGCGATTCTTGCAACGCTTTCAACGCACGAATGACCCGGCCCGGCTCGATGCGCTGCAGATAGTCGGCGTTGATGGACGAGAACACAATCTTGACGCCGGTGTCGATGATGTAAGTCGCGGGCACCGGCAACTCCCACGAATCATCGCCGTTGAAGCGCGGAATGTCGGTGCCCAACTCCAAATACACGGCCGCCAATTCGGCCGGCATTTTATACGCCAGGCCAAATTGTTTCGCCACCGCGTTGCCGGCATCGGACAGAATTTCAAACGCCAACCCGAACTTGCGCGCATTCGCCAGCGCACGCTCGCGCAGTTCCGGGGAAACCGCGACAAACCGCGCGCCGCAAGCGTGGATTTCCGCCAAATGCGCCTGATACGCGCGCAAGGTCAGGTTGCAATACGGACACCAACTGCCGCGGTAAAAAGAGAGAATGACCGGGCCGGCTTTCAGCGCATCGAAAATATCAAACAACGCGCCGTGCGTGTTTTCAAGTTGAAACCGCGAAATGACATCGCCGGTTTGCAGCGCGGTTTTTTCGACGCCCTTCTTGAGCAAATCCGAAGTCGCGCGATGCATCACATCGACCTGCCGCTTCTCCCGCCGCGATTCGGATTGTTGGCGTTGGGTTTTGAGTTGTTCGGTTAAATCGGTCATCAGGCTATTTCCGCGCAGAGCGCGTCAGTATCCGCGCCGAATGAGTTTCCCTTCGGCGCCGCGTTCGTGGATGATTATCGCAAGCAGGATGAAAGCGCCGCCGATAATTTGCCGAATACCGACCAGTTGCGCGAGGAAGAGAAAGCCGAAAGCGGCGGCGAACAGCGTCTCGGTCAGTTCAGCAGGTGAGCGCCTTGGTGGTGCACCAGAAGTCGCCGATGGTCGGCAGAATTGCGAGCAACGCCAGATTGAGCAAGTGCTCCGGCGAAGGCGCGGCGACGGCGTTGAGGGCGAACGGCACCGACAGGAAAATCGAACCGAACAGCAGCAGCGCGAAGACCGGAATCAATCCGGCGCCGATGCGCAGGCGCTTCGACAGCACCAGGAACACGCCGTAGCCGGCGCCGGCGGTGACGGCTTGCAACAGGCCCGCAACGCCGCCGCGCGCGAGGTCGGCGTCGGCGAAGAACAGGAAGCCAAGCCCGGCGATGGACAGGACAATGGCGGCGTATTCGGACGCGGCCAGAAAACGCCGCGCAACGGCCGCTTCAATGACAAAGGTGGACACCGTGGCCGCGCCGAACAAGCACAGCACCACCACCGCGACATTCACCGATGTGTATGCCGCGGTCTCGAAGTGCGTCAGAACGAAAAACCCGAAGAACCCGCACACCGCCGCCCAATGCCATTTGCGCTTCATATACGCAACACACGCCGCAACTTGCCCGGTCACCGCCAGCGCAACCACGCACTTGAAAAACGCGACACTCTGGGGCGGCATCCCCGCCGCAAACAGATTGACGCTGAACACGCCGACAGTGCCGTTGAACAACGCGGCCAGCACCGCGAGGGAAACGCCGAGGGGGCGCGTTTTGTTCATGTCGAGATTCAGACAACATGCCGACGGTAAATTTCAGACCACAAAGAAGGATTTCTATTAGCCGATAGTTTGGTGTTGATGGTCGGCTATTTCCGTTTCCTGCGCGCACCACTACAGCGCCAGCGCCTCAAAATGCGGGTTCATCGGGATGAAACTGCTGGCGGCGTTTTGCAGTTCGCGGGATGCATGGTCCCAGAAAGTGACATTGACGGTGAATCCGTCTTCCACCAGCGTGCGCACCGCCGGCACATAATCGCCGTCGCCGGCGACCAGGGTGAACATATCGGCCGATTTGTCGGCGCGGGTGTAGGCGTCTTTCGCCATCGCCGTAACGATGCCGGTGTCGATTTTCTTTTCGCGGTTTTCCACATTGCGGTCTTCTATCACCAACTCAAAACCTTCCGACTTGGCGATTGCCCACAGCGTGTCGTTGGGCGGCGGGCGCGGGCCGAACAGCACCGCGCGCCCGACTACAGGGTCGCCGTTGCGAGCGAGAAATCAGTACAGTTTGCCGAAGTCCAAACGGTAGTCATGATGGAAAACGCCGCGCGTCTGCGCATCCGCCATATCCAGCGCGTTGCCGTTACGAACGGCGGCAACGCGCTGCCCTTCAATGAAAACATTGGAGTTGTCGATGTAGATGAACTTCGCC
>JAPPQJ010000192.1 GCA_028817015.1 Gammaproteobacteria bacterium
AGTTGCAACAATCCGAAGTCGCTTCCGCCGAATTCATGCCGGTGGAAGCCGCCCTAGCCCTCCCCGCCGCGCAGGTCACCCCCGACACCCGCCAAGCGTTGGTGGGGTATTTGATGTGAAGTACAGACCGGGCGCCGGCGCGGATTGAATATACCTGCGTTAGGTTTCGATTCCCGGCAGGTTGAGGCCATGCCGCCGCGCACATTCCCTGGCGATGGCGTATCCGGCGTCGGCGTGGCGCATGACGCCCGAGGCCGGGTCATTCCACAACACGCGCCGGATTCGCCGCGCCGCCGCGTCGCTGCCGTCGCAGCAGATAACCAGCCCGGCGTGCTGCGAGTAACCCATGCCGACCCCGCCGCCGTGGTGGAACGACACCCAGGTGGCGCCGCCGGCGGTGTTTAGCATGAGATTGAGCAAAGCCCAGTCGGACACCGCGTCCGAGCCGTCGAGCATCGCTTCGGTTTCGCGGTTGGGGCTGGCCACGGAGCCGGAGTCAAGATGGTCGCGGCCAATCACGACCGGCGCTTTGAGTTCGCCGGTTTTGACCATTTCGTTGAACGCCAGCCCCAGCCGGTGGCGGTCGCCGAGGCCGACCCAGCAAATGCGCGCCGGTAGACCCTGGAAGGCGATTCGCTCGCGCGCCATGTCCAGCCAGCGGTGCAAGTGCGGGTCGCCTGGAATGAGTTCTTTGACTTTGGCGTCGGTGCGGTGGATGTCTTCCGGGTCTCCCGACAGGGCCACCCACCTGAACGGGCCAAGCCCCTTGCAAAACAGCGGGCGGATGTAGGCCGGGACAAATCCGGGGAAATCAAAAGCGCCGGTTACACCCCGGTTTTTGGCTTCTTGGCGGATGTTGTTGCCGTAGTCAACGGTGGGGATACCCCGGGCGTGGAAATCCAACATGGCCCGCACATGCACGGCGATGGAATCCCTTGCCGCCTCCGCCACCCGCGCCGGGTTGGCGCGCGCTTCATCTCGCCATTGCGCGACGCTCCAGCCGATGGGCAGATAGCCGTTCACCGGGTCATGCGCCGAAGTTTGGTCGGTCACCAGGTCGGGGGCGATACCGTCGACGACCATTTTCGGCAGGAGTTCCGCGGCGTTTCCCGGCACCCCGACCGACACCGCCCGGCCCTCGGCGCGCGCCTGGTCGATAATGTTCAACGCCAGTTCCACGGACCGCGCGCGCATGTCCAAGTAACCGTTGCGCAACCGAAAATCAATGCGGGTTTCATCGCACTCAATGACCAACATGGAGAACCCCGCCATGGTGGCCGCCAGCGGTTGCGCTCCGCCCATGCCGCCTAAGCCTGAGGTCAGTATCCATTTGCCGGCGGGGGCGTCGCCGAAGTGCCGGCGGGCGGCCTCCGCAAAGGTCTCGTAGGTGCCCTGGACGATGCCTTGGGAGCCGATGTAAATCCAACTGCCGGCGGTCATCTGCCCGAACATCATCAGTCCCTTGCGGTCGAGTTCATTGAAGTGTTCCCAGTCCGACCACGCCGGCACCAGGTTGGCGTTGGCAATCAGCACACGCGGCGCATCCGGGTGAGTTTTGAACACGCCGACCGGTTTGCCCGATTGAATGCACAGACTTTCGTCGTCGTTCAAGGTTTTCAGCGCGTCCAAAATCTGGTCATAACACCGCCAGTTGCGCGCCGCGCGGCCGATGCCGCCATAGACCACCAGCTCCCCGGGGCGCTCCGCGACTTCCGGGTCGAGGTTGTTCTGGAGCATCCGGTAGGGCGCTTCGGTGAGCCAACTTTTGCAGGTGATTTCAGGCCCGCGCGGGGCGCGAATGACCCGGTTTTTATTCTGTCGGTGACGGTTCATAACAACGCGCTGGATGCGGACCGGCGGGAGTTTTGACACGGCGGCAGGCTGACTCCGAACAGCGTTTGCAGTTCCGGCCACTGCGCCAGCGCCCGGCGGGTCGGCGCGAAGTCTTCCACTTGCAACCGTCCATGCGCCCATAGCGGGCGGCCGTCGATGGCGACGGTGGGGTTTTCGATATTCCAGGCGATTTCGCCCGGATTGCCGCCGCAGGTGTGAAAATGCAGGATGCGCGGATGGGTGAATACATTGTTTCCCCAGCGGTCGGGGTATTCATGAACAGGCGCCCGGTAACAGCAGCCCGGATGAATCCCGGCGTGCCATGAATGCACGATTTCAGGGTCCACCCCGAGCAGGCCGCTGACCCGGCGGTAGTGGGCCCGCAGGCGTTTCACATCGGTTTTGCGGCCGGTGAATGCGCGGATTGTCCCGCCCGCGACTTGGGCCATGACCACCGCTTCCAGCCGCAGGTGGTCGGGTTGATAGTACGCGGAGCCGGTGCTGGTCACATAGTTGGACAAGGCGATTTGGCCCTGGAAATGCCGCGCGCTGACCGGCGCATGGACTCCTTGCGGAAAACGCAGGATGCCGACATCGCTCGGCTCCGGCCCGCAAGGCGCGCCGCCGGGCGCCCCGGTGCCGGTGAAATCGGTTCCCAGCGAGCAGCGAATGGCGATGGTGCGTGCGCCGCGGATGATTTCGTCGACCGCTTCCGTTACCGCCAACATCGCCGCGTGTGGCGTGGTCGCATAGCGGCTGGACAGCATCCCGGCGTCGCGCGCGTAGCACATGACGCTGCGCCGGCCGCCGGCGCCGAGCAACGCGGAGGAAAACCGTCGCCGGTCGCCGGCGCGCGCGAAAAAAACCGTGCAGTCATGCGCGGCGCACCGGCGGTCGATCGCCGCGGCCGCCGCGGGGCCGTCGCCGGCCGATTCCAGTTGTTCGATGCTGACTTCCGCCCCCAGTTCGCGCGCGACTTCGACCACAGCGCGCGGCGCATCGGCGTCATACCAGCCCAAGTCGGGCCGCTCGCAAACCACGAGCAACCTTTCGCCGGCCGTCAGTTGCGCGCAGTTTTGCAGGAGATTCAGCGCGCCGGACCGGCATGCGCCGAGGGGCGATTCACCTTGCGATGAATTCACCGCGGGGGTCGCAACGGCGCGCGCGTTCATGCCGAGCCGTCGCGCGCTTCGTTTCGATAAGCGAACGATTTGCCGAAACGCCACAGGAGGTAATCGCCGCAGCGAATCGCCGCCTCGCGCGGCTGATAATCCGCGCCAAAAACTTCCCGGGCATCGATAGCGGTTTCAGGGTCCGGGTCAAAAGCCAGCACCAGCGACAGGCGCTCCTTCCCGGAGCGGTTGATGACCCGGTGGGGAGTCGACCGGTAGGCGCCATCGGTCCAGCGGGCCAGCAAATCGCCGACATTGACCACCAGGGTGCCGGCGACCGGCGGCGCCGCCATCCACTCGCCGCCGGCGCTTTGCACCTGCAGTCCGCCGACCCGGTCCTGGCACAGCACGGTGAGCACGCCGAAATCGGTGTGCGGCCCGACGCCAAACGAGCGGTTGCCGTTTTCCCCGTCCTGCGGCGGATAATAGACAAACGACGCCCGGCTTAACGGGCGCGCGCAATGCCGCAGAAAAAACCCCCGCTCCAGCCCCAGCCCTAAGGCAAAGCCGCGCATCAATTCAACCGCCACGCGGTGCGCGTGATGATAGTAGGCCATCGCCGCCGCCCGCATCTTTGGCATAAAGGCCGGCCATCGATTGGCCCCGCGCAGCGGATGGTCCGCCGGCGTTTTTCCGGCGGCGTCTTCATGCCCCCAGATAAAACTTTCCTTGAGGTCGGCGTCCAGGCCGTCCTGCATTTTGGCCGCGCCGCGCCGCAGCCAGCCGCGATGTTCGCGAGAAATGGAAACCGCGCTTTTGTCGGCCTCGGTGTGGCGGAAAAAGTCCAGCGCACAAGCGCGCGCCGCATCGATGACGGCATCGGGAATGCCGTGGCCGCTGATATAGATAAACCCCGGGTCCTGGCTGGCGGCGTGCAGGGCGTCGGCCACGGCCTGCGGGTTGCGGCCGTCGCGCAAGGCTTGAATATCGACCACCGGAATCGCCCCGGCGGTGTGGGCGGTGCCCGCACCACTTCGGCCATCGCCGCTCCATCGCCGCTCAATCGCGCGCATAATACCCCACGACATCGCCGTCGGTGGTCACTCCGAGGCCGTTGAGGCAGCGGTTGACATAGTTGAAGTAGGCGACGATTTGATTGGTTTCGAGGATTTTACCGTCATCGACGCCTTCGCTTTTCAGGGCATCGATATCGGCCCGCGCCATCCGCCCCGGGCGCAGGGTCAGTTTTTCGGCATACACCAGCAGGGCCAGTTCGGCGCCCGAAAAAACCCGCTGGGGCCGGCGCGCGCGCAAGGCCTCCTCGACCGCGTCGGCGCGCGCATCGTCGGCCATCAGATGCCGGGCGTTGGCCCAGTGATTGGCCAGGGAATACGGGCAGTCGTTGAGCATGGACACATAACTGCCGAGGGTTTCCTGAAACCACGCCGGCAGGGTGTTGGAGTCATCGTGCAGCACCGCGCGGTATAAGGCCGCATGCCCGCGCATGGTGGCCGGCCGCAGCGAATGCGCCCGCATCACATTATCCACCGTGCCGTGCGGGGTGCGGGCCAAATCCAGCGCCGCTTGCAGGTCCGCATCCGCATCACCGTCGCCGAGCATTTTTATCCACGCCGACATGCCGGGCACCTTGCGGGGAATGGGACTCTATGGAATCTAATGCCGTTCATCGGTCTGCAAGCGCCGTTCCAGCCAGCGCACACCCGCCGAAACCAGCAGAATCAACGCCAGATATTCTAACACCAAAATGGTGTATATCTCCAGCGGGCGGTATTCGGTGACCACCAGTTCGTTGGCCTTGCGGGTCAGTTCCTGCATGCCGATGACCGACACTAACGACGACATCTTCAGCATATAGACCAGTTGGTTGCCGAGGGCCGGCAGGATGCGCTTAATCGCCTGCGGCAGAATCACGAAGCGCATGGTGTCGCGGTAGTTCAGGGAAATCGACTGCGCCGCCTCATACTGCCCCCTGTTGATGGATTGAATGCCGGCGCGGAAAATTTCCGCCTCAAACGCGCTGTCCGACAACGCCAGCGCAATCACGCCGGCCCAGAACACGCTGATGGAAACATCCGCTATCTGCGGCAGGCCGTAATACACCCAGAGTATCAACACCAAAATGGGCACCGCCCGCACCAGTTCCACATAACAGAAATTGACTCCGCGCAACGGCCGGTGGCTGGACAGCCCGGGCAGCGCAATCAACAGGCCGGCAACAATCGAAAGGCAAATCGCCGTCAGCGACAGCAGCACCGTGTTGACCAGCCCCGAGAGCAGAAACTGCAGGTTGTTCATGCCGCTGGTGGTGGTCGGGTTGACCACATACCAGCCCCATTGACCGGAGCACCCGGACAACAGCAGGGCCAGGCCGGAGATGAGCATCAGGAAGGCCGGTTTCCCCGGCTGGCTGGCGGATTTCATCGGGGCTCAGTGGGTCAGGATCTGCCGCAGGAAATCCTTGCAACGCTGACTGGAGGGATGATGGAAAAAGGTCTCCGGCGGCGCCGTTTCCACGATTTCACCGTGGTCCATGAACACCATTTTGTCGGCCACCCGCCGGGCAAACCCCATTTCATGGGTGACCACGACCATGGTCATGCGGCTTTCGGCCAGTTCCGTCATCACTTCCAGCACCTCGTTAATCATTTCCGGGTCGAGCGCCGATGTGGGCTCGTCAAACAGCATGATTTCCGGCTCCATGCACAGGGAGCGGGCGATGGCCACCCGCTGCTGCTGGCCGCCGGACAGCTGGCGGGGATATTTGCCGGCCTGCTCGGGGATTTTGACGCGCTCCAGATAGTTCCGGGCCAGCGTTTCGGCCTGCTCCCTGGGCATGTTGCGGGCGCGCATCGGCCCAAGGGTCAGGTTGTCCATCACCGTCAGATGCGGAAACAGGTTGAACTGCTGAAACACCATTCCGATTTTGGCGCGAATTCGCCTTAAACTGTCGCTGCCGCCGGTCAGGGCGACGCCGGCGGCCCGGATGTCGCCCGATTCGTGTTTTTCCAGTTGATTAATGCAGCGAATCAGCGTCGATTTGCCCGAGCCGGAGGGGCCGCAGACCACCACCCGCTCCCCCGGATACACCTCCAGCGAGACATCCTTCAGCGCCTGGAACGAGCCGAAAAATTTGCAAACGCCGCGGATGCTAATGGCCGGTGGAAGTTGTTGCGCGCGCATGGATGCTGAAGGGTTTCGGGTCAGTTGACAAAATCGGCGTAGTCCTCGCTGACCGCCGCCACCGCCGCCGCCAACAGCGCCCCGCCCTGTCCGGGGTTTGCCAGCGCCGAGTGGGCGCCGACGCGCCCATCCGGGAATTGGCGGCGGTGCTGGTCCGGGTGGCCGTGCCGGTCACCGGCGCGGGACGCGGCCTCCGCCGCCGACAGCGCCTGAGGCGGCGCGGCCGCCAGCCCCGCCGGAACCGCCCGGTAGCGCGTCTGGGTGATGGCGATTTCCGAGGGCGTGGCGTGCAGGCCTTCCCAGTCGCCGTAATAGTCGCGGCGCAGGGCATCCACCGCGGGGAAGTCCCACCAACTGCGTATCCGGGTCCTGCCGGGCGGATGGTTTGCGGCGCAACGGCTAAGCGGGGCGATGTTGGCGCCGTGCCCGTTCAGGAAATAGACCGACCGAAAACCCTGCGCGATTAGACAGCACAGGATTTCCCCGACCATGGCCTGGAACAATTCCTCCGAAACCGACAGGGTGCCGGGAAAACCGGTATTGAACGGGGCCGGGCTGTAAAACAGCGCCGGCGCCACCAGGGTCGAAGTTTCATCCGCCACCCGCCCCGCAATCAGTTCGGCGCACAGGGCGTCGGTGCCGATTAAACCCATCGGGCCGTGCTGCTCGGTTGACCCGCAGGGAATGATGATGCCGGAGGCGTGTTTGAGGTAGGCCTCCACTTCCAGCCAGGTCGATTCAACCAGTTTCACGGCGGCCGCCCCGCCCGCGCATGCGTTCAGGCGCTCAGTTGTTCAACTTCCATTTCCTGCCCAGTTGCTCAAAGAAGCCCTGTTCGCGCTTGAGAACAATCCAGGTGTTGACATAATTAATCCACACCTGGTCGGCCTGCGGCATCAGCATGGCCACCGGCGTCGGCGACTTGGGCTGGTCAACCGGCACGATCATCATTTGCGGATATTTTTCCACCAGTTTGTTGGCTTCGATATTCGATGTGATATGCGCATCGGCGCGCCCGGCCAGTACCTCCTGAAAGTCGCGCG
>JAPPQJ010000073.1 GCA_028817015.1 Gammaproteobacteria bacterium
ATTCCTCGCCAGCACGCTGTCGGCCGGGCGCGGGCGGGTGAATATGGACATCACATCGGTGGATGTGTCGCCGGCCGGCTTCGCCGCCGCGCTGCGCCGCCCGGTCAGCCGCACCGAAATCACCGTCGCGCTGCGCGACTTCGACCGCAAATTCAGCGTGTCCGGCCCCGACGCGGCCGCGGTGGAGGGCGGCGATGCGGTGTTCACCATTTCCGTGGACGGCCCCACGCCCGCGCCCGGCAACCCGGCATTGGTCGATTGGCGGCTGGTTTTCGGGGACGGCGCCACGGCCAACGGTGCCGCATCCGCGGCCGATTTGAGCGGCGCCACCAGCGGCACGCTGTCGTTCACCGACACTATGCCGCAGACCGTGACTTTCGGCGTGGTGGACGACGCGGTGAATGAGGCCATGGAGCGCGTCACCATGCGCATCGAAGTCACCGCCCCGGCCGGCGGCGGCGGGCAGGGCAGCGGCGTGGAAATCCCCACCGCCGTCGCAACCATCGCGGCCTCGGACCCGGTCGCTTTCGGCATCGCCGCGGACCAAACGCGCATCGGCGAGGACGGAAGTTTGAATTTGACCCTCAGCCTGGACGGCGGCGCGCCGCCGGATGCGGCTTCCGTTTTCGCGGGGCTGAGTTTCGGCGGTGGCGCGACGGCGGACGATTTCACCCTCACCCCGGCCGGCCGCGCTTTCGCCTTCAACGCCGACGGTGATGACATTTCCATTGTCCTCGCGGCCGTGGACGACGCCCTGAATGAGCGCGCCGAGACCCTCACCATTTCCATCAGCACCGCGGCCTCGGCCGCGCCGGGGCCGATTTCCGCCGACCCCCCGACCGGCGGCGCGCACACGGTTACCGTCGCCCTCACCGACAACGACCCGTTTGCGCCGCAACTCACGCCCGCCGCCCAGACCGCGGTCGAAGGCGGCATGGCCGAATTCACCCTCGCGCTCGGCAAAACGCCGACCCGTGCCGAACAATTCACCCTCGCGGTCAGCGGCGGCGGCGTCACGGCCGATGACTATACGGCCCCCGCGTCCATCGCTTTCGCCCCCGGCGTCGCCACCGCCACTTTCGCCATCGCGATTAGATACGACGGCGCGGCCGAGGCGGAGGAGACCATGACCGTCACCGCCACCGACGCCGCCAACGCCGCCGTTTCCGCCGGCGCCACCGTCACCGTGCCGCAGAACACCGCGGCCGCCCGCGCTATCACGGTCACCGGCCCGGCCGCGGTGGCCGAGGGCGTCTCCGCGGCCGGGTCCGCCGCCGAGTTCCAGGCCGAGTTGGACACCGCCTTCACCGAAGACACCGATGCTGTCTGGCGCATCGTCCACGGCGACACCACCGCCGCGGACTTCATCAGCGAGACCGGCGATTTCACTTTCACCGCCGACAGGACCACCGCCACTTTCACCGTGCGCGTCGCCCGCGACCCGCTGAATGAGGGTGGCGAGGCGTTTACCGTGGAGGCTGCGGCCGCCGACCCCGGCGCCGCCGGCGCTTCGGCCGGCACGATGGCGAGTGAAATCACCGACGCCGCGGATGACGCGGTGCGCGTCATCATCGTACCGGGCGCCGACATTGCCGGGCCCGGCCTCATCAGCGGTGCGGCTGGCGGGGGCGCCGCCATCCCGGTGGTCACCGAAGGCGGCAGCGCCACTTTCCGCTTTCTCGCCACCGGCGGCGAGCGCACCGCGCCGCTCAGGATTCCGTTCACCGTCACCACCGCCGCCGCTTTCACCGCCGAGCCCGCCAGCGAACTGGTGATTGCCGCCGATGAAGGCGGCGGCGAAATCGTCCTCACTTTCACCGACGACGATGTGAGCCAAGGCAGCCGCCCCGCGACCTTGACCGCCACCGCCGCTACCGCCGGCGCGGCCAGCGTGAGCGGTACGGGCGAGTTGCGGGTGGCGGATGATGATTCGGTGACCGTCACCGCCGCCACCGCCGACGCCGACCTGTTGGAGGGCGAGACCGGCGTGGTGACGCTGACGCTGGACCGCGCCAGCGGCGGCGACCTGACCCTGCCGTGGACCATCACCGCCGGCGGCGAAAACCCCCCGCCCGGCGGCGTGGGCGGCGACAGCGCCATCGTCGGCGAAGGCACGCCGCCGGTCACCTCCGGCCGCCTGACCATCCCCGCCGGCCAGACCAGCGGCGTGCTGAATGTGCGCAGTTTGTTCACTGAAGCCATCGACAGCGGCACCGGCAGTTTGACCGTCGCTTTCACCGGCGTGGAAGTTGGCGCCGGCGGCGGCCTGGCGGTGGTCGGCGGCATGGGGCGCGTGGTGTTCACCGTGACATTCCGCATGGCGCAGCGCAGTTTTCGCATCACGCCGCCGGTGGACAATGCGCTGACCGAGGGCGAAGCGGCCACCTTCACCGTGACCTTAAACCGCTCCCCGGACGACGGCAGCCCGGCGACCGTGCAGTGGGCGGTCGAGGGTGTGTCCGCCTCCGACATCAGCGGCCCCACCGGCGGCACGCTGACCTTCACCCACGCCAACTCCGCGGCCCGGGACATCACTGTCACCACCGTCGACGACAACCTGAACGAGCCGACCGAGACCCTGACCGTCCGCCTGCGCAGCGCCAGCGGCGGCGGGCCCGGCGGCATCACCGTCGCATCCGCCGCGGCCTCGGCCGCGGTCACCGTGGCCGACAACGACGCGATTACCGCCGCCATCAGCGGGCCATCCACCGCCAATGAGGGCGACAGCGGCGTCACCTTCACCGTCACCTTGAGCGGCGGCGTCCTGCCGGCGGCGGCCCGCGTGGAAGTGCAGTACGGCGGCACGGCGTCCTCCACCGACTACGCCCTCACCGCCGACGGACAAGGCGGCAGTACGCTCTCGGTGGACATCGCCGTCCCTGACCCGGCGTCAGCCACCGCCACCGCCACCTTCACCGCCGACTTCACCGACGACGCGCTGAATGAAGCCGACGAGACCCTCACCCTGACTCTGGAGTCGGTGGATTTCATCGCCGACGATGCGGGCGGCGGCGCGCTCAGCGTCACCACCGGCCCCGGCGCGGCGCACACCGTGACCGTTGACGATGGCGACCCGATTACCGCGTTCTTCTCCAGTACACAGAGTACCGCCAGCGAGAACGACATCGCGCGATACTTTGTGCAGTTGTCCGGCGGCCAGCCCACGGCCGAGGTGGTGGTGCCGTTCCAGATTTTCGGCGACGTCACCGCCGCCGACTACCGGGTTGTGGGCGAGCACGCGGTGCGCTTCCCGCCCGGTGCGGCCAGCCTCACCGCGATTCGGACCTTCCGCGTCCACATCCGCCCGGACGGCGTGGCCGAGCCGGCCGAGACCATGCTCGTGCGCATCCGCGGCAACGTGCTGTCCAGCGCCGGCGAGGTGCTGCGGCATGCCGAGCAGCGCCGGCGGCTGGCGGAAACCCTCATCGCCGAGAGTTTCGCCGCCGCACACCATTTCGCCATCAGCGGCGATGCGACCGTCAGCGAGGGCGCGGACGCGACCTACACCGTCACCCGCGCCGGCGCCAACGGCGGCGCGCCGCCCGACATCACCCCGGGCGAATCCATCACCGTGTCGTGGATTTACACCGCGGGCAGTGCGGCGGCTGCGGACTTCGGCGGCGACACGGCCCCGGCCGGCGGCGATTTAACTTTTACCGGGGCCGAGTTAAGCAAAACCTTCACTGTGCAAATCGCCGACGACACCGACAACGAGGCGGACGAAGATTTCACGCTGGACTTGTCGCTCACCGATCCCGCGGTGGAGGGCGGCCTGGCCACCGCCGCGCCGTATACCGTGACCATCGCCGCCAACGACGGTATTTTGGTCACGCCCAGTGGCGGCGGTACGGTCAACGAGGGCGATTCGGCGGTGGTGCAGTTGTCCTTCGGCGGCGTGGCATTGAGCGCGCCGTTGGCGGTGGAATACACGGTCGCGCCCAGCGGCACGACGCCTGCAAC
The DNA here is from genome assembly GCA_028817015.1 of Gammaproteobacteria bacterium. Classification (GTDB taxonomy): domain Bacteria; phylum Pseudomonadota; class Gammaproteobacteria; order Arenicellales; family Poriferihabitantaceae; genus JAHRAW01. Next base: position 3,961 of record JAPPQJ010000073.1, read on the forward strand.
TGCCGCCGACTGGGACGACAGCCGCGCCGCCGGGCGGGCGACCTTCAACGCCGGCCAGACTTCCGGCAGTTTCCGCGTGGGTGTGGTCGACGATGGGCTGAACGAGGCGACCGAGACCTTCACCGTGACCGTCACCGCCGCGACCACGGCCGGGCCGGTCAGCGTGGCCCCCGCGGCCGCCGCCCAACAATTCACCATCGCCGCCTCCGACCCGCTGACCGCATCCATCGCCGCCGATGACACCATCCGCATCGCGGCCGAGGGCGAGACCGTGTCGCTGACGGTGGAACTGGACCGCGCCTCATCCGCCGACACCGTGATCAGTTATGCCATCGCCGCGGCCGGCATCGGCGGCGCGCCCGCGCCCACCGCCGTCAACCGCAACGGCGGCAGCATCACGATTCCGGCCGGCGACACCAGCGGCGAAATCCGCATCGCCAGTGCGGCCACCGACGCCAGCATCGGCAGCGGCACGCTGACCGTCACCCTCGACAGCGCCACCGCGGCCCACACCGCCACCGCCACCGGCAGCGCGGTCATCACCGTCAACTACCGCGCCGCGCGCATCGTTTCCATCGCCGATGCGCATGCCACCGCGGCCGAGGGCGACGCCGCGCTGACTTTCACCGTCACCCACGCGGGCACGGCGGTGCAGGATTCCGCGCTCAGCGTCCAGTGGGCGGTCACCCCCGCCGCCGAATCCGGCCGGGCGCCGGTGGAAGCGGCCGACTTCTGCGACGCCGCCGGCAACCCGATGACTGATTACCCAGGCGGGCCGCTGACTTTCGCGCGCGGCGACACCGAGGAGACCATTATCCTGCGCCTGTGCGACGACACCGCCAACGAGGGCGCGGAATACTACGACCTCACGCTGAGCAACGCCGCGCCCGCGGCCATGGCCGAGTTGTCGCCCACCGCCGCCGCCCTCGCCAGCCGCGCGATTGCCGCCTCCGACCCGCTGACCCTCAGCGTCACCCGCGCCGCCCCCGCAAGCGGCGATGTTAGTGAGGGCGGCGCGCAACTTTTCACCATCCTTGCAACCGGCGGCGTGCCGGCGAGCGGCGCGACGGTCGCCTACACCGTCGGAGGCGGGGACAGCGACACCGCGGACGCGGACGACTGGTCGGTGGCGCACGGTGATTCGTTTCAGTTAAGCCCCGGCCAGGCCGCCAGTATTTTCACCTTGAATTTGACCGCCGACGATTTGAACGAAGGCGCGGAAAGCATCACCGTGACTTTCGCCAGCGCCAGCGGCCACGATGCCGGCGTCATCAGCCTGACCGAGACCGGCTTCGCCCTCACCATTGCCGCCTCCGACCCGGCCACCGTCGCCATCGCCGGCGCCGCCGAAGGGGATTTGGACGCCGACACGCCCGGCTTCCAGACCGCCGAAGGCCGCAGCGCGCTTTTCACCGTGGCCTTGAGCCACGCATCCGCCGCCGATGTCACGGTGCCGTTCACCTTAGGCGGCGGCGCGGCCGCCGCCGACTACACCGCGCCGTCGCCGCTCAGCGTCACCGTGCCGGCCGGCCAGTCCAGCGCAACCCTCAGCCTGCCGCTGCTGTTGGACGGCGAGGCCGAGGGCGCGGAAACCCTGAGCGTCACTTTGGCGACGCCGGTCACCGTGGCCAGCGGCGGCGGCGCGGTGTCGCTCTCGGCCACGCCGGCCGACCTGACCGCCGAAGTCACCATCGCCGCCTCCGCCGCCGAGCGGCATGCGTTCGCGTTCACCAACCCCGCGACCACGGTCGCCGAGGGCGGCAGCGCGACTTTCACCGTCACCCGCACCGGCCCCGCGCTGGAAAGCGGTGACAGCATTCAGGTGCGGTGGAGCGCGGCCACCGGCACCGCCGAGGCCGTGGATTTCCCCGCCAACACGCTGCCCAGCGGCGCGCTCATTTTCACCGACGCCCGCAACGCCGAGACTTTCAGCGTCACCACCGCCTCCGACATCTACCACGAGGCCGCCGAGACCTTCTTTCTCGACCTGAATGTCCGCCCCAGCGAGGCGCGGCGGCACGGCGGCGTCGGCATCGGTGAGCGGGTTACGGTGGCGATTACCGACGACGAACTGGTGCGCCTGGAAGTCATCACCGCGGCCACCACCATCAGCGAAGGCGCGGCGGTGCGCAGCCGCATCAACATCATCTCCCGCCTGCCCGATGTGTGGCGCACCACCACCACCCGCATCACCTTGCGCCCGCGCCTGGTCGCGGCCGGCAGCGGCTTGCCCGTCGATGCCGCCGACCTCGGCGCGCTATCCGCGCTCTCGGTGGAAGGGGGTGATGTCGGCACCTCCTTTGTCCCGGTGGTCACCGCGTTAGCCGACGGCCTGGCCGAGGCCGCCGAAACTTTCGCCATTGAATACACCGTCGAATCGATTGGCGAAGTCGAAATCGTGAACGGCGCGCGCACCGTCTACACCATCGCCGCGGCCGCCGATTCCACCGCCGCCTTCGCCGCCGACGCCGATGTGACGATTGACGAAAGCGCGGTCGCGGATTTGCGCGTCACCCTGTCCTCGGCCAACGCGGCTGTCGTTCGGATTCCGTACACCATCGCGGTCGGCGGCGAGGTGGCGCCGCCGTTTATGGACCCGGGCGGCGGCATGTTGGTGATCGCGCCCGGCGACACCGGCGGCGACATCACCGTGCGCAGTCTGCTGTCTGCGCGCAACAGCGGCGCCGGCACGCTGACGGTGACTTTAGGGACGCCCACGGTGGGCGCGGGCGGCGGCGCGGTCACCGCCTCCGGCTCGGCGGTGGTCACCGTGCAATTCCACGCCGCCGACCGCATCGCCATTTTGGACGCACCGGCCGACACGGCTTTGGACGAGGGCGAGTCGGCGGAATTGACGGTGCGTTTGAGCGGCGCGCCGCCGGAAGCGGGCCGCGATGTCACGGTCAGTTTTACGGTCGGCGGCACGGTCGAGGCCAGCGACTACTCGGCCACGCCAAGCGGCGGCAGCGTCACTTTCACCAACGCCGACCCGGGGCCCAAAACCGTGCGCATCACCGCCACCGACGACGCGCTGAACGAGGCCGCGGAGACCCTGAGCGTCACCTTGTCGGCCGCGGCCGCGGACGCCGCGCAGGTCGTGGTGAGTCGCAGCATGGCGGCGGTGGAATTGAGCATCGCCGAGTCGGACCCGGTTACTTATTCCATCGCCACCGGCACGCCCACGGTGGCCGAGGGCGGCCCGCTGAATGTC
>JAPPQJ010000094.1 GCA_028817015.1 Gammaproteobacteria bacterium
GTCTGATTGTCGGCGACGGCGGCATTTCCATTGAAAAGTTTCTGTCAACTCCGGTAACATGTTGGCTGAAAAGGACATAAAGACCAGAGACCGATGAAAAGCGCCGGACAAACGCCTCCATTCAACGAGGAATATCTTTCACAGATTCCCGCCCTGTGGCAACTCATCAATCTCGGCTATCAATACCTCACGCCGGAGCAGGCGCGGGCCGAACGCAACCGGCGCGATTCCAATGTCCTGCTGGAAAACATCCTGCGCGGGCAACTCAAGAAAATAAACCGCATTCGACACAAAGGCGGCGAGTATCTGTTCAGCGAGGAGAACATCCAGTCCGCCATTCAGAAGATAAAGAATGTCCGCTACGACGGTCTGCAAAAAACAAACGAGGAAATCTACGATTTGATAACCCTCGGCACATCGCTTGAGCAAACGATAGACGGCGACTCCAAAAGTTTCACCCTGAACTATATTGACTGGAAAAACCCCGCCGCCAATGTGTTCCATGTGACGGCGGAATTTCCCGTTGAACGCTCCCGCAGCGCGGAGACCGCCAGACCCGACATTGTGCTGTTTGTGAACGGCATTCCGCTGGCCGTCATCGAATGCAAGGCGCCCGATGTGGATGTGGAGCAGGCGGTGTCCCAAACCATCCGCAACCAGGGGGAGGAATACATCCCGCGGCTTTTTGTTTATGTGCAGATGGCGCTGGCCGTAAACCGGAGCAAGGCGAAATATGCGACGGCGGGAACTTCTCAAAAGTTCTGGAGCGTCTGGCGCGAGTCGGAGGATTCCGACACTGCTGTCAGCGCCGGCATCAACGGGATGCTGTCCGACACGGACAAGGATGCTCTTTTCTCCGGCAATTTTGCCCTGGCGCGACGGCACTTTGAAGAACTCGCGGCGCAGGGCCGGCGCATCACGGAACAGGATCGGTGCCTTCACAGTTTGTGCAGGCCGGAACGCCTGCTGGAGATGGCCCACGGCTTTGTCGTCTTTGAAAACAACATCAAAAAAATCGCCCGCTACCAGCAGTTCTTTCTGGTGCGCTCGGTGATGAAGCGCATCAAGAAAACGGATGAAAACGGCGCGCGCAAAGGCGGCATCGTCTGGCACACGCAGGGTTCCGGAAAGTCCATCACGATGGTGATGCTGGTTCGCGCGCTGGCTCTGGCCCCGGAGTTGTCCGACCCGCGGATTATTCTGGTAACAGACCGCAAAGACCTGGACAGGCAACTGGGCAACACCTTCGCGGCCTGCGGCCTGGACAAGAAGCGGGCGACATCCGGGCGCAACCTGATAAAGCACATCAGGGATGGCGCCGGCATCATCACCACGGTCATCAACAAGTTCGACAAGGCGCTTTTCGCTGAAAAGCATGTGGACGACTCGCCGGATATCTTCGTTCTCGTGGATGAAAGCCATCGCACCCAGTTTGGTTCGCTGGCGGCGCGGATGCGGAAAATGCTGCCAAAATCCTGTTACATCGGTTTCACCGGCACCCCGCTGCTGAAAGAAGAGAAGAACAGTTTTGCGCGATTCGGGGGTTTGATTAAACCGTCCTACCCCATGCAGCAGGCGGTCGAGGACAAGGCGGTGGTGCCGCTGCTGTATGAAGGGCGCCATGTTGAGTTGAAACAGGAACAGAAAACCATAGACCTTTGGTTCGACCGTCATACCGAAGATTTGAACGACGAGCAGAAAGCGGATTTGAAGCACAAATACTCGCGCGCCGAAGCGTTGAACAGTGCCGACCAGGTTGTCTATATGCGCGCGTTTGATGTCAGCGCGCATTACCGCGAGCACTGGCAGGGCACCGGATTCAAGGCGCAACTGGTGGCGCCCGGCAAGGAGACCGCGCTGAAGTATCACGAATATCTCAATCAGTTGGGCATCGTCTCATCGGAAGTCGTCATCTCTCCGCCGGATACGCGGGAAGGGAATGAGGATGTGGGCGCGGGGCCGACAACCGCGGTCGGCCAGTTCTGGAGAAAAATGATGGCGCGCTACGGCTCCGAGGAACAATACAACCGGCGGATTATCGAGCAGTTCAAGGAAAAGAAAGACCCGGAAATCCTGATTGTTGTGGACAAACTCATCACCGGGTTTGATGCGCCCCGCAATACCGTGCTTTATCTGTGCCGCATATTGCGCGAGCACACGCTGCTCCAGGCAATCGCCCGCGTCAATCGCCTGCACGAGAAAAAGGAATATGGCTACATTGTTGACTATGCCAATGTATTGGAGGAACTGGACAAGGCGCTGAATAAATACGATGCGCTTGCCGGTTTCGATGAAACGGACCTGAAAGGTATTCTGGCTTCCATTGATGAAGAGGCGGCCAGGCTGGAGCAGCGTTACTCGGCCCTGTGGGATGTGTTCAAGGAGATTAAGGGCACGCACGACGAGGAAAGTTACGAGGTGCTGCTGGCCGATGAGAAACTGCGGGATGATTTTTACGAGCGTCTCACTGCATACGAAAAAACTCTCGCCATCGCGCTTTCATCCGAAAAGTTCATCATGCGGATTGACGCCGATGAATTGCAGCGCCACAAGAACGACCTCAAATTCTTCGAGAAATTGAGAAAGGCGGTCCGGATACGCTACGCCGAGGCGGTTGACTACCGCGACTATGAACCCCGAATCAAGAAGTTGCTGGACACGCACATCCAGGCGGACGAGGTAACCCGGTTGAACGACGCCGTGAATATTTTTGACGAAAGCCGGTTCGGAAAGGTCAAGGAGGAGCGTGGCGTTTATGACAAAAGAACCAGGAAGTCGAAGGCCGACTCCATCGCCTACGCGGTCAAGCGCAGAGCCAAGGAAAATATGGAGAAAGACCCGGCTTTCTATCGGAAGTTTTCCGAACTTGTCCAGCAGACTATTGACGATTTCAGGAACCGGCGGATAACGGACGCTGAATATTTGCAAAAGGCGACCGACATACAGAATCAGATGGAAAGCCGGCAGCGCGACGATGTGCCCGAGACGCTTCGCGGCGACAACGAGGCATGCGCCTATTTCGGCGAGATTAAATCCTGCCTGAATGCTCTCCAGATTGGCGACCGCCTTGATGACATCGCTGAAAAAACGGCGCGCGCCGTTCAGGATGCGATAGCAAGCCACTGGAAGGTGGACTTCTGGAACGACACAGACGCACGCAAGTCCGTGGAAACCGCGATTGACGACTTCTTCTACGACGACTTGCAGGACAAGCACGGCATTGACCTGTCGCCAGACAAGATGAACGAGATGACCGCCAGAGTGATGAAGGTGGCCAGATTCCAGAGGCCCGGATAATGCCGCAAACCAGGCGCACCATCCGCTACGGCAGCCAGTCCATCGCCTACCGCCTGACCCGGTCCAGAAGGAAGTCGCTGGAAATCGCGGTTCATCCGGACGGCGAGGTGGTTGTAAAGGCCCCGCTGGAAACGGACGAGAGCGTGGTGGAACAGCGCGTCCACAAACGCGCGCGCTGGATAAGCCGCCAGATTCTCCACTTCGCGCAGTTTGAGCCGCGCACCCCCGAACGGCGGTTTGTCGGCGGCGAAAGCCATCTTTACCTTGGAAGAAAGTACCGACTGAAGATAACGCCTTCCGACACCGACAGCGTTTCGTTGCGGCGAGGCTTCTTTTTCATCACCGTTGTTGACCACCGGCCGGCGCATATCGCGGCGTTGCTGGAAAAATGGTATCGGGGCAAAGCCGAAATCCATTTCGCGCGGGTGCTTGAACGGTGCTGGCCGCCGTTTGGCAGCCACGGCATGTTCAAGCCGGCCTTCAAAATCCGCCGCATGAAAACCCGCTGGGGCAGTTTAAGCGGCCGCGGTGTAATGACGCTTAACTTAGAGTTGATCAAGGCGCCGGTGGAATGCATCGAATATGTCGTTATCCACGAGTTGTGCCACCTGTCTCACCCCCATCACGGGCCGGGGTTTTACCGCTTGCTTGAAACCCAACTTCCCGACTGGGCGAAACTGAAACACAAACTGGAAACAGCGCTGTGCTGAAAACCGAAAGCGGATGCCCATGCTAATAAACCATCTGATCGCGATTCGAGTCGGGTAAATATGCGCAAGTGTCTGATATTTTGCGAAAAACCGCCATATTCCCCGACCTCGCAAGCCCCATTGGGGAGCACCTTGCAGTACCGGCGGCACGGGTCGGCGGAAATCCGCTTTTTAGCGGTCAGCCGGACGGGAAACGCCGGTTGTGCGCCCGACCCCGGGAACAGGGCCCGGAGCGCGCGGTCTATAGGGTGGTGCGACACCCCGATTCATTGCGGGCTGCGGGCCGGCCGGCGTGCGCCGGGTCCCGCCTCGAATCCGCCGCCATCGGCCGGCGCAATTTATGCGATACAATGCCGTCATCGCCGTCAGGCGGTGAAGCGCGTTGGGGGCGGGGCCGTCCGGTTGCCAGCCGGCCGCCGCCGGCCCCGACCACAGCCGTTACCGGCCATCACCACCACCCGGAGGACTCCGCATGCAAATATCCATCAGTGGGCAACACATGAATATCACCGAGTCGCTGCACAATCATGTGGCGGAAAAGGTGGAAAAAATCACCCGCCATTTTGATCATGTAACCAACACCAATGTCGTATTGCATGTTGAAAAAACCCGCCACATGGCGGAGGCGACCATCAACACCAAGGGGGCGACCCTGCACGCATCCGGCACCGCTGATGACATGTATGCGGCCATTGATTCGATGGTGGGCAAACTGGACCGGCAGGTGATCAAGCACAAGGAAAAACTGACCGACCACCACCGCAGCGGCGAATCGCTAAAACAGATGGCGGATGACCAGACCGACTATTAGCGCCGCCGAAGCCGACACCGCGGCCGCAGACCGCGCCCCGCGCATCGGCGACTTTCTCGACCCCCGGCGGGTGGCGACCGACCTGGAGGTTTCCAGTCGCAAACGGTTGTTTGAGCGGATGGCGGAACTGGTGTCGTCCCACCCCGACGCCCCCGGCCTCGACGACGTGCTCGGCACCCTGACCCGGCGCGAGAAACTGGGCTGCACCGGCATCGGCCGCGGCATCGCCCTGCCGCACGGTCGCATCCAGGGCCTCGCCGAGCCGGTGGTCGCGGTCGCCCGCCTCAAGCACGCCATCGATTACCAGGCGCCCGACGGCGAGCCGGTGTGGCTGGTGGTATGCCTGCTGGTGCCGGTCGAGGCCACCGAAACCCACCTGAAGATTTTAGCGGCGCTGGCCGCGCACTTCAGCGCCCCGGATTTCCCGGAGCAACTTAAGCGCTGCCGGTGCGCGGAGCAACTGGCCGCGCACTTGGGCGGCATCGAGGTGGGCGGTTGAACGCCCGCGCCGCCGCCCCCGCCGGCGTACAACCCGACCGCCCCCGGCCATGATCATCATCAGCGGCCTGTCCGGGTCCGGCAAGAGCGTGGCCTTGCAGTCGCTGGAAGACATCGGCTATTACTGCATCGACAACCTGCCGTCGGTGCTGCTGCCGGAATTCGGCCGCCACCTGCAGTCCGACTCAGGGCCCGGCGCCGAACAGGCCCTGACCGATGCGGCGGTCAGCATCGATTCGCGCAACAAACACTTCCTGCTGTCGCTCGACGGCAAACTCCGGGAACTGGAGCAGGAACGCGCCTACCGCGTGTTTTTCCTGGAAGCCGAGGAGCGGATGTTGATTCGCCGCTACAGCGAAACCCGCCGCAAACACCCGCTGACCGATGCGCACACCCCGCTGGTGGAAGGCATCCGCCAGGAGCGCGCGCTGTTGCAGCCGCTGTTCAAGCGCGCCGAGAAAGTCATCGACACCACCGACACCACCCCGCACGAGTTGCGCCGCCTGACCCGCGACTTCGCCGCCGACGACGCCGAGGCCGGGCCGCTGTTTCTGATCGAGTCATTCGGCTTCAAATTCGGCTCGCCCCGGGAGGCCGACTTCGTGTTCGATGTTCGCTGCCTGCCCAATCCGCACTGGGAGGAGAAATTGCGCGCCTTGAGCGGCCTCGACCAGGCGGTCATCGACCATCTCGACGCGCATCAATCGGCGCGCAAGATGAGCGATGAAATCCACCGGTTTGTGGAAAAATGGCTGCCGGATTTCGCCGCCGAAAACCGCAGTTATCTGACCGTGGCCATCGGCTGCACCGGCGGCCGCCACCGCTCGGTGTATATCGCCGAGCGCCTGCGCAAGCGCTTCGCCCGCCACGGCGTCAAGGTGCAGGTGCACCACCGGGATTTGCCCGAATGAGCGCCGAGCCCGCCAACGCCGCCGCCGAGCCGCACATCGAGAAGCGCATCACGGTGGTCAACAAACTGGGCCTGCACGCCCGCGCCGCCGCCAAGTTGGTGAAACTGGCCGCCCGTTTTGACAGCGCCATTAAACTGGCGGGCGCCGGCTCGTCGGGTGTGAAGACCGCGGACGCCAAGAGCATCATGGATGTGATGATGTTGGCGGCCACCCAGGGCAGCGAACTGAAACTGGTGGTGCGCGGCGGCGATGCGCCGAGCGCCGCCGATGCGATTTGCCGGATGTTCGCGGAGCGTTTCGGCGAAGGCGAGTAAAGCGCGCGGTGTTCACCCTGCACGCCAGCGGAGTGGGCAGCGGCATCGCCATCGGCGTGGCGCGAATCATCCGCCGGGCCGACCGCGACATTCCCGAGTTCTCCATCAACGCCGGCCGGGTTGAGGCTGAAATCGCCCGCCTGCGGCGGGCCGTGGAGCGCGCCCGCGCCTCGCTGGTTGCCATCCGCGACTCATTGCCCGCCGGCGCGCCCGAAGAGATCGCCGCCTTTCTCGGCATCCACTTGATGATGCTCGAAGACCCGGTGCTGACCGATCAGCCGGCCGCCATCATCCGCGAACGGCGCATCAACGCCGAAGCCGCGCTGGCCCGCCACGCCGGCAAACTGGATGCATTTTTCAAGGGCCTGCACGACCCCTACCTGAGCGGCAAGGCGGTCGATGTGGCGCAGGTCATCCACCGCATCCAGGGCGAGTTGCTGGAAGCGGCGGATGCGGCCGGCGGCGAAGACTGGGCCGGCGAAATCATCGTCGCCGATGACTTGAGCCCGGCCGATGCCATCGACTTGAAACGCCGCCGCATCGCCGCTTTCGTCACCGACCTGGGCGGCCCGATTTCGCACACCGCGATTCTCGCGCGCTCCATGCGCATCCCCGCC
>JAPPQJ010000061.1:0-17737 GCA_028817015.1 Gammaproteobacteria bacterium
GTATCGGTGAGGAATAGTGGCGCTACGCTTCCTTATTCCTCTACCGCACGGAATATCTGTTGACCCAAAAAGAAAAGGCGTTGGACACCCTCAATAGACTGTGGCGCGGCGGCGGTGTGTGCCGCTGTTGTGCATGTGTGGAGTTTCGCCCGCTTTCTTACTCATCACTTTCCCCTTCCTGACTCGCTCCCTGCTCCAACTCCCGCACCTCTTTATCAAAATCCGACTCAAACAACCGGTCCTGAACGACGCGGTATTTCTCGAACTCGCTCTCCGCGTGGTCTTTGGCGATTTCCGCGCTGATTGTGCCGGCGTTCGCTAAAATTTCGCGCTTGTCAAATGCCAGAAACTTGTCCAGACGCTTTGCCCAATCTTCCATCGTCATCGGGATTTTTCGCCGCGCCCGGTCTTCGGCGAGGTCAAGATACGCGCTTGCTATTCGCCCCAACGATTCCAGTTCATCCCGTTTCAAATAATTCTTGGCGACCGACACATCGGATTTAAGGATTTTCCCATCGGGGCTGTTTCCCCAACTGGTCAGCCCCATGTGTTTCTTTCCGCTGTCCGCTCGCTGTTTGATTAACTCCGCGGCGGTTTGGCCGTGAATCGCATAATGCAGTTTGTTCTGCACCGCGGCGGAAAACGCGCGGGTGGTCGGCGCGTCTTTGTTGTAATCCACGCTGGTGGCGTAAATGTCGGTGATTTTCTGGTAAAAGCGCCGCTCGCTCAGGCGGATTTCACGGACTTCCTCCAGCAGGCGCTCGAAATAATCTTCGCCGAGGAAGGCGCCGTTCTCGAGGCGCTTTTTGTCCAGCACATAGCCCTTGACGGCGAATTCGCGCAATACGCGGGTGGCCCACTGCCGGAACTGGGTGGCGCGCCGGGAATTGACACGGTAGCCGACTGAGATGATGGCGTCCAGGTTGTAGAATTGGGTGTTGTAGTTTTTCCCGTCTGTGGCAGTTATCCGGAAATTCCGGATAACTGAATCTTTCCGCAACTCATCGCTTGAAAAGATATTTTTCAAGTGCTCGCTGACGGTGCGCACATTCACCCCGAACAACTCCGCCATCAGTTTTTGGGTCAGCCAGATGGTCTCGTCCTGGTAGCGAACCTCAATCCCGTCCTCGCCCGCCTGCCGGGTGAAAATCAGGAACTCCGCGGTGCTGTTGCGGATGGTCAGGTTTCCGTTGTTCATCTTTGCCTCTCCATTATTCCAATCGTTGTCCCGCCCTGACTCGATTTCATTCACAAAACGATGCGCCGCGCACCGCCTCATTCCACGATCCCCCGCCCCCCATCCACGGCGATCATCTGCCCGGTGATGAACCCGGCGTCGGCGAGCAGGAATTTCACCGTGCGCGCGATGTCGTCGGCGTCTCCGACGCTTTTCAATGGGGTGCGCGACACCAGCCGCTGGTGGGCGAGTTCGTCGGTGTCGTGTTCCGGCCACAGAATCGCGCCCGGCGCCACCGCATTGACGCGCACTTGCGGGCCGAGTTCGTGGGCCAACGACCGGGTCAGCGACCACAAGCCGGCCTTGGATGCGCAGTAGATGGCGTGTTCGGAGAGCGGGCGGCGGGCGTAGATGTCGGTGATGTTGACGATGGCGCCGCGGGTTTTTTTGAGGTGGGGGGCGGCCGCCTGGCTGAGGAAAAAAGGCGCCTTCAGGTTGGTGTCGAGGAGCGCCTGCCACTGGTCTTCGCCGGCCGAGTGCAGCGGGGTCGGGTAAAACAGCGAGGCGTTGTTGATCAGCGCATCCAACCGCCCCAGTTCGCTGACGCACTGGCGCACCAGGTTTTTGACCTTGGCGATTTCCATCAGGTCGCCGCGGATCAACATCACCGAGTCAGGGCGGGCGGCGCACAGTTCGGCGCGCAGCGCTTCCGCCTGGTCGGCGCTGCGGCGATAATGGATCACCAATTTCATCCCGCTTTGATGCAGCATGCGCGCGGTGCCGGCGCCGATGCGCCGCGAACCGCCGGTGATAAGCGCGACTTTGTCCTGCAAACTGGTCATAATCCGCGGTGGGCGAGCGCCATGTCGAATATCCCCATTCTAACACCAACCCCCGCGCCTGCGCCGGTTGCCGGCCAGCCCGCCGCGCCTGCGGGTTTGGCGGATTCGTCGCCGGCCCGGCTGGTCGCGCCTGACGCCGAGGGGCAACGCCACTCCAACCGGCTGAGTCAACGCCTGCGCGCGCATATCCGGTGCGCCGGCGGCTGGGTGGGGTTTGACCGCTTCATGCAGCAGGCGTTGTATGCGACGGGGCTGGGCTATTACCAGGCCGGTCTGCCCAAGTTCGGCGCGCGCGGTGATTTCATCACTGCGCCGCTGATGGGGGATTTGACCGCGCGATGCATAGCCGGGCAATGCGCCCAGGTGCTGGCGGAAATCGGCCACGGTGATGTGCTTGAGTTCGGCGCCGGCACCGGGCGCCTGGCCGCCGATTTGTTGACCGCGCTGGAGCGGCTCGGGGTGTTGCCCGGGCGCTATTTCATCGTGGAGACCAGCGCCGACCTGCGCGCCCGCCAGCGCCGCACCCTAGCCGGCCTGAGCGCGCCGTTGCGGGAGCGCGTGCGCTGGCTTGAGCGATTGCCGCAGGACGGTTTTGACGGCGTGGCGTTAGCCACCGAGGTTCTCGACGCGATGCCGGCGGTGCGTTTTGAGATCGATGCGCGGGGGCGGGCGCTGGCCCTTGGGGTGACCACCGAGACCGGGGGTGGCGATGCCGGCCAGCCGGCCTTGCGCTGGGCGACGGCCGGGCCATTGCCGGAAAATCTGCAACGCCGCATCGATGGCGCCGCGCTGGGGGCCGGTTACCGCAGCGAAATGGGGCTGCAGGCCGAGGCCTGGGTGCGCTCGGTCGGCGAGAGAATCAACACCGGCGTGCTGCTGCTCATCGACTACGGCTTCCCGCGCCGCGAGTTCTATCACCCCCAGCGCCGCGACGGCACACTGATGTGCCATTACCGCCACATCGCCCACGGCGACCCGTTTTTCTATCCGGGATTGCAGGATATTTCGGTTCATGTCGATTTCACCGCCATCGCCGACGCGGCCCGCGATGCGGCGTTGCAGTTGGCCGGTTTCGCCTCGCAGGGTGCGTTCCTGCTGTCGTTGGGGATACTCGACAGTCTGGCGGAAAGCCGGCAACACGGTGCGCAGGAGCCGCGCCGTGCGCTGGCTATGACCCGGGAACTGGGCCGCCTGACCCTGCCGCACGAGATGGGCGAATTGTTCAAGGTCATCGCCTTCACCCGCCACTACGACCGCCCCCTGCGCGGCTTCGCGTTGAAAGACCGCCGCGCCGCGCTGGAATAAAATCCCGGCGGATATGAACGACTACCACCAGGCGTTGTGGCTGGCGTTGCTCCAGGGGTTGACCGAGTTTCTGCCGATTTCCAGTTCCGGCCACCTGGCTTTGCTGCCTCGACTGGTCGGCTGGCCTGACCAGGGGCTGGCGTTCGATGTGGCCGTGCATGTCGGCACGCTGCTGGCGGTGCTGATTTATTTTCGCGCCGAGGCCGGCCAACTCCTGGCGGCCTGGTTTCACTCGCTGGCCGGGCGGCCGGCCACCGCGCACAGCAGGCTGGCGTGGTCGATTGTGTTCGCCACGCTCATAGTCGCGGTGGCCGGAGTGTTGCTGGAAGACTGGGTCGCGGGCGCGTTGCGCGGTGCGTTGCCGGTGGCGGTCGCCACCCTGGTGTTTGGGGTGTTGTTAGGGCTGGCCGACTGGCTGGGGCCGAAGACCCGGGGCATTGAGCAGATCGACTGGAAGGGCGTGGTGGTCATCGGTTGCGCGCAGGTGCTGGCCCTGATTCCCGGCGCCTCGCGCGCCGGCGTTACGCTGTCGGCCGGGCTGGCCATGGGCCTGACGCGCGAAGCCGCGGCGCGCTTTTCGTTCCTGCTGGCGATGCCGGTGATTGCCGCCGCCGGCGTGTGGCAGGCGCGCGGCCTGATCGGCGGCGGCGTGCCGGTGCGCTGGGGGCTGTTGGCCTTCGCCACGGCCGTATCGGCGGCGGTGGCGCTGCTGTGCATTCACTGGTTTTTGGCCTTCGTGCAACGCCACAGCCTGATGCTGTTCGTGGTATACCGCGTGGCGCTCGGCGTCATCTTGCTGCTGGTGTTGCTGTAAAATGGTTTTCCTTTTGGTCCGGCAATGAAAAAAACCTGCGCTGAATTCCGGAGATGGCCGAACAAGGCGCTGACCCTGCTCGGCATGTCCGGGGTCGGCAAAACCGCGCTCGGGCGCATTCTGCCGAAGGACAAATGGTTTCATTACTCCGGCGACTACCGCATCGGCACCCGCTACCTGAACGAGCCGATCCGCGACTTCATCAAGAGCAAGGCGATGCATATGGAGTTTTTCCGCGACTTGTTCCGCCGCGACTTGATCTATATCCGCAACAACATCTCGGTGGACAACCTGGGAATCCTGTCGCTGTTTCTCGGCAAGATCGGCAACCCCGACCTTGGCGGGCTGAGCGTGGACGAATTTAAACGCCGGCAGAAACTGTTTCGCGCCGCCGAAGTGCAGGCCATGCGCGATGTCGATGAGTTTAGAATCAAGTCCCGGCGCATCTACGGCTATCCCAATTTTCTCAACGACGCCGGCGGCAGTATCTGCGAACTGGGCGACCAGGAGTGCTGGAATTTGCTGTCGCGCAAGACCGTGGTGCTGTATCTGAAGGCCGACGACGACATGGAGCAGACTCTGATCGCCCGCGCCCGCGCGCATCCCAAGCCGCTGTATTACGACGAGCAATTTCTGTCCCGCCACCTGGCCGAATTCCTCGCCGTTCGGCGCCTCGAATCGGCCGCGCAAATCAACCCGGATGACTTCGTTCAATGGGTGTTCCCTGAACTGATCAAGCACCGCAAGCCGCAATACCGGCGGCTGGCGGAGCGCCACGGCCACACCATAGACGCCAAGCGAATCTTGGAGTTGCGCGACGAAGCCGACTTCATCGATTTGGTGTGCGACGCCGCCAACGGAGCCTGATATGCCGCTGGTGGCGCACTCCGGCCTGCCCAGTTTTGCGCGCTTGAGGCATGAGGGTCAGGAGGTCCTGGACCCGCAACGCGCGCGCGCCCAGGACATCCGCGAACTGCACATCGGCTTCCTCAACATGATGCCGGACGCGGCATTGCAGGCCACCGAGCGCCAGTTCCTGCGCCTGGTCGGCTCGTGCAACCGTATCGCCCAGTTTTATGTGCATCCGTTCACCTTCGCTGAGATCCCGCGCAACGCCGAGGCGCGCGCGCACATCGGCCGCTATTACCGCGATTTCGCCGACCTGGCGCGCGACGGCCTGGATGCGCTGATTATCTCCGGGGCCAACCCGGCCCGGGCCGACATCACCCGCGAGCCGTTCTGGAAGCCGTTGGAGGGCGTGGTGCGCTGGGCCGGCCGGCATGTTTGCTCGGTGATGTGCTCGTGCCTGGCGACCCACGCCATCGCCCAACTGCTGTGGGGTTTTGAGCGTTACCCGTTGCCGCACAAACGCTGGGGCGTGTATTCCAACCGCATCTCATCGCATTCCCACCCGCTGACCGCCAACATCAACACGCGCTTCGATGCGCCGCATTCGCATGTCTATGAGGTCAACACCGGGCAATTCAAAAAAGCGGGCTTGATGGTGTTAGCCGCCGGCGAGCAGGCCGATTTGCACCTCGGCGTCAGCCCCGATGGCTTGCGCTTCGTGTTGTTCCAGGGGCATCCCGAATACGATGCGGTCAGCCTGCTCAAGGAATACCGCCGCGAAGTGGGCCGTTTTATCGACGGTGTGCGCGCCGACTATCCGCCGTTTCCGGAAAATTATTTCAGCGACCGGGCGCAGCGGTTGCTGGTCGATTTCAGGCGGCGGGCAACGGCTGCGCTGGCCGCCGGGCGGCGCGATTTGCCGGCGTTTCCCGAGGCCGGGGTGCTGCCGTGCATCGACAACACCTGGACCGACACCGGCAAGGCGATTGCCAACAACTGGCTGGGCCTGATCTACCAACTCGCCCATCCGCAGCGGGGCAGGGGGTTCATGGACGGAGTCGACCCGCGCGACCCGCTCGGCTTGCGCAACCAATAAAAAAAAGGGGCCGGAAGGGATTCGGCCCCAAAGAGTGCGATGGAAAGCAACGGTTTGCCGTCAACCGGCAAGCGCATTGGGTTGCATCACTGGTTGAACGGATGCCGCCAGCCTCAGCCGCCGGTTGCTGTCCCGCTGTCTTCGCCGGACGATGCCCGGGTCGGCGGGTTGGCCGCCATTTCCTCGGTCAACTCCGAAACCCCGCTATCCAGCGAGCCGAATTTAGCGATGTCGATCAGGGTTTTTTCGCCGATGCCGGGGATTGCCAGCAGGTCTTCCATGGCCTTGAAGCCGCCGGTTTCCTGCCGAAAGCGGATGATGTCGGCCGACTTGCCGGGCCCGATGCCGGGGATATACTGTAGCGCGTCGGCGTTGGCGGTGTTGAGGTTGACCTTCGGGGTCATTTCCTGTGCCGCCGCCACACCGGCCAGCGTGGCGAACATCAAGCCGGCCACCGCGGCTGAAGCGAATCGAAAAAACGGGTGGCGCCCGCATGCGGGCGGGGTATTGCTCTGTTTCATGGTGAATACTCCTTGAGTCCTTGGTTAATGCATGACTTCCACAGCGGGGCTACCGTGTCCAATCGGTGGTCCAGCCAGCCAAATCATCAAATGACCACGGCCGGACAGACGCGCCTTGCGCTGGGTCCTGTGCCAAAACCGGGCCGGCGGTTGCCGGTCCAGATTGAAAGGGCATTATCCTGGCGGAGTGAATCCGATTCTGTGATTTTTCTCACAGAATCGCCATATTTTCACCCGGTGCGGCGGCGCAACCGCTACAGCAGGTGCGGGCGCGCCAAATATTCGCGCGAACCCATTTCCTGCAAGCGGCTGGCGGTTCGCGCAAAGGCTTGTCGCAGGCGCTTCCCGGCGTATAAATCCGCGGGTGGCCGGGCCGCCGATGCGATCACATTGACGCCGCGATCATACAGTTCATCGACCAGTTCGATGAGCCGTCTGGCCGCATCTTCGGCGTCCGCGTCCAGCACCGGGATGTCGGACAGGACCAGCGTGTGGAAGCGCTTCGACAATTCAATGTAATCCGCCTTGGAGCGGTCGGTGCCGCACAGCGCGGCAAAGCGAAACCACGCCGTTCCCCGTCCGGCGGCGACGATTTCAACCGCGCGACCGGACAGCAGCAAGTGATCTTTTTGATCGCCCGGCCCGCCTTCAAGGCGCATAAAACTCTGCCACAGCGCGCGCATCGCCCGGTTGTCGTGCGGGGTGTGATACAGCGACTCCAAGGCCAAGTAATCCATCCGGTAGTCGGTGCCGCCGTCGACCGCAACCACCCGCATTCGCGCTTTGATGAGATCGATTGCCGGCTCAAAGCGCCGGCGCTGCAGGCCGTCCCGGTATAGGTCGTCGGGGTGCAGGTTGGATGTGGTGACCACGGCTGCGCCGCCGGCGAACAATCCGTGGAGCAGCCCCGACAGCAGCATCGCGTCGGTGATGTCGGTGACCGAAAACTCATCTAAGCACAACACCCGGTGCCGGCCCGCCCACTGCGCGGCGATGACGGCCAGCGGGTCCTGGCGGTCGCGGAGGCGGCTTTTGGCGTCGTGCACCGACTGCATGAAACGGTGGAAATGAATGCGCCTGCCCATCCCCTCGGGGAGGGAGCGGTGGAACAAGTCCATCAGCATGGTTTTGCCGGTGCCGACCCCGCCCCACAGATACACGCCCCGGTGCCGCTCCCGCCGGCGTTTCAGCAAACGCCCCATCCAGGCCGGGTTTCGCCGGCCCGAAACCAGCGCCCCGTGCAGTGCGTTTAGTTGTCTCATCGCGGTCAACTGGGCGCGGTCAGCGCGCAGTTCGCCGCCGGCAATGCGCTGCTGGTAGCGTTTCATCGGGGAAATCACAACTTTTTCGGGCACGGGTATTCGCCGGTTGTTATGCGCGCTGGTGTTTGCGCACAGGCGGCGCATTTGCGCGTCGCCGGTTTTGCGGGCATCATTGCACGCTGGCGCCGCACCGTAGCATACCGCCAAGCCCCTGAACTGCAACACACAATGACCCGCCAATCCAGAACCCCGCCACCCTCGGTGGCCGCCGGCAACCGGCTGTTGGCCGTTGAGACGCTTGGCCTGCGCTTTCCAACCGCCATCCGGCGGCCTTCGAGCCCCCGCAAGCATGGATGACCGACTGCGGCAAGTGGCTGATATCGCGGTCGCCGCCGGCCGGGAAATTCTCGATGTATACGCCGGCGATTTCGAGGTCGAGACCAAGGGCGACGGCTCGCCGCTGACCCAGGCCGACCGCCGCGCGCACGACCTCATCTATCGGCAACTGCGGCGACTCGACCCGGGCATTCCGGTTTTGTCGGAGGAATCCGGCGCCGAAGCGTTTGCCCGGCGCCTCGAGTGGAGTCAATTGTGGCTGGTTGACCCGCTTGATGGCACCAAGGGATTCGTCAATCGTAACGACCAGTTTACCGTCAACATTGCGCTGGTCGAGGCGGGCCGCCCGGTATTGGGCGTGGTATACGCGCCGGTCAAGGGCAACCTGTATGCCGCCGCCGGGGGGGGCGCCTTCAAGGTCGGTCCAAACGGCGCGCGGGCGCGCATTCGGGTGAAGAAATGCAGCCGCCACAAGGTGGTTATGGTGGCCAGCCGCTCGCACGCCGGGCCGCTGGTCGAGGCCTACCGCGCGCGCCTCGCCGGCCAGTTTGACCAGGTGGCCATCACCGGCATGGCCAGTTCTCTGAAAATGTGCTTAGTGGCGGAAGGGCTGGCCGACATCTACCCCCGCCTGTCACCCACCTCGGAATGGGACACCGCCGCGGCGCAGTGCGTCCTCGAATCCGCCGGCGGCAGCCTCACCACGCTTTGCGGGGAGCCGCTTAAATACAACAAGGAGAGCATTCTCAACCCCTGGTTCCTGGCCGGCGGCGACCCCGATTTCGACTGGGCCGCGCTGGCCCGAGGCCTGCAATAGCCGCCGCTACCCCGGCTTGGCGGCGGGTGTCATGCTGCAAACAAAAGCCCCGCTGCCATCCCCGCGGTTTGCCGGCTGTAGGAGCGGCTACGGTTCCCATCCCCGCCCGGCGGGTTGATTTTCCTTCTCCCAGGGGGCAGGAACAGGTTCCGGTGTCCACCATCCTCCTCTCCCCCCGGGAAAGGGCCGGGGAGAGGGGGTGCAGGAAAGCCGCTGTATATCCGCATATCGGTTACCCATCCAGGGGGTTGACCCGGTGATTTGTTCGGTGCCAATCCGCCATCAACACGGATGCCCGCAGACCTCCGTTTCCATCACCGAAATATCCGCGGGCAAGGGCCGCCCGAACCGCTGCCATGGCGAATGCCCGCATCGGGGATTGGTTTACCTGACCCCAGCCAGGCCATCGCCAAAAATACCCCGAAGAGGCCGCCATGGGGCGGCCGCAATCGAGCATTTGCCTATTGACGCATCAGCCGATACAATCGCACTATGCGCTGGTCAGCAGATAAACATCTTCTCGACCGGGACGGATACCGCAAAAATGTCGGCATCATCGTCTGCAACAACCGCCGCCAGGTGTTGTGGGCGCGGCGGGTGCGCCATGACGGATGGCAGTTTCCCCAGGGTGGAATTAAGCCGAACGAGGCGCCGGTCGATGCGGCTTTTCGCGAGCTGCACGAGGAAATCGGGCTGCAGGCGGGCGATGTTCGGCTGCTGGGCGCCACCGACCGGTGGCTCAGATACGAGGTTCCCTACGCCACCAGGGACTACCGCCGCCGCGCGCGCTCGTTCCGCGGCCAGGAACAGCGGTGGTTTTTGTTCAAGTTGATCGCCGATGAATCCAGCGTGCGGCTCGACCTCTCCAGCACCCCCGAATTCGACCGGTGGCGGTGGATCGACTACTGGAGGCCGCTGCACCAGATCGTGGAATTCAAGAAACCGGTATACCGCGAGGCGTTGCTCGAACTGGAGCCGCTGCTACCGACGCCGGTGTTGGCCGCAACCGGCCACGACGGACGGGGTCGGGGCGCGGCTTGAGCGGGGCGGCGACCCGTTCACTTCCCGGCCACGGTCATTTGCTCGACTAAGATTGAGCCCGAGCGAAGGTTGCGGCGCCGTTCCACATCGGCGCCGACTGCAACGATGCGGTTGAACATCTCAGCCAAGTTGCCGGCGATGGTGAATTCCTGCACCGCATGTTGAATCTCGCCGTTGTCCACCCAGAAGCCGAACGCGCCCCTGGAATAGTCGCCGGTTACGGTGTTGACGCCGAAGCCGATTAACTCGGTTACCACCAGGCCTCGCCCCATTTCCCCGATGAGTTGTTGAAAGTCCTGGTCGGTGGTGGGCGCAATTTCCAGATTGTGCACGCCGCCGGCATTGCCGGTGGTGCGGGTGCCCAGTTTGCGCGCCGCGTAACTGTCGAGCACATAGCCGCGCAGCACGCCGTTTTCGACCAGGTCGCGTGCCGCGGTTCGCACGCCCTCGCCGTCGAAGGCCGCGCCGCCGGCGGATTTGGGCAGGTGCGGTTGTTCGTGGATGCGGATGAATTCAGGGAAGATGCGCCGGCCCGCTTGGTCCAGCAGGAAAGACGCGCGGCGGTATAGACTGGGGCCGCTGATGGCGCCGACCAGGTGCGACAGCAAACTGCCGGCTACGCTTGGATGGAACAGCACCGGATACTCCCCGGTGCGCGCCTTGCGCGCCCCCAAGCGTTGCACGGTGCGCTGCGCCGCTTTCTCGCCCACCGCCCGCGGCTCGGCCAGGTCGGCCGCGTCGCGGGCCGAATCATACCAGTAATCGCGCTGCATGGAATCATCCCGCCCGGCGATCACCGAGCAGGACACGCTGTGCCGGCTGGAGCGAACCAAGCCCCGGAAGCCGTCGGAGTTGGCGTATACATCGATGCCCTGGTGGCTGGACAGCGTGGCGCCCTCGGTGTTGCTGATGCGCGAATCGAAGGACAGCGCCGCGGCTTCGCAGTCGGTGGCGATGTCCAGGGCCTGCTCCATGCCGAGCGGCCATGGGTGATACAGGTCCAGGTCGGGAAATTCGGTGGCCAGCAAGTCGCGCTCGGCCAGGCCGTTGCAGGGGTCCTCCTCGGTGAATTTGGCGATGGTGCACGCCGAGGCGACGCTGCTGCGAATCGCGTCGGCGGCGAAGTCGGTGGTGCGCGCGTTGCCGCTGCGGTGGCCAAAATACACGGTGACCGTCAGCCCCTTGTCGCGGTTGTGCTCGACGGTTTCAACTCCGCCGTTGCGCACCGTAACCGACATGCCCTGGTCCTGACCCACTTCCACCTCGGCCGCCGACGCGCCCAAGTCGCGGGCCTGTGCCAGCGCGATTTCCGCGACCTCGGCGATGCGGCGTTCCAGTTCGCCCTCCGGTTCGCCGGCGCCGGCCGGCGCAACCGGCGAAGACTCGCGGTTTTTCATCTAAACCGCCACGCCGCCGACCGTCAGGCGGTCGATTTTCATGGTCGGCTGGCCGACCCCGACCGGCACACTCTGGCCGTCTTTGCCGCATACCCCGACGCCGGCGTCGAGCGCCAGGTCGTTGCCCAACATTGAAACGTGGGTCAGCACTTGCGGGCCGTTGCCGATCAGGGTCGCGCCCTTGACCGGATAGGTGATCTTGCCGCCTTGCACGCGGTAGGCCTCGGCGGCCGAGAACACGAATTTGCCCGAGGTGATATCCACCTGGCCGCCGCTGAAGTTGACCGCATACAGTCCGTCCTCGACCGAAGCGATGATTTCCTGCGGGTCGTGCCGGCCGGCTAACATGTAGGTGTTGGTCATTCGCGGCATCGGGATGTGCGCGAACGATTCGCGCCGCCCGTTGCCGGTCGGCGCCATGTTCATCAGGCGGGCGTTGAGTTGGTCCTGCATGTAGCCCTTGAGGATGCCGTTTTCGATCAGCACGGTGCAGCGGGTCGGCTCGCCCTCGTCGTCGATGGACAGCGAGCCGCGGCGGTTTTCCAGGGTGCCGTCATCGACCACGGTGCACAGTTCGGACGCCACCTTGTCGCCGATGCGGCCGCTGAATGCGGAGGTTTTCTTGCGGTTGAAATCGCCCTCGAGGCCGTGGCCGATGGCTTCGTGGAGGAGAATCCCCGGCCAGCCCGGGCCTAACACCACGGTCATTTCGCCGGCCGGGGCTTCCCGGGCCTGCAGTTGCACCAGGGCTTGCTCCACCGCCTTGCGGGCGTAGTCGGCGGCGCGGTCGCCGTCGGTCAGGTAGGCGTAGTCGTAGCGCCCGCCGCCGCCCCAGTAGCCCTGTTCGCGCTGGCCGTTTTGTTCGACGATGACCGTGACATTCATGCGAATCAGCGGGCGGATGTCGGCCGCCAGCAGCCCGTCGGAGCGCGCCACTAAGATCACATCGTGCACCGCCGCCAGGTTGACCATCACCTCGCTGACCCGCGGGTCGGCGTCCCGGGCGACTTTTTCGGCGCGCTTCATCAGCGCCACTTTGTGGTCGTCCGGCAGCGAGGCCAGCGGGTCGGTCGGCTGGTAGAGCGGCGCGCCGCCGCGGGTATCGGCGATGGGGCCTTTGCGCGCGGTTTTGACCGCCGTGCCGGCCGCCGGCGCTGACGGATGGCGGGCGATGGCGCGGGCCGCGTCGGCGGCGTCGGTCAGTGCCGGCAGGTGCAATTCATCCGAGTAGGCAAAGCCGGTTTTGTCGCCGCTGACCGCGCGCACCCCGGCGCCCTGTTCGATGCCGTAACTTCCGGATTTAACCGTGCCCTCCTCGAGCGACCAGGACTCGCGGCGCGAATACTGGAAATACAGGTCGGCATAATGGACCTGCGCGGTCAGCAGCCGGCCCAGCACCCGGTCGATTTCGCGGTCGCCGATTCCGGCGGGTTCAAGCAGGGTGTTTCTGGCGTTTTGCAGTAGTTTCGGCATGGTTGTCTGGCGGTGTTGGTTAATGCCCGGCGCTGGTGCGGCGCCTCAGGCAAAAAGATCGGGGCGGCGGTGCGACAGGCACGGCAATTGCCTGCGAACCCGCTGCAGGTGACCGGGGTCGAGGTCGGCAAACAGCACCCCGGGACCGGCCTGGCGTTGTGCCAGCACTTCACCCCACGGGTCGATTATAAGGCTATGGCCGTAGGTTGTGCGCCCGTTGCTGTGTGCTCCGACCTGGGCCGGGGCGATCACATAGCAGCAGTTTTCAATCGCCCGGGCGCGCAGCAACGGCGCCCAGTGCGCGCCCCCGGTGGGCACCGTGAACGCCGACGGCACCACCAGGCTGGTGGCGCCCATCGCCGACAGGCGGCGGTAGATTTCCGGGAAGCGCAGGTCGTAGCAGACCGTCAACCCGACCGTCCCGGCCGGGGTTTCCTGGGTTACACATTGGCGCCCGGCCATGGTGTATTCGGATTCGCGGTGCTTTTCGCCGTTCGGCAGGTGGATGTCGAACAGGTGAATTTTGTCGTAGCGCGCCCGGTTGGAGCCGATGTCGTCATACACTAACAGTGTGTTGAACACCCGTTTCCGGTCGTCGCTGCGCAGCGGCACGCTCCCGGCGATGATCCAGACCCCGGCGCGGTGCGCCAACTGCCGCATGAAACGCTGGATTTTGCCGTCTCCGTAAACCTCCGCGCAGGCGCGCAACTGGCTTTTGCCTTTGGCCATCAGCGCAAAGCATTCCGGGAAAACCACCAATTGCGCGCCACCGGCCCGGGCTTCCTCCACATAGCCGGCGGCGGCTTCCAGGTTATGGTCGATGTGGTCGCCGGAAGTGGTTTGTACGGCGGCGATGCGCGTCATCCGCGGGTCTCCGCGCTATGCGGCTGCCGGGCGGCGGATCGTTGAGCGGCGCCGCGGTTGCGCCAATGGCGCACTTTGCGCGGTTGCACTGGAGTTCTAAAGCGCATAAAAGACGTGTTTGCCGATCAGCGCGATGGCGGGGGTGTTCTTGCTCCAAAATGGCTGTACGTCCACCGTGTGATAGTGGGTGGCTTCTCTGACCAGCGCCAGCCGCGCGCCGTTCAGGAACAATTCGGCGATGACCAGCGCCTTCTCCCAGGCTTGCGCATCCGTGACCACATGGTGTTGCGCGGCCAGCAGCGTCCAACTGAATTGCTTGCGCTGCCATACCACTTCGCAGACGCTGTCCGGGTAGCGGGGGCTGCGCATGCGGTTCATGGTGACCGCGGCGATGGCGGCCTGGCCCCTGGTCGATTCGCTGCGGCCTTCATGGTAGATATTCATCGCCAGGCAGACCAGGTCCTGATTTTCGGCGAGGTTGGGGGCGCCTGAATGGGGGGCGCCGTTGGGATCAACCGCATGGCCGGCCGCGGGCAACAACAATCCTGCCAGTAGCGCGGTCAGGCGGAAAATCGGTCGGGGTAATGGGGGCTTGGGCATGGATTCGAGTCAGTTGTCGGTTAAATGTTGTCAGGGTAGGGCGAATTATGGCAGAAATCTGTTTTTTTACCATAAAATTTGCACAAATATACCCATAACCCGATCAAAATTCAACTATTCGCTTCCAGTCCGCATTCAAAATTCCCGGGTAGTGCGGAATTCTATTGCCGGCCAGCGCTCTACGGTCAGTTGCAGGTTGGCCTGGTTGGGAGCCAGATAAGTCAGCGCGCCGAGGTGATCGACCGCTAAGTGCGGTTGGTGGCGGCGGCGGAACTCGCGTTCGGTTTCGGGGTCGGCGAAAACCACCCAGCGCGCGGTGGACACCGCGACCGCTTCAAATGCGCACGCCACGCCGTATTCATGCCGGAGGCGGTGCGCGACCACATCGAATTGCAAAATACCGACCGCGCCCAGGATCAAGTCATTGCCGGCCAGCGGGCGAAACACCTGGGCGGCGCCTTCCTCGCTCAACTGCTCCACGCCGCGGTGCAGCGCCTTGGCGCGCAGCGGGTCGTCCAGGCGTATGCGGCGGAACAACTCGGGGGCGAAGTTCGGGATGCCGGTGAACTTCAACGCCTCGCCTTCGCTGAAGGTGTCGCCGATGCGAATGGCGCCGTGGTTGGGCAGGCCCAAGATGTCGCCGGCGCACGCCGAGGCGGTCTGTTCGCGGCGCTCGGCCATGAAGACGCGGGCGTTGTGCACGGCCATGGTTTTGCCGGTGCGGATGTGGCGCATTTTCATGCCCTTGTCGAAGCGCCCCGAAGTTACCCGCAAAAAGGCCATGCGGTCGTGGTGCGCCGGGTCCATGTTGGCCTGGATTTTGAATACGAACCCGGTGAACTTCGGCTCGGTGGCGGTCACCTCGCGGGTCTGCGTGGGGCGGGCGCGGCAGTCCGGCGGTGGGGCGATTTCGACAAAAGTGTCGAGCAACTCATCGGCGCCGCCGCCGCCAAGCGCCGAGCCGAAGAACACCGGGGTGAGCGCGCCGGCCCGGTAGTCGGCGCGGTCGAACGGGTGGCCGGCGCCTTTCAGCAACGCCACTTCATCGCGCAACGCCGCAGCCCGCTCGCCCAGCGCCGCCTCCGCTTCGTTGCTGTCCAGTCCCTTAATCCAGCGCTCCGCGGCGTTTCCACCGTTCCCGGCGCGCCCGCGGCCGCCCCGTTCGCCGAACAGATGCACCACCCCGTCATACAAACGGTAAACGCCGGCGAAATCCCGGCCGCCGCCAATCGGCCAGGTCATCGGCGCGCAGCGGATGTTCAGCACCCGCTCGATTTCGTCCATCACCTCGACCGGGTCGCGGCCCTCGCTGTCCATTTTGTTGATGAAGGTCATCACCGGCGTGTCGCGCAACCGGCACACCTCCATGAGTTTGCGCGTGCGCTGCTCGACCCCTTTGGCGATGTCGATGACCATCAGCGCCGAGTCCACCGCGGTCAGGGTGCGATAGGTGTCCTCGGAGAAATCGGCGTGGCCGGGGGTGTCGAGGAGGTTGATGACCCGCCCCCGGCAGGTGAACTGC
This sequence comes from Gammaproteobacteria bacterium, assembly GCA_028817015.1. Lineage (GTDB taxonomy): Bacteria > Pseudomonadota > Gammaproteobacteria > Arenicellales > Poriferihabitantaceae > JAHRAW01. The sequence continues at coordinate 15,917 of JAPPQJ010000061.1, forward strand.
ATCACCGAGGAAGTCACCGAAATGCCGCGCTGCTTTTCCAGTTCCATCCAGTCCGAAGTGGCGTGGCGTGCGCGCTTGCCGGCTTTTACCGCGCCGGCCAGGTGCACCGCGCCGCCCAGATACAGCAGGCGCTCGGTCAGCGTGGTCTTGCCGGCATCGGGGTGCGAGATGATGGCGAAGGTTCGGCGGCGTTGTATTTGCCCGGCCAGTTCGCCGCCGGGATGACCGTCGCTGCGATGGTGATGGCTCAGATCGCGCATAGAAGGAAAGTGTTTGAAACCGCCGGGCCGGTGAATTCGCCTGGCCCCGGTCGATATCCCGGGGCCGCCGGCCTTGACCGGGAAAATATACTCAATTGGCGCGTTTTCGCCAAGCGCCCGCCGGCCGGCCCGGAGCAGTGCCGGGATATTGAAAAGGACCGGGATGACTGGTCCCCGCCCCGAGACGGCCCAATGCCCCCCGGCCCATTCAGCGCCCGCTTTCTTCGCCGACCAGGCGGTGATACAAGGCCCGAATACGGTGAAAAACCGGGCCGGGGGCGCGCTCACCGATGGTGCGGCCGTCTATTTCAACCACCGGAGTTTGGGCGCCGAATGTTCCGGTCAGAAAGGCTTCGTCGGCGCCATAGCAGTCCACCAGGGAAAAGTTGCGTTGAAACACCGGGATGCGGTTTTGCCGGCACAACTCGATGACTTTCTGGCGGGTGATGCCGTTCATACAGTAGTCGCCGGTGGAAGTCCACACTTCGCCGCCCCGCACGATGAAAAAGTTGCAGGCGTTGGTGGTGTTGACAAAGCCGAACGGGTCCAGCATCAACGCTTCATCGGCGCCGGCCTGCAGCGCGTGGTTGAGCGCGATGATGCAGTTGAGTTTGGAGTGCGAGTTGATCTTGGCGTCCTGGGTCAGCGGCAGGCCGCGGTGGTGCGGCACGGTGTGCAGGCGGATGCCGCGCCCGACCCGCTCGTCCACTTTGGAGTGCTCGGCGATGATGACGATGGTGGCGCCGCGGTCGCTCAAGTGCGGATGCTGAAACGGCCGGCGCCTGGTGCCGCGCGTGACCATCAGCCGGATATGCACATCATCATGCATGTCGTTGGCCGCCAGCGTTTGCTCAATGGCCTCGGTTAACTGGCCGCGCGTTTTGCCGATGTCGAGATTCAAATAGCGCGCCGCTTCATACAGGCGGTCGAGATGCAAATCCAAAAAGGCGATTCGCCCGCGATACAGGCGCAGGCCTTCCCACACGCCGTCGCCCAACAGAAAGCCGCTGTCATAAACCGAGACCAGCGCGCGGTCGCGGGGCAGCATCTCGCCGTTGACATGGATGCGGATGTCGCGGTTGCGCGCATCCTCAGCGGCGGTATGGGTGGAGGTGTTCATGGATTCGCCGCCGTCGCCAGGCGGCGGTGGTTGCGCACCGCCGCCGGCACGACATCCGCGGGTCATTTGTTGAACAACAATTCGCGCTGAATCACCGGCGAGGCTTTCGGGTCCAGGCCGAACTCGGTGAGAAACTCTTCATACCAGCGCTGCGTGCGGCCGGTTTCATAGTAGTAGAAAATCGCGTGGCTGACCCAGTCGCGGAAGGTTTTGTCGGCCTCGCGGCGCACCGCGATGGAGGACGGCGATGAGAACGCCGGCGTGGGAATCACCAACTTGCCGGCGCCGAACTTCTTGCGCGCGGCCAGCAGCGGCGGGTGAAACAGCGACACCGCATCCACGCGCCCGGACTGAAACGCCGCCAGCGCCGCGCCGTTGTCGGGGAAGCGCTGAATGTCGGCGTTGGGAATGGTGCGCGTTAAGAACGCATCCATGCTGGTG
>JAPPQJ010000061.1:17799-20637 GCA_028817015.1 Gammaproteobacteria bacterium
CAGCAGCGGCTGGAACGGATAATCCACCACCCGCGCGCGCGACGGCGTCGCATCCAGAAACATCATGTCGATTTTGTCAGCCTGCAGCGCGGCGATGGCGGTGGCCCAGGTGACTTCCACCGTTTCCAGTTCCACATCCAAGTCCTCGGCCATGGCCTGGCCGATGGAGACGATGAGGCCGCTTTCCCATTGGCCGGTGGCCGGGTTTTTGGAATACCACGGCGGCGCCTGGGTGACGCCCATGCGCAGTTTGCCGCTGGACTGAATGGTCTCCCAGGTGGACTGGGCGTGCGCGCCCGGGCCGGTGAAGGTCAGCAGCGCGGCGGCCAGCATGGCGAAGGCGACGGCGGCGACGCCATGGATGCGTTGAGTAAGGGTTTTGTTCATGACGATTTCCTCATGATTGCGGTTGCCCGTTAGTCGGGGAGCTTAAACAGCGAATGCCCGTCCAGAAACTCGCGCATGCGTTGCGTGGCGGGCTCTTTCAGGACCTGCTGCGGTTCACCCTGCTCCAGGATGACGCCCTGGTCCAGGAATAAAACGCGGTTGGCGACATGGTAAGCGAAACCCAACTCGTGAGTCACCACCACCATGGTCATTCCCTCTTCGGTCAACCGGCGCATGGTTTTCAGCACCTCGCCGACCAGTTCCGGGTCCAGCGCCGAGGTGACTTCGTCGAACAGCATCATGTCCGGGTCCATGGCTAACGCGCGCGCAATGGCCACCCGCTGCTTCTGGCCGCCGGACAGCCGCGCCGGGTATTCATCGGCCTTGTCCGACAAGCCCACCCGCGCCAACTGTTCGCGCGCTTTGGCGGCCGCTTCCGCCGCGCCGCGTTTCAGCACCGTTACCTGGCCTTCCATGATGTTGCGCAGCACCGTCATGTGCGGGAACAAATTGAAGTGCTGGAACACCATGCCGATGCGGGTGCGCAACTTGCAAAGTTCGCTCTCGCGGTAGCGCATGACGCCGCCGCGTTCCTCGCCCACCAACCGGCCGTGCAGGGTGATGCGCCCTTCGGTGGGCGTTTCCATGAAGTTGATGCAGCGCAGCAGGGTGCTTTTGCCGGAGCCGCTGGAGCCGAGCAGCACCACGGTCTCGCCGGCCTCCACCGCCGCGTCGATGCCGGCAAGGACGGTCAAGTCGCCGAAACGTTTGTGCAGGTTTTCAATGCGGAGAATGGCGTTCACGGGTTATTCGCTCTTGCGCAGCATGCGCTCCAGTATGTAAGTGCCTTGCACCGCCGGATACAATACGGCGAAGAAAATGAGCGCCACGGCGGTGTAACTTTCGATGGGGTTGAAGTTGAGGTCGGCGATTAACTTGGCCTGGTTCAGCGTCTCCACATACGCCACCACCGAGGCCAGGGTGGACATTTTGAACACTTCAATGCCGCGGTTGGTCAAGGCCGGCAGGATGCGCTTAATGGCCACCGGCAAAATGATGCGGCGCAGCGTCTGCTGATACGCCATGCCGAGGGCCCTGCCGGCCTCCCATTGGCCCGGCTCGATGGACTGAATTCCGGCGCGGTAAATCTCCGCCGAGAAGGCCATGGTGTTGAGTGAAATGCCGAGCACCGCCGCCAAAAAGGGATTCACCTCGATGCCGGTGAGAATCGGAAACGCATAGTAGAACCAGATAATCTGCACCAACACCGGGGTGTTGCGAAACACTTCCACAAAGGCCATGGACGGCAGCCGCAGCAGCGGGGTTTTGGCATACCGGCAAACCCCGACCAACAGCCCGCCGCCGAGGCCGAGGGTGACGGTGGCGGCAAAGACGATGAGCGTGCCCTGCAAGCCGACCCACAACACCCGCCAGTTGGCGAGGATGGCGGCGAAATCCCAGGTGTGCTCCATGTCAGCGCACCGTGCTGTCACCGGACTTGGCGAGCCGGTGTTCGACCGCAATGGACAACTGGCTAAGCGCAAAAATCAGCGCGAAATACATCAGCGCGACCACCGTATACACCTCCAGCGGCCGAAAGGTTTTTTGCGCCAGGTCGTTGGCCTGAAACATCAGGTCGGTGTAGGCTACGGTGGAGACCAGCGTGGTGGTTTTCAGCAGTTCAATGGAGCGCTCCATGAACGCCGGAATCATCCGCTTGACCGCCTGCGGCAGCACGATGCGCCGCATGGACTGGGCGTAGGTCATGCCGATGGCCTTGCCGCCCTCCCACTGGCCCTGGTCGATGGACTGGATGCCGCCGCGGAAAATCTCGGCGAAAAAGGCCGATGACTGGATGGAGAAGGTGACGATGGAGGCGATGAACGGCGTCATCCGCACATCGATGAGGATGGGCAGCGCAAAGAAAAACCAGAACAATTGCACCAGCGGCGGCGTGGTGCGAAAAAACTCAATGATGAACGCCGCCGCCGCCGACACCAGCCGCGCGCCCGACAACCGCAGCACGGCGAGGCACAAGCCCAGCGGCACGCCGAACAGCAGGGCCAGTGCGGTGACCTTCAGCGTGTTGACCAGACCCAGCAGCAGCAGGTCAAAGTCGGTCATCACCGCCCAGAAATTCCACTCCACGCGAAACCCTCGATAGCCTCAATCGCAGCCGGAGCCGCCGCCAGGCAAGATTAAACGGCACAACAGCGGCGGCATCCTCTGGTATTCTCTCATCCGCCCATCCTACCCAAACCCCGTTCCATCGCGCAAGCGGAGGCCGCCATGCAGTTGCCCAATATCCTGTTTATTCAAGTTGACCAGATGACCGCCGGCGCGTTAGCCGCATACGGCAATCCATTCAGCCAAACCCCTCACCTCGACCAAATCGCCGCGGCCGGCGCGGTGTTTGAGAACGCGTATTGCAACTTTCCGTTGTGCGCGCCG
>JAPPQJ010000109.1 GCA_028817015.1 Gammaproteobacteria bacterium
AGGCAAAGTGTATTCGCGGGATGTCGATTTTTCGCAGCGCCTTTGTCGTCTCTCCCTGGCAAAATATCATGTACTCATCGACCAAGTCTTGATAGTCGGCAAGCAACTCTGAGCGTGTATGCATGCCGTCCTTGTCACGGATACAGTCCCAAAACATTTTGACATTGTGCGGCAGAACATCCAAGGTGATAATTCGCCCAACTCCGCCGTTATCCTTCATGCATTCGGCCATGCACAACGCCGAAAATCCCCTCGCGGTGCCGGTTTCCAGGATATTGACATTCCTTCCCGGGTGGCGCGAAAGAAATCCCGCCAGTGTCGCATACAGTAACCGGCCATGCTGATAGGGTTCGGGGTTTTGCGTTCCGGAAACAACCGCAGTAACAAGGGCCAGGTCGTGAAGCCTTTCGGTATCGATGGCGAATCCGACTTCCCTTTCATACGAGTCGACAACCGGAAATTGCCGGCGCTTTATCTGCTCCCAGCGCTCGACATATTCGCTCTCCCGCGTCAGCGGTTCGGTTCCGAAAGGGAATCGGTGAAATTTTCTGTAATACAACTCATCGATTGGATCGATTAAATGCTTGGAAATTTTCATTCCAATCTTCTCCATTCGCGTGAATTTATATTTGGCTCGTTTCATTTTCTTGCCCTGATATAAGTCACATCGATTGCGGGGCAGCGGACGAGGTGAACGATATCTCCCCGCCGACCACCGTCCCGTATCTCACTTGCACCCGCAAAGCGCGATTATACACCAATTCGCGCGTCGCCCGCCGCGCACCGAAGCAGGATTCATCCCTTCAATCCCGCCGATCTTGACCCGGCGTCTTTTGCGGCTCTGGTGGGCGGCAGAAAGAAAAGCCGCTGTTGTCATGTCAAATGGCTGTTGGATGTGCGGTTTTTTGTGTCATGTCCGGCTGCGATGGGCTGGCAGGGCCGGGCGTTTTTGACCGCGCCGAACATCAGTTGGGCGAGTTTGTTCATGGACGCGGCTACGGTTTGTTTGGAGGTCAATGGTCGGCTGTTACCCTTGGTTGGCGGCGATGCGCGCTTAACAGACTGCGGGCATGGCGGGCGATAACTCACCCCAACGGCAAAACCACCCCGCCTCCGAAGTCCCCCCGATGTATCCGCTTTGCCTTGTTCGCCACTTTTGTCCAAAAGGCGCGTTCGTTCGCCAGTTCGCGCGTATTTTTGCGGCGGTATGTTTTCATAAACCGCAGCACATCACGGGAGGTCAGGCCGATGTTTCGCGCCGAGAAGTAGAGGCCGCCCAGGTCTTTGATGAGCCATCGCGCCGGGGTCTTTGCGCGAATTTGGGCGCGGTGGAGGTCGAGCACGGTGAGAAGCAGGTTGCGGGGGCTCAGGTTTTCCCGGCCCATGGAGACGTCGATGCGCAGATGGCACAGGTAGAAGTCGCGGTGGTTGACGCCGCCTTGGTGCATGGTGCGCGCGAGGTCGGCGACTTGCGCAATCAACTCGCGCTTGACCGCGACGCCGGGGGGCCGCCTCGGCCAGGTGGCGCACAGTTCTTCCAGACTCACGGTGCCGGTCAGTTCATCGGTGACCAGAAAGGAAAGTTGCCGCGCCGGGTTCAGCCCGCGACGGCCATAGGCGACCGTGGTCAGGGTGCGCAGGCCCAGTCGCCGCAATCTGCCGATGGCGCGCCATTCGTTGCTGGCGCTGATGACCGGCAGGCGCAACTGAGACAGGTTTTTAAGCACTTCGAGCCAGCCCACGCCCTGGTGCAGTTTAAGGAAGTAACTTTTGCCGCCGGTTGAGAAACGCAGGGTGCGCCGGCCTTCCTTTTCGCGGAAAACTTCGCCTTGCTGGCGCAGCGCGCGGGCGAACGGGTCTCCCCCGCCCCAGGCCTTGGCGAAGGTTTTGTCGAGGTATAAGGTCATGGGGTTATTTATGATGCGCGCTCGGCGGCGCCTCCGCCGTCATATGAACATGGATATTCCGGGCAACAGGGAAACAAGAAGCGCCGGCGGCTATATTTCCCATCGACCCGGAATCCATAAAATGTAAGCGCAAGAAGAATGGGCTCCGGCTTAAGCGCAGGCCGGAAAAATTCGCCGGGAGCGGATTTTGGCGCAAGCCCGAAGGGTTTGGATGACGGGTGCTCCAAACAATGGCGGCAAAAAGCGCAAAAGTCACCGGGCGCCCCGCGCTTCGGCCGCCGCTTCGATGCGCGCGCAGGCATGCCGCGGCATGTCGTAGATATCCGCCCGCTTGGCGAAGTCGCGCCCGCGGGTGCGCCACAGGTCGCGGTCTTCGTCGATGCGTTGGGCGAATTCCCGCAAAGCGCGGTTCAAGGCCGGTTGCTCAAA
>JAPPQJ010000116.1:0-6138 GCA_028817015.1 Gammaproteobacteria bacterium
GTCGCGGTCATGCGCAAGTTGCTGCTGCATCTCAACGCCGTCGCCCACCGCGGCTTGCATACAAGCGAATCGGGCCGGAGGAATACAAAACGCGACCAACCCATGTCCTGACGACAACCGAAAAAGTATTCTCTTTCACACTATTCAACCGGGTCGCAGCATGCATCACACTCACACCAAATAATAAAAAACCAACGCCGCACAGAACACCACCAGCGCCGCCGCCATCATTTTTCCCGTCACATCGCCGCTGGCCGGGGCCGCATCATCATGGAGGCGGCGGGTGGTTTGGATTAGGGTGCAGGTTGCGGCCAATGCGCGGCGGCGCAGGGCGCGGTCGGCGGTTTGCACTAACGCGGTGATTTTTTTCAGGGCGGCGGGGCCGAGTTTGCGGTAGACGAAATCGGCGTCCAGGTTCACCGACGGCAACTCCGGCGGGTAGATGCCGGAGAGTTTAAGCCAGACGAAAGCCAGCGCGGAGAAGAACAGCAGTTGCAACTGCGCGACGACATGCGTGGCGTCAAACGGCGCGTAGTCCACCGCAAACGGCAGCAATTGGTAAAGCGTCCACGGCCAACATCCGATGCCGACGCATAAAGCGGCGGCGATAACCATGGCCAGCAACATGTGCGGCGGCGCTTCCTTGCATCGGATGCCGGAGTCGTGCGCGAAGAAGGCGAAGAACGGAATCTTGATGCCGGCGTGGTGGAAGACGCCGGCGGAGGCGAACAGCAACGCTAACCATACCCATCCATAGCCTTCACCAAGCGCCGCCGACATCACCATGGATTTGCTCACGAAACCGGAGAACAGCGGAAAGGCCGAGATGGACGCCGCGCCGACGATGCACAGCAGCGTGGTCTTCGGCATGCATTTATACAAGCCGCCCAGGTCGGAGCCGTTCATGCGCCCGGTGCGATACAACACCGCGCCCATGCTCATCATCAGCAAACTCTTGTACAGCACGTGGCTGAAGGCGTGGGAGACGGCGCCGTTGACGGCGAGTTCGCTGCCGATGCCGATGCCGACCACCATGAAGCCGACTTGGTTAATGATGCTGTATGCCAGCACCCGGCGTAGGTCGTTTTCTATGACCGCGTAGAAAATCGGAAAGCAGGCCATCACTACGCCGATGTATATCAACAATTCCACGCCGGGGAATCCGCGCGCCAATGCATACACCGCGACCTTGGTGCTGAACGCGCTGAGAAAGACGGCGCCGCTCGGCGTCGCTTCGGGGTAGGCGTCGGTGAGCCAGTTGTGCAGCAGCGGGAACGCGCACTTGATTCCGAAGGCGGTGAACACCAGCAGCGCGCCGGCCGAGTCGAGTCGCATGGCGGTGAAGGTTAAGCCGCCGCCTCGAGCCAGCAGCGCGGCGCCGGCGAACAGCAGCACGCCGGAGAGAACTTGAACCACGAGGTAGCGCATGCCGGACTGCATGGCGCGCTCACTGCGGCGGCCGACGATTAAGAACACAGACGACACCGCCAACATTTCCCAGAACACAAACAAGGTGAGCAGGTCGCCGGCGAACACCGCGCCCAATGCGCTGCCGGCATACAACAACGCCGCCGCCTGCTGCCCGCGCGCGCGCGCATGCCATGCGTAAATCGCGCCGATGAATGCGGCGAGGTGGAACAGGTAGCCGAACAGGTTGCTGAGACGGTCGGCGCGCAGCGGGTTCAGTTCATAGCCCAACAATTCCATGTTGAGGTGCGCGCCGGCGGGGATGGTCAGCAGGTTGGCGGCGCCGAGCAACGGTGTGAGTACGGTGAGCGCCGGGCGAAGCCACTGCGGCCGCGCCGGCGCCAGCGCCACCAACAGCGCGCCGAGATAGAACGGCAGAAACGGCGGCAGTTCAGCCACGGCCGCCATCGCCCCCGTCGTCACTTTCGCCGGCGTCATCGCCGCCGCCTTCGTAGTAATCCTCGCCGCGCATCAAAATCTTGCGCATTTCTTTCGCCGCCAGCACCAGGACCACGCAGGCGGCCAGGCCGAACAGCGCGTAAAACCCCGGCACCGCTTCAAACGCATGCACCACATGCCGGTGAAACAAAAAGTCAGCCGTCAGGAGTCCGGCGCAGACCGCATAAAACACGCGCAGCATGCGCTTCACATTGCGCGGCCGGTCGAAGAAATGTTCTTTGTCGCGGCTTTTCATTGCACGCCGCCCATTGCGCTCAACAACCGTTGCGCCGCATCCGGCCAGATGAACAACGCGACACAGCCGGCGGTGGTGACCGCAATCGCCGCCAGGCAAAACCCCGGCGCCTCGCGCAAACCGACATCCCGGCCTTCACCCTTGCCGAAAAACGCGCGCAGCGGAACCGGCAGCAAGTAGGCGATGTTCAACAGCGAGCTCAGCAGCAGCGTCGCCAACAACACAAACTCGCCGGCCTCCACGCTGGCCAGCGCCAGCAGCCACTTGCTCCACAATCCGCCGCCGGGCGGCAGGCCGATGATGCTGAGCGAGGCGATGAAAAACGCGCCCATGGTCACCGGCATCGCGCGGCCGAGTCCGCGCATGTCGCTGACTTCGGTTTTGTGCGTCGCCACCAAAATCGCGCCGGCGCAAAAGAACAGGGTGATTTTGCCGAAAGCGTGCATGAGAATGTGCATGCCGCCGCCGATAAAGCCCGGCGAGTTGGCTAACAGCGCGCCCAGAACCACATACGACAGTTGGCTCACCGTGGAGTACGCCAGGCGCACTTTCAGGTTGTCCTTTCGAAGCGCGACCAGCGATGCGAGCAGCACCGTGGCCGCCGCGACATACATCATCACTTCGCGCGCCGGCACCTGCGACAAAAAGTCGGCGCCGAAAATATACACGCAGATTTTAAGCACCGTGAACACCCCGGCCTTCGCATGCAGCAGCGCGCTCACCGGCGTCGGCGCCACCATGGCCGCGGGCAGCCAGCGGTGGAACGGCATTAACCCGGCCTTGCCGATGCCGAACAAAAACAACACCAACAACGCCGACGCCGCGAATGGCGATGCGCGCCCGGCCAATACGCCGCCGGCGGTGAAGTCCAGTGTGCCGGCGATGGCCCAGGTCCACACCAGCGCGAGGAGAAAAAAACCGATGGAAGTGCCGAGCAAAATGCCGAGATAGGCGCGCCCGGCGCGCCGCGCTTCGGCGGTGCCGGCGTGGGTGACCAGCGGGAAGGTGCCAATGCTGAGCGCTTCGTAGAATAAAAACAGCGTGAACAAGTTGGCGGCGAAGGCTATGCCCATGGCGGCGGAGATGGCGACGGCGAAGAACGCATAAAAGCGCGTTTGATTTGTCTCGCCGTGGCCGCGCATGTAGCCGATGGCGTAAAGTGAAGTGACCAGCCACAGGAAACTCGCCACCAGCGCAAACAGCAAGCCCAACGGCTCCACCGCCAACGCGATGGTCACCCCCGGCCACGGCTCGGCCAACACCAACGGCGCCGACAATGCAGCCGTCGTTTCCGACTCCGCCCACAGCAGCCGCAGCACCAGCGCCAGCACCAGCGATGCCGTCACCACCGTCACCGCCTCGCGCAGGTTGGGCCGGCGCTCGCCGCACGCCGCCACCAGCAGCGCGCCGACCAACGGCAACGCCACAACCGCCGCCAACAGCGCGTCAGTATTCACGGCGCATCGCCGATTAACAACACAGCCGCGCGCTCGGCGATGCCGAGGCTCAGTTCGGTGGACAAACCGAACACCACATTGGCCGCGGCTAACAACCACGCGCCAATCAACAACGGCAGTGGCGCTTCGGTCACCGTTTGCGACTCCGCCGACGCGGTCTTCGGCGCGCAGTACACCGCCTCCACCACGCGCCACATGTAAACCACCGCCAGCAGCGAACTCGCCAGCACCAACAACGCCAGCCACCAGCCGTGCGAGTCCAGCGCCGCGGCCAACAGCGCCCATTTACTGATGAAGCCGGCGGTGAACGGAAAGCCGACCAGCGACAAACCGCTGACCACCAACGCGGCCGCGGTCAGCGGCATGCGTTTGCCGACGCCGGCCAGGTCGGCCAACCGCGCGCCGCCGACGCGCAAGACCATGCAGGCGACAACAAAGAACAACGCGCTTTTCATCAGCGCGTGGTTGAACAAATGCACCAGCGCGGCGGCCAGGCCGGCGCCGCTGCCGGTGGCCACGCCGAGAATCATGTAGCCGACCTGGGCGACGCTGGAGAACGCCAGCAGGCGTTTGACATCGCTCTGGTAAATCGCGGCGACGGATGCGGCGAAGATGCCGGCCAACGCCAGCGGCAGCAGAAACCAGTGCAGCCGCATCGCATCGAAACTTAACTCCGCGCCCATGACCGAGAAGAAAAACCGCAGCAGAATGTAAACCGACGCTTTGGTGGAAGTGCCGGCGAGAAACACCGCCGCCATGCTCGGCGCAAACGCGTACGCGCCGGGCAGCCAGAAGTGCAGCGGGAACACCGCCGCCTTTAACCCCACGCCGACGGTGAGAAACGCGAACGCGACTTGCAGGGTGCGGCTCTGCGCCAATGGCGGCAGGCGCGCGGCGAGGTCGGCCATGTTGAGCGTGCCGGTCATCTGGTATAACAAGCCCACCACAATTAAGATAAAAGTGGCGCCGACCGAGCCCATGAGCAGGTAGCGAAATGCGGCGCTCAGGCAGCGGCGGTCGCGGCCCAGGGAAACCAGCAGGCAGGACGCCAGCGAAGCGATTTCCAGAAACACGAAAACATTGAACACATCGCCGCTGACCGCGATGCCGAGCATGCCGGTTAAGCACAACAGCCAGCCGGTGTAGAAAAGAAAAACACGTTCCGCCGGTATCTCGCGCATGACGCTGGCGCGGCCGCACAACACGGCGACCAGGTTGATGCCGGTGATGATGACCAACACAAAAGCGCCGACTATATCCACGCGGTATTCAATGCCCCACGGCGCGGCCCAGCCGCCGAGGGCGTAGATAAGCACGGCGCCATCGCCGGCGGTGACGGTGAACAGCAGGATGGCGGCGATGACGATGGCGATGACGGCGACCGCGCAGGTCAGCAACCAGGCCGCAAGCGGCGCGCGCAGCATCACACACAGCGGCGCGGCGAGCAGCGGCGCCACCACCTGCAGCACCGGCAGGTGAGCGGCGGTCACGGTGACTCCGGCGGCGGCGCGGCGGCGGTATCGATGCCGGCGGTGTCAGCGGCGGTGTCGGCGGCGGCATCCGCGGCGGCGATGTCGTGCTCGTCGACGCTGCCGTAGGCGCGCTTGATGCGGATGATGATCGCCAGGCCCATGGCGGTGACCGAGACGCCGACCACGATGGCGGTGAGAATGAGGACATGCGGCAGCGGGTTGCTGTATAAGTCGGCCGCCGCATCGGCGATGGGCGCGGTGCCGCCGGCGACCTTGCCCATGCTGATGTAGAAAATGAAAACCGCGGCCTGAAAGATGTTGAGGCCGACCATTTTCTTAACCAGATTGGGCGAGTCCATGACGATGTAGAAGCCGAGCATCATGAGAGCGATGACGCCGAAGTAACTGAACAGGCCGGCGGGGTTATCCATCGGCGCCGCCTTCGCCTTGACTTTCACCATCGACTTCACCGCCGGCGAAACAGTAGAACAAACAAACCATCATCGCGGCCACGGTGGCGCCGACGCCCACTTCAATTAAGTTGATGCCGAGGTGCTGGCCGGCGATGGCGCCGGCGCCTAACATGTTGTACTCCAAATAGTTGCCGCCGAGCAAAATGCCGGCCACGCCGACCCCGGCGTATAACAGCACGCCGCCGCCGGCGATGATGCGCATCAGCGAAGGCGGCAGCGCGCGCATGCATCGTTGCATGCCGAACACGATGGCGAACAAAATCACGCCCGCGCCGAAAATCACCCCGGCCTGAAAGCCGCCGCCGGGGCCGAAGTCGCCGTGAAACTGCACATACAACGCGAACAATAAAATCAGCGGCGTGAGAAGCCGCGTGACCACGCGCAGCACCTTATGGTGTTCCACCGCTTACCTCCGTTGCCGCCGCTGTGCCGGCCGCAGCCGCGGCCGCAAGAACCCGGCGCCGCCTAACAGCGCAATCACGCCCACGCCGGCGGTGAACACCACCACCACCTCGCCGAGCGTGTCGTAGCCGCGGTAACTGGCGAGCACCGCGGTGACCATGTTGGGCGCGCCG
>JAPPQJ010000116.1:6295-7144 GCA_028817015.1 Gammaproteobacteria bacterium
ACAGCAGCGCCAGGCCGGTGGCGATGACGATGGCGGCGTGGCGCAGCGGGTGGCGGTGCGGGATTTCCTGCGCGCCGGTCAGGGCCAGGGTGGCGAGCATCAACACGGTGGCGATGCCGGCGCCGACCGCGGCCTCGGTGAACGCCACATCCACCGCATCCATCACCACGAACAGCGTCGCCAACAGCAAACTGAACATGCCGAACAGCATCACCGCCGCAAACAAACTGCGCAGCCGCAGCACCGCGACCGTCACCGCCACCAGAAAGGCAAGCAGCACGAAAACCAAAAACGAGTTCACTTCGAGTCACCGTCGGCGGGCAACTCACCGCTGCGCTCGCCGTGAATCCACGGCCGCAGTTTGCCGTGCAGCGCGGCTTTGGCCAGCGCGTGGCCGGCCACCGGCCCGGTCCATAAAATGCAGAACAGCAGCAGCGCGAGTTTAAGCGCGACCTGGGTAAAGCCGGCCTGCAGCATCAAGCCGAACATCAACAACGCGATGCCCATGGAATCGGTGACCGATGCGGCGTGCACACGGGTGAAAAATTCCGGGAAGCGGTTGATGCCGAGGCTGCCGGTCAGCACCACGAAACTGCCGGCGATGATGAGAATCCAACTCAGTGCATCGACGATCACCGCCATCATCATGGTCACCGTTCGCCGCCGCCGCGCCGGCCGAGGTCGCCGTATTCAAAGAACTTCAGCACCGCGACCGTGGACAAGAAGTTAAGCAGCGTATACATCAGCGCGATGTCGAGAAAGTGCGGGCGTTCGGTGAGAAAACCGTATAACGCGATCAGCAGCACCGTCTTGGTGCCGAAAGTGTTGAGCGCGAGGATGCGGTCATAC
>JAPPQJ010000018.1 GCA_028817015.1 Gammaproteobacteria bacterium
CGTGCAGCGGCTCGTGGCCGGAGCCGCCGCCGGAGATGAGCGCGACTTTGCCGCCCGCTTTCGGGTGCTTGCGCGTGATGAACCGGCCGCTCGCGCCGGCCGCGACGATGTCGGGATGCGCCGCGACCAGCCCGCTTAAGGATTGGTCGAGCGCGCGCTCAGGCGCGTTGAGGATTTTCTTCATCACAAACCTCCGTTGGTTGTCACAGTTTGGCCGCCAGCGCAATCATCGCGTCGGCCATGGATTTCAGGGCGGCCCTGATGGCCGCCCGCGACTGTTCGCACGCCACCTCGGACAGGTTGATGGTGAACAGGTCGGCGTGGCCGGCTTCGTGAAAGTTGATGAGTTCCGCCTGGCCGGGATGTGCGGCCATGTAGGCGGACAGAAAGTTGGCGCGCTCAACCGGCGGCAGGTGGCAGACTTCGAGAATGGTGTGAACATAGTTCAGCGGAATCGGCACCCGGTAGGTCGAGTTGGTGATTTGCGAGACAAAACTGCGGTTGGTGCCGATGGCGTTGGCGATTTTCTTGCGCAACCCCGACGGCTGTTTCTCGATGTGGTTTTGCAGTATCGCCTTATACTCGCGGACTCGTTCGTCATGCCCCCGGTCTTTGACGGCGCGCTTATGCATCGGTCACCGCTCCGGGGCGCCACCGGCGCACCGCCTGCTTGACTTCGGCCACGCCGGCCATGGCAACCGACAGCGCCCGCACGCCGGCCTCCAGCAGCAGCGGCACCAGGCCGGGCGCCGACGCCATGTCGCCGCAGACGCTGATTTCAACGCCCCGCGCCCGGGCCGCGCTGACCGCCATCTTGATTAACCTGCCAACCGCCGGCGCGCGCGGGTCGTTCAGGTGCGCGACGCGCGGGTCGTCGCGGGCCGCGGCCAGGGTGTATTGAACGAGGTCATTGGAGCCGACCGAGTAGAAATCCGCGTCAAAAGACGATGCCTCCAGCGCCGCCGCCGGCACTTCCACCATCATGCCCAACGCCGGCAGTTCGCAGGCCACGCCGTTGGATTTCATGTCCTCGACCACCGCGGCAAACTGCGCCCGGAACCTCGCCATCTCGGCCGGGCGCGTGACCATGGGAATCATCACCTTCAACCGGCCCGGCGCGGCGGCGGCGGCGCGCGCCAGGGCGCGCAACTGCGTCTCAAACAATTGCCGGTGGGATTCATACAACCGGCAGCCGCGCAGGCCGAGAAACGGGTTGGCTTCAAACGGCGCGGTGACTCCGCCCATCGCCTTGTCGCCGCCGGCGTCCACGGTGCGGATGGTCACCGCACGGCCGCCGGCCCAGTCGATGATGGCCCGGTATGCCGCCAGTTGCACATCTTCACCGGGCGGCGCATCGCCGTGGAAAAGGAACTCGGTGCGCGCCAGCCCGACGCCGTCGAAGGGGGCGGCATCCACGCCGTCCAACAGCGCTGGGTCGTCGATGTTCGCATAAATGGCGACGCGCTCGCCGTGCGCGGTGAGGGCCGGCTCGTTGACCCGTTGGTTGACTTGCCGCCGCCGCGCTTGATGCCGGTCAAAGCGCCGCTGAAACGCCGCGCGCTGGGATTTGTCCGGGTGTACGATGAGGTGCGCCTGGTCGGCGTCGAGCAGCGCGCAGGCGCCGGACGGGGCATCCAGCAACTGGTCACCGCAGTTCACAATCATCGGCATGCCCCTGGCGCGCGCCAGGATGGCGACATGGCTGCCGGGGCTACCGCCGCTGACGGCGATGGCGCGCACCGACGCCGGGTCGCAGGCGAGGAACTCCGACGGCGTCATCCGGGGCGCGGCGCAGATGAAGTGGCCGTCGGCCGGCGGCCGCAACCGCGGGGTGCGGGTTTTCCCGCACAGGGCCTCCAGCACGCGCGCGCGGATGTCGGCCAGGTCGTCCGCTTTGGCCGCCATGTTCGGGTCGTCGGCGCCCGCATAGTCGGCGATTTCCGCATCCATCATGGCACTCCACGCGCCTTCGGCCGCCGCGCCGCTATCGATGGCGGCGAAGGCAGGGCTGAGGAAATCGGCGTCTTCCAGCAGCGCCAGTTGGAATTCCATGATGTCGGCGGCCACCGGCTCGAGGTCGGCGCTGAGTTCGGCGACGGCCGCGCGCGCCTTGTCCAGCGCCTGCTGCAGGCGTTGCCGTTCGCGCGCCGAATCGCCGGGTGCGGCGGCCGGGGGGAATTCAAACCGGCCGGCATCCAGTTGCACCAGCGTCCCGGCCGCCATGCCGGCCGAGGCGGAAACGCCGGAGAGATGCATCGCGTTCATCTCACGCGCCATGAAAATCCCGCCGCACCAGCGCGGCGATGCCGGCCACGG
>JAPPQJ010000206.1 GCA_028817015.1 Gammaproteobacteria bacterium
CGCTGCCGGCCATGGTGCGCCACGCGCTGCCGGGCTTCGGCAACAACTGGCTGGTGTTGATGAAGACCACGGCGTTGGTGTCGGTCATCGGCCTGCACGACATGGTGTTCAAGGCCGGCCAGGCCGGCGGCGCCACCCGCCAGCCGTTTTCGTTCTACCTGTTGGTGGCGCTGTTGTTTCTGCTGCTGACTGCGTTGTCCAACCTCGGCCTGCGTTACTTGGAGCGCCGGTACAGCGTCGGGGTGCGCGCCGCGTGATGGATTTTGCGGTCATCATCGACAACCTGCCGCTGTATTTGTCCGGGCTGCGGGTCACCGTCGAGTTGCTGATTTTGTCGCTGCTGTGCGGCCTGGTTCTGGCGGTGCCGCTCGGTGTGGCGGCCGCGTCCAAACATGCGGGGGTGAGCGCCTTGCCGCGCGCCTTCATCTACTTCATGCGCGGCACGCCGCTGCTGGCGCAGGTGTATCTCATCTACCACGGCTTCGCCCAGTTCGACTTCCTGCGCGAGAGTCTGCTGTGGGTGGTGTTCAAGGAGGCGTACTGGTGCGCGCTCATCGGCTTTTCGCTGAACACCGCCGGCTACACCGCGGAAATCATCCGCGGCGCGATTGTGCAGACGCCGCGTGGCGAAATCGAGGCGGCGCGCGCCTGCGGCATGCGCCCGGCGGTGGTGCTGCGGCGCGTGATTCTGCCGAGCGCGCTGCGGCGTGCACTGCCGGCGTACGGCAACGAAGTCATCTTCATGCTGCACGGCACGGTCATCGCCGGAGTCATCACGCTGGTGGATTTGTTCGGCGCCGCGAAAATCGTCAACTCGCGGCATTTCGTGCCGTTCGAGTCGTTCATCGCCGCCGGATTCTTCTACTTGTGCCTGACCTTTTTCATCGTCTGGTTGTTCAAGGGCATGGAGCGCAAATGGCACGCCCACCTGCGCCCGCGCGCCGCCTGACCGCAGATGCGCGACTGGTTTGACACGCCTCTCGGCCGCTCTTTGCTGGAACAGGAGCAACGCCAGTGCCGCGCCCTGGTGCCGTCCGGTTACTATCCCAGCAGTCTGCAGGTGGGGCGGGCGGCGGTGGATTTTCTCGGCGGCATCGAAAGCGGCCGGAGGTTTGTGGTCGTGGATCAGGAGTTTATCCGGGCGGGCGGCGGGGACGCCGGCGCCACCGCCGCCGGGCCGCCGGTTCACCGCGTTGTGGCAAAAGGGGCGGCGTTGCCGTTCGCCGAAAAAACCCACAACCTGATCGTGCTGCCGCATACGCTGGACTTCTGCGAAGATGCCCACGCGGTGCTGCGCGAGGTTAATCAGATTTTGGTGCCGCAAGGCTGCCTGGTCATCACCGGCTTCAACCGGTTGAGCCTGTGGGGCGCGCTTCGCCCGGTGATGCGCGCCCTGGCCCGCCCGCCCTGGACCGGCCGCTTCCGCCGCGTCGGGCGGGTGCAGGACTGGCTGTCGCTGCTTGGCTTCGACCTGGCGGGAGCGGCCATGCTCGCCTATCAGCCGCCGTTGCAAAGTGAGAAGTGGCGGCGTAAACTCAATTTCATCGACGCCGCCGGGGCCAGATGGTGGCCGGGACTGGGGGCCGTCTATGTCATCGTCGGGCGCAAGCAGGAAACCGCCCTCACCGGGCGCGGTGCGGCGCGGCGCTGGCGGTTGCTTCCCGGCGTGGCGCAACCGGCGGCCCATCGTTCGGCGGCGGCGCTGTCCGAGCCCGGGCGCGCCGGCCGCCGCGCGCGGTCGTTTTGTCAATCACCGCCGCCCCCGCGACTCTCTTAACTGGAATAAAGCGATGCCCGGCACAGTGATCATCCACACCGACGGCGCCTGCCGCGGCAATCCCGGAGTCGGCGGCTGGGGCGCGCTGCTGACCTTCGGCGAGCGGGAGAAAACTTTGTATGGCGCCGAGCCCCGCACCACCAACAACCGCATGGAGTTGTTGGCCGCGATTGAGGCGCTAAGCGCGCTGCGCCAGGCCTGCCGCGTGGAGTTGTATACCGATTCGCGCTATCTGCGAGACGGGGTGATGCGGTGGATGGAGGCCTGGAAGCGGAAAAACTGGAAGACCTCGCAGCGCAAGCCGGTGAAAAACCGCGACCTGTGGGAGCGGCTGGACCGCTTGGTCGGCCGCCACGACATTACCTGGCACTGGGTCAAGGCGCACGCCGGCAACGCCGGCAACGAGCGCGCCGACCGGCTGGCCAACCGCGCCATAGACGAATTGCTGTGAGCCGCCGGCAAATCGTGGTGGACACTGAAACCACCGGCCTGGAAGTGGCCCAGGGGCACCGCGTGGTCGAGATCGGCTGCGTGGAGATGGTCGGCCGCCGCATGACCGGCAACACTTTCCACCGCTACATCAACCCGCAGCGCGAAATCGACGAAGCGGCCATGGAGGTGCACGGCATCACCCTCGACCAACTCGCCGACAAGCCGGAATTCCCCGCCCTGGCCGGGGAGTTGCTGGAGTTCATCAGGGACGCGCAGTTAATCATCCACAACGCGCCCTTCGATGTCGGCTTCCTGAACCGCGAGTTTGAATTGGCCGGCCTCGGCGAAGGCGTGGTCGAGGCCCATTGCGAGGTCATCGACACGCTGAAAATGGCGCGCGATAAATTCCCCGGGCATAACAACAGTTTGAATGCGTTGTGCATGCGCTATTCGGTGGACAACACCCAGCGCACCCTGCACGGCGCGCTGCAGGATGCCGAGATTCTCGCCGATGTCTATTTAGCCATGACCGGCGGCCAGGTCACGCTGCTCGGCGATGCGGCGGAGATGTCCGGCTATGCGCCGGCCCATGTCATTGCACCGGGGGACGACGCCGAGCGCATCGCCACGCCGCTCATCCAGGCCGGCAGGGAGGATTTGGATGCGCACGAGAAGTGGCTGGAGTTGCTGGACAAGGAGTCCGAAGCCGGGGTGGTGTGGCGGCAGGTTGAAGGGTCGGATTGAAGCGGGATTGTCGGGCCCGGGGTTAAACCTCGCGCACCAACAGGCACCATCACCTCCCCTCACCCCCACCCCCGGGAGGGTATGACCAGACTCCCGGAATCCCGAATTTCCGCGGCCAAAAGACCGCTTCAAGCAGGGGCCGGCGGGCTTGCACCGGCGGTTTGAATGGACCGCGGCGATTTACGGCAACACTTTCTTAAACGGCTTCACCTCGACGCTTTCATACGCGCCCGCGGCGAAATAAGGGTCATCCTCGGCCCACGCCCGGGCCTCTTCGAGCGAGTCGAATTCGGCGATGATCACGCTGCCGCTGAACCCGGCCGGGCCCGGTTCCATGCTGTCGATGCGCGGGTTGGGGCCGGACACCAGCAGCCGCCCCTGGTCCAGCAACTCGTTGAGGCGCCGCAGGTGGGCCGGGCGCGCGCGTTGGCGGGCGTCGAGGCTGTTTTCCCGGTCTGTGGCGTAGATCGAGTAATACATCAGTTGTCCTCCTCCGGGGTGATGTGTCGGGCCAGAAAAACCGTCTGCAATATCAAGAATAACAGGGTCAGGCCGGTCAGGCCGAAAACCTTGAAGTTAACCCAGGTCTGGGTGCGGATTTGCTCGTCTGCGCCGGCGTTGTGGTAGAACGCGACATACAGGTTGAGCAGCCCCATGAGCAGAAAAAACGCGCCCCAGGCGATGTTCAGTTTGCGCCACACCGCCGCCGCCAGGCTGATTTGATTGCCCATCAGGTATTCCAACGCCGACTTTCTGCCGACCCCCAGGCTGCCTAACACCGCCGCCGCGAAAATCCAGTTGACGATGGACGGCTTCCACTTGATGAACAACTCGTCGCGCAGGGCGATGGTCAGCCCGCCGAAAACCGCGATCACCGCGAGCGTCACCAGGTGGGCGGTCTCGAAGCGGCGGTGCCTGGCCCAGAACACCCCCACCTGAACCACGGTGGCCGCGATGGCCGCTGCGGTGGCCGTATAAATGTCGTAGAATTTGAACGCCGCAAAAAATATCAGCAACGGCAGGAAATCGAACAGCAGTTTCATTGCGTGGGCCCGTTCGGTGTTCGGGTTGCCCGGCGCCGGCCGGAAAGTTTGGCGAAAACCTTAAACCGTGCGAGTATACGAACTTGCGGCCAATCTGTCATGGCGCTGCCGGCCAAGGCGCGGCACAACCCACAGGAGCGGAACAATCAGCGACAAAAAGTATATCGTGGTGGAAGGGCCCATCGGCGTGGGCAAAACCACCCTGGCGCGCAGAATCGCCGCGCGCATCGGCGCGGGGCTGACCCTCGAGCAGGCCGCCGACAACCCGTTCCTGGAGCGCTTCTACAAGGCGCCGTCTCAGTTTGCGTTGCAAGTGCAGTTGTTCTTCCTGTTTCAGCGCGTCCGGCAGTTGAAGAAGTTGCGCCAGGGCGACCTGTTTTCCCCGGTGCGGGTCGCCGACTTCATGCTGGCCAAAGATCCCCTGTTCGCGCGCCTCACCCTGGACGAGGACGAACTGTACTTGTATGAGCAGGTCTACCGGCACCTGGTCACCGAAGTGCCGGTTCCCGATCTGGTGATCTACCTGCAGGCGCCCACCGATGTCCTGATCGGGCGCATCCGCAAACGCGGCGTGCTGTTCGAGCGCAGCATGGAGCGCGGTTACCTGGAAGACCTGGTCGAGGCCTACGCGCGGTATTTCCTCAACTACAATGAGTCGGCGCTTTTGATGATCAACGCCGAAAACCTCAACTTTGTCGATAACGACGAAGTCCTGGAAATGTTGCTGGAACAAGCCGCCAACGCCACCTCCGGCCGCCACTACTTCAACCCGGTGCTGTAGATGCCCGGTCTGCCCCCCGAACACCAGCGCCCCTCGCTGCGCACCGTGGCCATGCCCGCCGACGCCAACCCCAGCGGCGACATTTTCGGCGGCTGGATCATGTCGCAAATGGACCTGGCCGGCGCCATCTTCGCCAGTTACCGGGTCAAGGGCCGGCTGGTGACCGTGGCCGTGGAGAGCATGGCCTTCCACCTGCCGGTGTTTGTCGGTGACCAGGTAAGTTGCTACTGCAAACTAAAGCGCACCGGCACCACCTCCATCGCGGTGCACATCGAAACCTGGGTGCGGCGCAAACAGGCGGCGAAGCAATATCTGAAAGTGACCGAAGCGACTTACACCTATGTGTCCGTGGACCAAAACCGGCGGCCGGTGGCGTTGGAGAGATATGAATGACGCCGGCGAGTTGCCGGCAGGAATCCGCCATTGACAGGTTTGTTTTTCATCGCCCCGGAATCCGGCGGCTTTTCTTTCCGGCGCCGCCCTCTCCCCGGCCCTCTCGCGGAGGCGGAGGGGGAGAAAGGCCGCTGCAACATTTCCCTCTCCCGTCAGTTGCTCTCCGCCCGCCCATAGCGGTCGTCGAACCGCACGATGTCATCCTCTCCCAGGTATTCCCCGCACTGCACCTCGATCATAAAGACCGGCTCATCATCGATGTTTTCGAGCCGGTGGCGGGTTTCGACCGGGATGTAGGTCGATTGATTCTGGGTTAATGTAAACACCTCGTCCCCCTTGGTGACGCGCGCTCTGCCCTTCACCACAATCCAGTGCTCGGAGCGGTGGTGGTGCAGTTGCAGGGACAGGCCCTGCCCGGGGTTGATGACGATCCGCTTGACCTGGAAATTGTCGCCCTGCTCGATGCTTTCATAGTGCCCCCACGGGCGGAACACCTTGCGCGGCTCGTCAGCCTCGGGGCGCTGCCGGTCGCGCAGGTCGGCGACCAGGTTTTTGATGTTCGGGGCGTGTGCGCCGGCGGCGACCAGCACCGCATCCGGGGTATCGACGACGATGCAGTCATCCAGGCCCAGGACGCCGATCAGCCGGTCATGGCCGTGGATGATGTTGCCGGTGGAGTCCTTGCATATCACATCGCCGCGCAGGTGGTTGCCCCGGTCGTCAGCGGCGAATACCCCGGCCAGCGCGCTCCAGCCGCCCAGGTCGTTCCAGCCCATGTCGGCCGGCACCAGCGCCAGGTTGTCGGCGCGCTCGATGACCGCGTAGTCGATGGAAATGTCGCGGCATGCGGCGAAACTGTCCGCCTCCAGGTGGGTGAAACCCAGATCATCGCGGCGTTTTTCCATGGCCCCCTCGCAAGCCCGCCGGATGCCGGGCTCGAAGCGGGCGATGGCGTCGAGATACACCGATGCCTTGACCAGAAAGATGCCGCTGTTCCAGTAGCAGTCGCCGCGCGCGAGCCACTGGGCGGCGACCCGCCGCTCGGGTTTTTCGCGGAACTCGGCCACCTTGAGGGCGGGGCCGGATGGGTCACCGCCGGGCAGCGGGCCCTGCGTGCGAATGTAGCCGTAGCCGGTCTCCGCATCGGTGGGGGGGATGCCGAACAGGACGATTCGATCTTCCAGGGCGGTCCGGGTTGCGGCGCGCACCGCTTCGGCAAACACATCCGGGTCGGCGATGAGTTGGTCGGACGGCATGATCAACAGCAGCCCGTCGCCGAATTCCCGGCGCGCTTCCAGGGCCGCCAACGTGGCCGCCGGTGCGGTGCTGCGCTGGTGGGGCTCGACTAAAATGGTGCAGGCATGGCGTTCCTGCCGGCGCAGGCTGCTGGAGACAAAAAAGCGGTGCGCGTGGTTGCAGATGACCATGGTGTGCTGATGATCGAGGCGCGCAACCCGGTCCATGGTGCGGCGAAACAGGGTGTCGTTTCCTTCTTCGTCGAACAGGGGGGCGAATTGCTTGGGGTGATTTTTGCGTGAAAGCGGCCACAGGCGCGTGCCCGAACCGCCGCACATGACAACAGGGAGTAGGTTCATTTTCAAGGTTTTGCCGATTCCGAAAGGCCACCTTACCATTATCCGGTGCTGATGCAAATGCCCCAATCGGCGGTGGCGCCCGATTTTGGGTGCGCTATACTGGCCTCTTCGGTATGGGCCGCAGGGGTGGCAAACATGTTTGGCGCGGTTATCGGCGACATCGTCGGCTCGCGGTTTGAGTTCGACGACGACCACAAAGACAAGACGTTCGAGTTCTGGCACGCGGCGTGCAAGTTCACCGACGACACGGTGTGCACCGCGGCCGTGGCCGACATCTTAATGAACGA
>JAPPQJ010000164.1 GCA_028817015.1 Gammaproteobacteria bacterium
GCCGCTATGATTGCCCAGCGCGACAAAGACTGAATGACAAATGAGCGCCCCTACATTGGTAGTCGCGGTGATTTCGACCATACTCATCGTCGTCATCGCCGCCCGTCTGTTTGTCGAGCACCGCTGTAACAAGCAGCGCCAGGACGCCTTTGGCAAGGCCGGCGGCCTTCTCCTTCGTTTGTCCGCGCAGTGCAATGCCCGTCCGAAGGCGTGAAAATGCGTATTTTCAACTTTGCCCCCGGCGAGTGCCGCCAGTCAGGGCATTTTTGCTTTGGCTTGGCACAAGCGGATTTTTCCGCGCCAGGGTGGATTGATATGATATGATGTTCATTGGTGACTCTGATGAAAATGAACCCCGATGACCTGAATGCAGCGACGCCGACGGCGCTTTCACCTGATGCGCTCCGCCGTCCGCTTTCCCGCGCGGAGAAAGACGCGTTGGGAGGCGGCTGGAGCGCGGAAGACCTTGTCGCCGCACTGAGCGAATTTTTCGCGCAAAGCACTCAAAACCCGGAAGCGGTTCAATCAGCCGGGCAAAAGGCGATGCTGGATTTGGCCGCCTGCATCCGGATTCAGGAGGCGCTGGAATCGCATTTGCTGGACATGGAAAACGGCGCCATTCCCGGATTCGTCAGGCAAGCCGAGCGGGCGGTTGAATACTTTGACAGGCAGTTGATGTGACGGGCGGCGCCGATGAACAAATCCATTGAAGAAGCAGGGTCTCCTGAAAAACAGCAGGGTTTGGAGCGCGATGACTCACCGCAGTCGCTGGATGTGATAACGCAAAAAATGGCGAGTTTCACCAGGGTTGGCTTCTCCCATCACCCGGTATTCGACAAGTTTGAGCCGCAGCATGTCACCCAGTTCCTGACCAACACGCACAAAAACCAGAGCGCCGACCGCTGGTTTCGGCTGGTTTATACGCTGATCGGCGTTGCTGTTTTTATTATGCTGACTTGGTTTCTCCTGCCGCAATGGGCCGACATCTACTTTGATATTCTGATGTATGCGGGCATATTTACCGCCGGCGGCGCGGGGGGTTACGGTCTGAAAAGTTGGCGGAGCCAGCGTCGCGGTTGACGGGTATCCCGGCTTGTCGGGGGTGGAGCGAGGGGCGGGGATTGTTGATTTGGCCGGTGTGGGCGTGAAACATGCGTTTTTTCAACGGATTACCGGCGCCCGCCCGGCGCTTGCAAAGGCTTGCACAAACAGGGTTGTCAAACGCCGCCGGGGCTGTATAATGTGCCTTCCACCGAGTCGGGAATACACTTGCTGATGTCAGACAAGCCGCCACATTTTATGTACGCGCACCGCAAGCCACGCGCCGCTGCGCCGCTTATGTACGCGCACCGCAAGCGTCGCGCCGTTGCGCCCGCGTTGCTGGGCGTTGCCATCGCCGCGGCGTTTTTGTTTGCGCCGGTGTTTCATGGCGTGTCGCAGGCGGCGTATTTCACGCAGGCGGAAGGTCTGTTCAATCATGTCCGGTTGCTCGGACAGATGAGAGACGGGCAGCCGCCGCAGTTGGTGCCCACGCCGGCTCGCACAAACCCGACTGACGCCGTACTGGGGGAAGCGCTTACTCGTCTTCTGCGTGGTGCCGACCTCTTTCTTTCAGGAACGCCGGGCGTCGGCAGGACTGAACTTTTTCTGTCGGGCATCAGGGATGGACGGGTCACTCTTGTCGGCAGTGGCCTCAACGCGCAAATCCAGTGCCCGACTTGCATCTACACAGCGGACGGCAGCCAAAGAACGGGTTACACCAGCCCCGCCGCCAACGCCTTTTTTTCCGTTGTCCACGACCGGCTTGATGCAACGCAGACATTTGTAAGCACAAATGACCGCCGCGTAACCTTCACCATCGTCGGCATTGACACCGGGGAAGATACGCTGGCGGCCGAACCCTTTTTCACCGAACCTGCAGCCCTTGAAAGATTTACGGTTTATGTGAACGGAGTGCAGCGCACGCCCACCGACTTTGTCATGGCTTCGCAGTCGGGAGTAACAGACCCCGTGTCGGGCCTGAATGCGGACATCGTGTCGGCGTCCGTCATCATCGCAAACTCCGCCGACCAGCCCACCTCCGCCACATTTGGGATCCGGAGCGGGCATAGGGGCACTGCTGAAAACAGAATGCAGCAAAGCCCCGGTTTCCGCACCCAGCGCACCGTAACCTTCGCCGCCCGGCAAGGGCCGCCGCCGCCGCCGCCGCCCACCACGCCGCCGACGGCCATGGTCAGAGGGCTGTCTCCCAACGG
>JAPPQJ010000070.1:0-413 GCA_028817015.1 Gammaproteobacteria bacterium
GTTGGGTTTGCGCGACGCCGCGGTGATTGCGTTGGGATTCGCCGGCGCGTTGCGAAGGTCGGAGATTTGCCGTTTGAGAATCGATGATGTGGAAATCATCGGCGCTGTCAACACGCCGGGTTGCGCGCAAAACCGCACCTCGCATGCGCATCGTTATCAAGCGGCCGGCATGTTCGTTCACATTCGCCGGTCGAAGACCGACCCGCATGGCAAGGGCGAGAAAATCGCCGTCCCTGACGGCCATGCGATTCGCCCGCTGCAGCGCGTCGAGGATTGGTTGGATGCGTCCGGCTTGCGCGCGGCGCCGGGCGCAAGCCATCTGTTCCAAACCCTGCGGCGCGGCGGCAAGTTGACCGGCAGGCCGCTGCACCCGACCGATGTGCCGCGCATCGTCAAGCACTACGCCGCGCGCA
>JAPPQJ010000070.1:550-2228 GCA_028817015.1 Gammaproteobacteria bacterium
CGCCGCCGCGCACAACGCCCGCCTCGACAAAATCATGGCGGTCACCCGCCACCGCCAGCCGGCCACGGTGCTAAAATACATCCGCGACGCCGATGCGTTCTGCCATCACGCAGGCGCGGCGTTTTTATAAACGACACCGAATGCATGAAACCATCGACAGACGCCGCCGGGCCGCTTAGCGACATCGTGGTCGTGGATTTAACCCGCGTGTTGGCGGGGCCGTTTGCGACCATGGTGCTGGCCGACCTCGGCGCGCGCGTCATCAAAGTCGAACCGCCCGGCCGCGGCGATGATGCGCGACATTTCGGCCCCTTCACCGGAGACGCCGGCGGCAAGTCGGTTTATTTCGAGTCGCTGAACCGCGGCAAGCAAAGCATCGCCCTCGACTTGAAGGCGGCGGGCGACCGCGCGGTGTTCAAGAAGTTGGTCGTGGCCGCTGATGTGCTGGCGGAAAACTACCGCGCCGGCACCATGCACAAACTCCACTACGGCTGGGATGCGCTGCACCGGCTGAACCCGCGCTTGATTTACGCGGCGGTTTCCGGCTTCGGCCACACCGGGCCGTATCGCGACTTGCCGGCCTACGATTTGGTGGTGCAGGCCATGGGCGGCATTATGAGCATCACCGGCCCCGCCGCGGACGGCGCGGATGATTCACGCGCGCGAACGCCGGTTCGAGTTGGCACTTCCATCGGCGACATCAGCGCCGGGTTGTTCGGCGTGTGCGGGATTTTGTCGGCGCTGCACCGCCGCCAACTCACCGGCGAAGGCTGCATGGTCGATGTCGGCATGCTGGACTGCCAGGTGGCGATTTTAGAAAACGCCATTAGCCGCTGCCTGGCCGCGGGCCGGGCGCCGGCGCCGCTGGGCATGCGCCATCCGTCGATTACACCGTTCGACGGTTTCAAGGCGAAGGACGCGCATTTCATTATCGCCGCCGGCAACGATGCCCTGTTCGGCAAGTTGTGCGCGGCGCTTGGCGCCGATGATTTGCCCGCGCTTGACAAGTTCAGCAGCAACGACCGCCGCACCGAGAATCACGCGGCGCTGAAACAGGCAATCGAGCGCGCATTAGCGGATAAAACCGCGGCCGAGTGGCTGGAAATCTTGCGCGCCGCCGGGGTGCCGTGCGCGCCGATCAACGATGTCGCGCAGGTGGTGGACGACGCGCAAGTCAAGGCGCGCAACATGATTATCGAAGCGCGCGATGCGCGCGGCCACCGCACGCTAATGGCCGGCAACCCCATCAAGGTGTCCGGCTGCGACGACCCGCCCACCCGCGCGCCGGCGCCGGGATTGGACCAGGACCGCGAAGAAATTTTGGACTGGCTGAAATAACCGGCGGCGGGCCAGCGATTGCCCGGCGCGCGCTCACACCACGCCATGCCGGCGAATTTGCTCCTTGCGGCTGGCGATGAATTGATCCAACTCCGCGACCACGCCATCAGTAAGCGGCGGCTCGCGGTAGTCGGCCAGCAACTGTTTCCAGATTCGGTTGGCGCGCTGCGTGGCGGTGGCCGCGCCGGCTTCCAGCCAACCCTCGAAGTTGCTCCAATCGGACAGCAGCGGTCGATAAAACGCGGTGCGGTAACGCGCCATAGTGTGCGCGGTGCCGAAGAAGTGGCCGCCGTGGCCGGCCTCGGCGATGGAGTCCAAACCGAATTCTTCGTCGTCGATG
>JAPPQJ010000133.1 GCA_028817015.1 Gammaproteobacteria bacterium
CACCGTCTGCGCCATGTTCCAGTTGCCCACAATGAAAGTCAGCGCTCCCGATACCCTCGCCGCATGGACTTCGCCGCTGCTCGGCGTCACCGTCACCGCACCGCTCGGCTCTGTGGCCAGTCGTACCGTGTAGGTGCCTTCCGCTCCTTCGACCACGGTCAAGGTTGACGCCGAAACCCGCACCGATGCCTGGTCATTGTCGGTCACCGTCACTTCCACATCCGATGCCTCGGCCTCGCCGTAGTCAGCGCCGACCACCGCGTGGCTTACCGTCACCGTCTCGCCCGCCGCATCATCATCCTCTACTCCCGTCAGCCTCACCGTCTGCGGCGTCTCCCAGTTGCCGGCACTGAAAGTCAGCGCCCCGGACACCGTGACCACCCCGCCCTCGCCGCTGCGAGGAGTCACCGTCACCTCACCGCCGGCCGGCTCGCTGTCCAGCACCACGGTGTAGGTGCCGGTGTCAGTGCCTTCGACCACGGTCAGCGTGGTGGTCGAAATACTCACCCCGATGGGGTCAGATGCGCTGATGGTCACCGATGCGGCGTTGCCGCTGTTGGTGTAGTCGATGGCGCCGCCGTTGCCGGCCACGCGCAGGCCGCTGCTGCCGGCGGCCGCGCCGGTCACGGTCAGCACCTCGGCGGCTTCGCTTATATCGTCGTCGGTGATGGCGATGGCGATGGTCATGGCGTCGGTGGCGGTCTGACTGCCGTCCACGCCGAAGGTGGCGGTATGCGAGGTGGCGGATGCGGCAGGGGCGGTGCCGGGGCCGCTGATGTCGTAATCACCGGCGGTGATGCCGGTGCCGGCCACGCTAAACGGCATGGTGACGGCGGTGGTGCGCACGCCGCCGCCCAGGGTGACGCTGAAGTTCACCGTGCCGGCGGACTCAGGCACCGTGGCCGCGCCAATGCGGGCCAGGGTGACGCTGATGGGGTCGTTGTCGGCGACCGTGACTTCGGCGGAGTTGCCGCCGGGGGCGATGGCGGCGCCGGTGACCGTGCCCAAGGTGGCGGTGAGGGGGGAGTCGGCTTCATTCAAGTTGTCATCCGCAACGGCGATGGTAATCACGCCGGCGTCTGAGCCGGGGGCGATGGTGACGCTGCCGCCGCCGTCGGTGACGGCATCGCCGGTCCAGGTGTAGGCGGCGGTGACTTCGGGAGGCAGGGGGGCGCCGGCGGCGAGGTTGAAAGTGAGCACGAAGGCGGCGGTGTCGCCCTCTTCGGTCACCATGCTGTCGGCGGTGGCGGAGACGGCGACGGCGAGCGGCGTGGCGTCGGTGATGGTGACGGTGGCAGCGCTGGCGGTGGCGGAGATTCTGAGGTCCTCATCCGGGGTGTCCTGGCCGCTGAGGCCGGTTAAGGTGACCACCAGCGTCTCGTCGTTTTCCACGATGTCGTCGGTGGGAATGCCGATGCTGAGGCGGGTGGCGCACAGGCCGTCCTCGGTGTCGGCGGCGCAGTCGATGCCGGCGGTCAGGGCCTCGGCATCGGCGGACGCGCCTTCCCAGGTGCCGGTGGTGGCGTAGGTGAAGGTATATTCGTTGCCGCCGACTTCGCCGACCACGCTCAAGGTGAACACGGCGGCGGCGCCTTCGGTGACTTCGGATGCAACGGCGGTGATGGCGCCTTGCACGCCGTCGTTGGCCGGGATGGTGGCGGTGAATTGCGCCGGCGTGAAGTTAATCTCGCCGCCGCCGCCGCCGCTGACCGAGGTGAAGTCCACGATGAAGGACTCGGCGTTTTCGGCTATGGTGTCGTCGGTGATGGCGATGGCCAGGGTGCGCCGGGCGTCGGTGGTGGTCTCGGCGGCGATGGTGAAGGCGCCGGCGTTGGCGTCGGTGTAGTCGGCGGAGTCCACATCGCCGCTGACGGCGTAGTTCACGGTGATGGCCGCGCCCGGCACGGTGTCGCCGTTGAACGAGATGCGGAAAAACGCGCTCCCGCCTTCGGTGTGTTCGGTCGGCGCGCTGGCGCAGTCGGAGGCGGAAGTGCACGCCGCCACGGTCACGGTCAGCGGGTCGGAGGCGGCGATGGTGTAGGTCTGCGCCGTGGCGTCGAACTGTTCTTCCACCACATCGCCGCCGACCTCGACCATCCGGGTGATGGCGATGTCGATGGTCTCAGCCGGCTCGTTGCGGTCGTCGGCCAGCACGGTGATGGTCTGGCTGGTGTCGCTCGACGGCGGTGTGATGCAGCCGCGGCCGCGGTTCCGGCCGCCCTGAAAATTCAGCAAAATTTGGCGCGGCGTGGCGATGTGGGTATAGTCGGCGAGGGGGTTGGCGGTGGCGGAAGTGGCGCCGGTGGCACTGCCGCTGAGTGTGTATTGCACCGCCATTCGCGCCGTTTCGGTAATCGCCTCGCCGGCGGTGCAGAACTCGTATCGCAGCGCGGTCGTGCCGCTGTCCGGTTCGGTGACCGCCGGCGGATTGGCCAGGCGCAAAAACACGCGCACGCCGTCGTTGGCGAGGATGGTGACGCTGGCGGAGTCGTGGTCGGCATCGATGTGGGAGATGCCGCCTTCCACCGAGGTCAGGGTCAGGGTCAGGGTTTCGTCGTTTTCGGCGATAGAGTCGTCGGTGATGAGGAAGGCGAAGTTGCGCCTCCAGCCTTGCGCCGGGGAGGTTGTGAGCACGCCGTTGGCGACCTCGGTGTTGTAGTCGCCGGAGGTGATGCCGTCGCCGCTGATGCGGTAGCGAATGGTGCCGGCTGGCTGCCTGACCTGGGTGCCGACCGCATCATGGAAGGAGAACTGAAACCCCGCAAACCCGCCCTCGGTGGTGGTGCGGCCGCTTTCACCGCCGCAGTTAAATGTAACGGGGTTGCAGCGCGCTACCCGCACGGTAATTTCGTCGTCCACCACCAGTGTGGTGGCGGTCTTGAAAGCTTCGTGAAACACCAGAGTATCGGTCACGGTGTCGTCGGCCCAGGCCACGCCGGTGATGGTCAGGGTGGCGGTCTCGTCGGTCTCATCAATGTCGTCGTCAACTATGTTGATGCGCATAAAATCACCGAGGAGCACCTCCTGGGAGGAGATTCTGAGTTGAAAGGTGCCACCGTTGGGGTCGGTGTAATCATCGGCGGTGAATCCGGCACCGCCGCTGATGGTGTAGGAAATCACTAT
The DNA here is from genome assembly GCA_028817015.1 of Gammaproteobacteria bacterium. Classification (GTDB taxonomy): domain Bacteria; phylum Pseudomonadota; class Gammaproteobacteria; order Arenicellales; family Poriferihabitantaceae; genus JAHRAW01. The sequence continues at coordinate 3,124 of JAPPQJ010000133.1, forward strand.
CGGTGACTCTACTCTGGCAAGTCCGGTATAAGCACCGAACAACATCGTCCATTTGTCGCCTTCAAGGGTCAAGTCGCGGCGGCGCGGGTCGCAAGCGGGGCCGTCCGGGTTCTTGCGCAGGCAGTCGGCGCTGGCGATTGGGCCGACCACGACGATGCTGCTGCGATTGATGAGACGGATGTCGTCGGTGCCGCCGGTGGCACTGACCACCGCCCCGCCGTCGGCGCCGCCGGAGGCGCCGGTGAGGGTCAGGGTGAGGGTTTCAGGCAGTTCAAAGTGGTTGCCCTCGTCGAGTAGCGGCACTTCAATGGTGGCCGCCGGGCAGTCGCTGCCGCCGGCCGGGATGTTGATGGCGCCGGAGCCGGTGGGGGTGCCGTAGTCGGCGGCAGTGAGGTATTGGTCGCCGCTGATTGCGTAGGTGACGCGGGTGATTTGGTTGCGCAGCGTGCCGGAGGCGCGGGCCAGGCAAACATCAAACCGCGCCGAGGTGCCCTCGCCGTAAATCTTGAGGTCGTTTAGGTCGGGGCGCGCGGAGACGGACGCCGTCAACGGCGCGTTGCTGCGGATGGTGACGGTGCGGGCGGCGGTGTCGGAGTCCAGCCGCGGATTGGTGGTGTGGTAGAAGTCCTGGCGGCGGTCATTGGGGTTGGATGAGTGGCCGTGCAGGGTGACCCGGGCGGTGATGGTCTCGGCGCTTTCCGTCAGGGTATCGCTGAGAATGTTCAGGGTGATGCGGTGCGGGGAGGTGTTGGTGTTGGCCGCATCGCCGGGCGCCAGGCGCAGATAGCCCCGCCCGCTGGAGTCGCTGAAACGGCTTCCGGCCGCGGCCGCCACCGTGTAGTCCACGCCGGCGGTGGCGCTGCCGGTGAGTTGGTAGTGCACATAAGTGATAACCCGCGGGTGGATGAGGTCGGTGTCGAAGCCGGCACGGGAGGGGGCGCTGAAAGTGACCGGGATGCTCACCTGCACCCCCTCGCCGACACGGGTCGAGGATGGCACGCCGAGGGCGGCGCGCAGGGTGCCGTCGTTGTCTTCAATGCTCCCGCAGGCGCGGCGCTGGTCGCGGGGCAATTCAAAACGGTAGAGGGATTCGGGGCTCAGATCCACCAGTCCCTGCAGTTCAAGGCACAGAGATTCCAGGGTTTCGGGCTCCTGGTCATCAACGGCGGTCACCTCGATGTTAAACCGCACCGGGGCATTGTCGGTTTTTTCGGGCGCATAAACCTGCCATTGGCGCTGGGATGGCAAATAAGACACCGACACCCGTGTGGCGCCGCCAGAGAGCACCGGCGTCGCGTAATCGGAGCGCCTGATTCCGGCGCCGGTGAGGTTGAAGCGAACCTGCAGCCTGCGGTGGGTGGTCAGCCCGCCGAGGATTTCGACTTGGAAGTTCCGGGTCTGGCCTTCGGTAATATGAGCGCTTGTGGTGGACACGCGCGCCCGGTAGGTGTCCCTGACATTGAGGCTAAACGGGCCGTTTATGTGAACCTCGGGTGCGGGACTGGGAAGCGAGTAGGACACCCAATTCAAGTTGAAAATCATCACCTCCGAGAGTTCGCGGTTAGAATCTGAACCCACACGAATCCTGACCTCCACATAGTTCTGACCGGCCAGGAGATTGGCCGTACCGCTGGTAAACTGGCGACCCGGCAAATCGGAGAGGGGCTCGAAACCGCCCGACCCGGTCACCCCCCAACCAAGCAAGATGCTGCCGTTTTCCGGCACCACGGCGTTGTCGGCCAAATAAATCTGGAAGACGGCGTCCTGGCCTTCATAGACCACGGGGCCTAATCCACGGACCGCACTATTGGTGGAGCGGATGTTGACCTGCAGGGGGCCATCGCCATCGTCGTCGGTGATGATGCCGGTGGCGGTGTAGTCGGCCGAGCGCTGAGCGCGGGTGACGGCGCCGGCTTCGGCGGTCTTGCTGAAACCGGTTTCGGTCTCGCCGGCCAGGGTGACGATGATGGTCTCGGGGCCCTCGTTCAGGTTGTCGTGAACGATGGGAATGGTGATAGCGGCACGGTTGTTGGCGGTGCCGGCGGTGATGGTGACGCTGCGCGGATTCGGCTCGGTGTAGTCCGCGCCGCCGGTTGCGCTGCCTGTGAAGGTGTAAGGAATGGTGACATCGCCGGCTGAGGCGCCGCTCAACTCCGCATTAAACACCATGTTCACCGCCGCATCGCCGTCGGCGCCTTCGGTCACCGCCGTGGCATCGGTAATGGAGTAGGTGACCGCGTCGTTGTCGTTGACCGTCACCGCCACCGTCCCGGTGGCCACGCCGGCGCCGCCGATGGAATCGAACAACGATGCATCGGTAATCGCGCCCAACGCCAGGGTGATGGTCTCCGGCGCCTCGTTCAAATCATCGTCGTGCGTATGGATGGTGACGGTGCGGCTGGTCTCGCCGGAGGTGAAAGTCACCGTCTGCATCGCCGGGTTGGTGTAGTCGCGCGCGGTGTCCGTGGACGTGCCGCCGCCGGCGGTGCCGCCCAAGGTGTAAGCCACGGTCAAATCCGTGGTGCGCGCGTAGGCGCCGGTCTGCGCCGGCAGGCTCAAGGTGAAAGTCGCCGGGCCGCCTTCGGTGACGGGCGCACCGGCAGTCGCCGAAACCTGATGCACGGTGGCGGCATTGGCGCCGATGGTCACCAACACCTGTTGCGCACCGCCGCTGAGCGCCACCGACCCGGCGCCGGCCTGCGGCTGAGGCATCTGCAGCGCCAGGGTGAAACGCTCATCGCCCTCGGCCAGGGCGTCGTAGGCGGCGGTGATGGTGATGGTGCCGCCGGTGGCGCCGGCGTCAATACGGAGCGTTCCGGCCAATGCGCCGGGGGCGGTGGGCGTGATGGCGCCGGAACTCAAGTCCGGAACCATGACGCTGTTGGGGGGCTGACCGGCATTGTTGTTCTGTGCCGCCAGCGTGGTGGACCACGGCAGCAGCACTTGGCCGGCCGATGCGGCGGCGTTGCCTTCGGCGTCGGCCAGCGACACGGTGAAAACAACCGCCGTGCCCTCACCCACACTGCCGCTGCCGGGCGGGGTGGTGCGGGCCAAGGTCACGGTGATGGCGTCGTTGTCGGTGATTTCCACCCCGGCGGTTTTAGCGCTGTCGCCGGCGTAGGCGATCTGGCCGCCGCCGGCATCGACGCGCAGGCCGCCGGGCCCGGCATCGGCGCCGGTGATGGTCAGGGTCTCGGCGGCTTCGTTCAAATCGTCGTCTTCGATGGTGACGGCGATGGTCATAGAATCGATGGCCGTGGGAGCAAACGGCGGGTCGGCGTTCGGGTCGGGGGCCGGGAAAGTCACGGTGGTGCCGGTGACGCTGTAATCGCCGGAAGTGATGCCGCCGCCGCCGACGGTGAACGGCACGGTGACCGCCGTAGTGCGCACGCCGCCGGCGATGGCGATGCTGAAGTTGACGCTGCCGCCCTCGTTCACCGGGGTGCCGCCCTGGCGGGCGACGGTGACGGTAATGGTGTCGTCGTCCAGCAGTTGCACCGTGGCGCTGTCGGCAGCCGAAGTCACACCCGAACCGCCGGCGCCGGTCAATGTAACGGTGACGGTCTCAGTGGCCTCGTTCAAGTCGTCGCCGGCGGCGATGACCATAATCGTGCCGGCGGCGGTGGTCATGCCGGCGCGCGGGGCGATGGTTAAACCATCGGCGGCCCTCGGCGATGCGCGGTGGCCGCCGCTGACGGTAAAGGCGACCCTCACATTTTCGGTCAACTCGCCGCCGCCGATGGTGACGGTGAAAGCGGTGCTGCCGGCCGTGCCGGCGCCGTTCTCGGTGAAACCGTCGGCGTCGGCGTCGTGGGCGATGGTGATGGTGGCGGTGTCGGCGTCGGTGATGGTGACGCGAGGCGAAGCGGCGGTGGTGATGCCCGGCGCCACACCGCCGCCGCCGCCGGCTTCGCTGAGGGTGACCATGAAAGTTTCATCGCCTTCCAGATAAGCGTCGGCTTCGCCGGTCACGGTGATTGCGCCGCTGGATTGGCCGCCGGAAATGATCAAGGGGCTGGCGGAAACGGAATAATCGCTGCCGCTTGCCGAATCCTCGCTGACGCTGAAAGTCACCGACACATCCGCCGTGGAAGTCGCGCCGCTCAGCGACACGGTGAAAGTCGCGCTGCCGCCGTCCTCGCCGATGGCGCCGGTGTCGCCCGCCTTGCGCGCAATGGCCACGCTTAAATCATCATCATCGGTGATGTCCACATCGTGGTCGGCGCCCAACTGCACGCCGCCCAGCGCGTTCAGCCGGGCGCTGTCCAGCGATGACGCCGCGCTCAGGGTCAGACTGAATGTCTCATGGCCGTCGCTGCCGCCCTCGGCCAGATCATCAGCGGCGGTGTCGATGGAAATGGTTTGCTCGCGGGTGGCGTGGGTAAAGGTCAAAGTGCCCCCGGCCGGGGCGGCACCACCGCTGAAATCGGCCGCCGAAGTCTCGCCGACGATGAAGCCCCAGTTCACTTCAATGTTGCCGGTAAAAGACGGGGCGCCGGCCAGGGTGACGGTGAAAGTGGCCGATGCGCCTTCGGCAATCGCGGCCGGCGTGGACGCAAAATCCACCCCATACACCGCTATGTTCCGTGGAATGCTCACATCCTGAATCAGCGGAAACGCCGTGTCCACCACACCGCCGCCGCTGCCGAAAGTCAGGCCGCTCACCGTCAGCCGCAGCGTCTCGGCATCCTCGGCGAGGTAGTCGATATTGATGGCGACGGTGATGGTGCCCGAGGTCTCGCCGGCGCCGATCATCAACGGCGATGCGCCCGGCGTGTCCAGCGTGAAATCCGGGTTGTCTTCGGGGTTGGCGGTTCTGGTCTGGGACACCATCGCCGCCGCAAAAGACACCGCCGCATCAGCCGCCGATGCCGCGCTCAAGGTCACCGTAAACTCCGCCTTCCCGCCTTCGCCCACGCTGGCATCGGTTGCGGCTAAAGTCGCGGTAATGGGATCTGATGCGTTGATGGTCACTGATGCGGCATTGCGGTTGCTGGCGTAGTCGACTTCGCCGCCGCCGCTGCCGGCACGCAGGCCGGTGCTACCTGCCGCCGCGCCGGTGACGATCAAGGTCTCAGCGCCCTCGTTCACACCGTCGTCGGTGATGGCGATGGCGATGGTCATGGCGTCGGTGGCGGTCTGACTGCCGTCCACGCCGAAAGTGACGATGTGCGAGGTCGCGGAGGCGGCGGGGGCGGGGCCGGGGCCGCTGATGTCGTAATCACCGGCGGTGACGCCGGTGCCGGCCACGCTAAACGGCATGGTGACGGCGGCGGTGCGCACGCCGCCTGCCAGGGTGACTCTGAAGTCCACCGTGCCGGCGGACTCAAGAACCGCGGCCGCGCCAATGCGGGCCAGGGTGACACTGATGGGGTCGTTGTCGACGACAGTGACTTCGGCGGAGTTGCCGCCGGAGGCGATGGCGGCGCCGGTGACCGTGCCCAAGTTGACGGTGAGGGGGGAGTCGGCTTCATTCAAGTTGTCATCCGCAACGGCGATGGTAATCACGCCGGCGTCTGAGCCGGGGGCGATGGTGACGCTGCCGCCGCCGTCGGTGACGGCATCGCCGGTCCAGGTGTAGGCGGCGGTGACTTCGGGAGGCAGGGGGGCGCCGGCGGCGAGGTTGAAAGTGAGCACGAAGGCGGCGGTGTCGCCCTCTTCGGTCACCATGCTGTCGGCGGTGGCGGAGACGGCGACGGTGAGCGGCGTGGCGTTGGTGATGGTGACGGTGGCGGCGCTGGCGGTGGCGGAGAGGCTGAGGTCCTCAGCCGGGGTGTCCCGGCTGCTGAGTTCGGTTAAGGTGACGACCAGCGTCTCGTCGTTTTCCACGATGTCGTCGGTGGGGATGCCGATGCTGAGGCGGATGGCGCACAGGCCGTCCTCGGTGTCGGTGGCGCAGTTGATAGCGGCGGTCAGGGTCTCGGCATCGGCGGACGCGCCTTCCCAGGTGCCGGCGGTGGCGTAGGTGAAGGCGTATTCCTTGCCGCCGACTTCGCCGACCACGCTCAAGGTGAACACGGCGGCGGCGCCTTCGGTGACTTCGGATGCAACGGCGGTGATGGCGCCTTGCACGCCGTCGTTGGCCGGGATGGTGGCGGTGAATTGCGCCGGCGTGAAGTTAATCTCGCCGCCGCCGCCGCCGCTGACCGAGGTGAAGTCCACGATGAAGGACTCGGCGTTTTCGGCTATGGTGTCGTCGGTGATGGCGATGGCCAGGGTGCGCCGGGCGTCGGTGGTGGTCTCGGCGGCGATGGTGAAGGCGCCGGCGTTGGCGTCGGTGTAGTCGGCGGAGTCCACATCGCCGCTGATGGTGTAGTTCACCGTCAACGGCGCGCCCGGCACGGTGTCGCCGTTGAACGAGACTAAAAACCGCGCGCTGGCGCCCTCGGCGTATTCGGTCGCGGCCGCGCCGGTGCATGCACCGGTGGCCGGGCAGGCGGTCACCGTGACCGTCAGCGGGTCGGAGGCGGCGATGGTGTAAGTGACCGGCGCGGTTTCGACTTGCGGATTCACCGGGGCGTTGGCATCGCCGTTGTCGAACTCCTGCACGCGGGTGATGGCGATGTTGATAGTCTCGGCCGGCTCGTTGCGGTGGTCGGCCAGGATGTCGATGTCGCGCCCGGTGAAGTTTGAAGGCACATCAATGCAGCGGTGGCCGTTGGCGCGGATGCCGCTCATATTGATAGCCCGTTGTGAAATCTCGCCCGGCGGCTCATCGCGGCGGTAGTCGGCCAGCGGGGCGGTGGCGGACGCCGCGCCGGTGGCACTGCCGCTGAGAGCGTAATACACCACCAAAGACACATCATCAGACGCGGTGGAGGTGACCGCCTCGCCGGCCGTGCAGAACTGAAATTGCACCGTGGTCGAGCCGCTGTCCGGCTCACTCTGCGCCGGCGCATGGACCAACTGCGGATACACGCGAATGCCGTCGTTGGCGAGAATGGTGACGGCGGCGGAGTCGTGGTCGGCGTCGATGTCGGCGATGCCGCCTTCCACCCCGGTGATGGTGAGAGTCAGATCCTCGTCGTTCTCGGCCAATGAGTCGTCGGTGACGGAGATGGAGTGAGTGCGGCCGCCGCCGTCTCCCGGCGTGGAGAGGAGCGCACCGCCTGAGGAGTCGCGGTAGTCACCGCTGGTGATGCCGTCGCCGCTGATGCGGTAGCGAATGGTGCTGGGCAAGGATAACGAAACGGGCTGCCCGGCGGCGTCCCAGAAAGTGAACCGAAACAACGCCCCGGCCACGGAGCCTTCAACGGAGACGCCGTATTCATCGCCGCAGACCAATTCGCCGCCTCTGATTTCGCAACTGGCCACCCGCACCGTGACTTGGTCGTCCGCCACCACCGTGGAGGCGGTTTTGTAATCATCGGACAACGCCAACGGCGCGGTCTGGTCCGGGTCTTCCCACGCCACGGAGGTAATGGTAACGGTGGCGGTCTCGTCGTTTTCGGCGATGTCATCGTCGGTCATGCGGATGACAATCGCATTGTAGTCGGTGCGCCCGCGCAGGGTGTTTTCGCTGAGGCGCACCACGCCGTTGTTGATGTCCGTGTAGTCGGAGGCGGCGATGCCGGTGACCGTGTAGCGGACCATCAGCGGCGCCACCACCACCCCATCGACGATGCCGATCGCCACCCGCCAGACGCCGCCCTCGATGGTTAAGTCCGTGGAGCGCGGGCCGCAGGCCGGGCCGTCCGGCGATTTGCGCAGGCAGTCCTCACCGGCGCCTAAGTGGACGATGGTGCTGGACTGGCGGATGGAGGTGCTGTCGCCGGCGCCGGTGGAACTGACCAGCGCCCCGCCGTCGCCGCCACCGGAGGCGCCGGTCAGGGTCAGCGTGAGGGTTTCGGGCAGTTCAAAGTGGTTGCCGTCGGCGGTGATGGGAACGGTGATGGTGGAAGCCGGGCAGTCGGCGCCGCCGGCCGCGATGTACAAAGTGCCTCCGCCGGTGGGGTTGCCGTAGTCGGCGGCGGTGAGGTATCTATCGCCGCTGATGCGGTAGGTGACGCGGGTGATTTGGTTGCGGGCCACACCGGCGCCGCGATTGGCGCAGACATCAAAAAACGCCGAGCGGCCTTCGCGGTATTGAGTGTGGCGCGCGCTGACCGACACCGTGACCGGCGCGTTTTTGCGGATGGTGACGGCGCGGGTGGTGGTGGTGTCAGAGTCCAGCTGCGGATTGGTACGGTGGATAAAGTTCTGGCGGCGGTCGTTGGGATTGGCGGAGTGGCCATGCAGGATAATCCGAGCGGTGATGGTCTCGGCATTTTCAGTCAGGGCGTCGCTGAGAATGTTCAGGGTGATGCGGTGCGGGGAGGTGTGTGGTGTTCGCCGAGCGCCGGGCGCCAGGCGCAGATAACCCCGCCCGCTGGAGTCGCTGAAACGGCTTCCGGCCGCGGCCGCCACCGTGTAGTCCACGCCGGCGGTGGCGCTGCCGGTGAGTTGGTAGTGCACATAAGTGATAACCCGCGGGTGGATGAGGTCGGTGTCGAAGCCGGCACGGGAGGGGGCGCTGAAAGTGACCGGGATGCTCACCTGCACCCCCTCGCCGACACGGGTCGAGGATGGCACGCCGAGGGCGGCGCGCAGGGTGCCGTCGTTGTCTTCAATGCTCCCGCAGGCGCGGCGCTGGTCGCGGGGCAATTCAAAACGGTAGAGGGATTCGGGGCTCAGATCCACCAGTCCCTGCAGTTCAAGGCACAGAGATTCCAGAGTTTCGGGCTCCTGGTCATCAACGGCGGGCACCTCAATAATAAGCCGCACCGGGGTATTGTCGGTTTTTCGAGGCACAAAGACCCGCCATAGGTGCCGAGATGATCTGTAGGACGCCGACACTCGCGTGGTGCCGCGAGACAACACCGGCGTCGCGTAATCGGAGCGCCTGATGCCGTCGCCGGTGAGGGTGAAGGGAATCGCCAGCCCGCGGTGGGTGGTCATTCCGCCGAGGATTTCGACTTGGAAGTTCTGGGTCTGGCCTTCCCTGATCCTGATGCCCGGGGTGAACACGCGCACCGGGTAGGTGTCCCCGACGTTGAGATTAAGCGGGCCATCCACATCAATCTCGGGCACCGGAAAGGGAAGCAAATAGGATAACACTCTGACGGAGAAAGTCATTACCTCCAAGGTTTCGCGGCTGGAATCCCGGGCAACACGGATCCTGACCTCCACCTGGTTCGAACCGGCCAGGAGGAGCACCGTACCGATGGTAGACTGGCGGCCCGGCAAATCGGAGTCGGTGTCGAAACCGCCCGAGCCGGTCACCTTCCAGCCAAACAAGATGTTGCCGTGCCTCGGCAATACGGCGTTGTCAGCCAGATAAATCTGGAAGACGGCGTCCTGGCCTTCATAGACCACTTTGCCCGTTCTGGCGAGTGCAGGATTGGTGGAGCGGATTTTGACTTGCAGGCGGTTGTCGGTCTGCGCCTGTGCTTCGGAAACCAGTAAACCGAGCACCACGTCTGCCCCGCCCGCCGATATAACGACATACCAAAGCGCCAGGTGGCATGCAAAGCGCGCACGCCGCGGCGCCATGCGGCGTAAGCGTGATGGGGGAGATGGTGAACCCGGCCTTGTCACTTTTCACAGCCACTGTGGAGCAACGGTTATGCCAACCAGTCCTTTGCCATTGTTATTCTCAGCCCTTCTGGGTGCGGCAGACAAGGCGTGGCGACTAAAGTGAAATGAAAAGATAAACCTATAACATACTGAAAAATTTACATTTTTCAGGGGGGGGGGGGGGGGGCATCATTGAAAGCCGAGGACATGTGTCGAGTGGATTGCGATAGGAAAGGGGCGGCGATTTACCACATTTTACCACATTCCGCAGAAGGTCGACCTGATTTAGACAGCGGTTCTGCCCAAAAGTTCAAAGGGCAAATCCGCGACCAAAGTGGATGGCCGCGCATTGGCTTTTTTGGCTGTGTTCGTGGTGCTGGCTGGCAACGGCATGACTGCCGTTAATCGAGTGCCGGGGGGAAAAGTGGAAAAACAAGCGCGCCGCCTGACCGGGCCGCCCGTCGGCGCCCGTTCACGACACCGCGCCTTTCATCCGGGGCCGCGACTCAATTGCGGCATTCGCGCGGCTGCGGCGAGGCTCCATCCGCCACCTAATCCGCCGAAGCCGGATGCTAATCACCGCCTCCGCGAACCATCCCGATAAACGCTTCCTCATCGATCATCGCGACTCCCAGTTCACCGGCTTTTTCGGCCTTGCCGCCGGCATTGTCGCCGACCACGACATAGTCGGTGTTTTTGGAAACGCTGCCGGTTACCCGCGCGCCGGCCGATTGCAACATTCGTTTCGCCTCGGCGCGCGCCACCGACAGGGTGCCGGTCAGCACCACGGTTTTGCCGGCGAAGGCGCCACCGGGGTTGCCGCTGCGCGGTTGCGGCGCCGGCCAGGTCACCCCGTGGGCCAGCAGTTTGTCGATCACCTCGCGGTTATGCGGTTCATCGAAAAACGCCAGCACGCTGCGCGCCACCACCGGCCCGACATCGGGGATGGCTTGCAGGGTTTCCTGGTCCGCCGCCAGCAACCTCTCGAGGTCGGGCAAGTGGGCGGCCAGGGCCTCGGCTGTGGCCGCGCCGATGAGCGGGATGCCGAGCGCGAATAAAAACCGCGCCAGGGTGGTGCGCTTGCTTTTGTTCAGCGCCTCCACCAGGTTGGCGGCGGATTTCTCCGCCATGCGCTCCAAGTTCGCGATTTGCTCCAGGGTGAGTTCATACAAATCGGCCACGTTGCCGACCAGTTCGCCTTCAACCAATTGATCGACCAGTTTGGCGCCCAGTCCTTCGATGTCCATGGCCGCGCGGCCGGCGAAATGTCTGATGTTTTCTTTGCGCTGCGCGCTGCAATATAAACCGCCGCTGCACCTGGCGATGACGCCGCCGTCTTCATAGACAATGGCGCTGGCGCACACCGGGCAGGTTTTGGGGAATGTGAACTTGCGCGCGCCCCTCTTGCGCGCCGCCTTGTGGACCTTGACCACTTCGGGGATCACATCGCCGGCGCGGCGCACGATGACGCGGTCTCCGACGCGCACATCCAGGCGCTCGATTTCATCGCGGTTGTGCAGCGTGGCGTTGGCCACGGTCACGCCGCCGACAAACACCGGGGTAAGCCGGGCAACCGGCGTCACCGCGCCGGTGCGGCCGACCTGCAGTTCGATTTTCTCGACCCGCGTCATCTGTTCCTGCGCCGGAAATTTGTGCGCCAGCGCCCAGCGCGGCGCCCTGGCGGTATGGCCGAGGGAATCCTGCCAGTCGACTCTCGACACCTTGTAAACCACGCCGTCGATGTCGAACGGCAGTTCGGTGCGCCGCTTCAGCATTTCCCGGTAGTATTCCAGGCAGCCCTTGACCCCGGCCACCCGCCGGGCCAGGCTGGAAACCGGCAAGCCAAGACGCTTAATCCAGCGGATGATCTCCCAGTGCGTATTGGGCAGCGGCGCGCCAACCACCTGGCCAAGGGCGTAACAGCACACACTCAGCGGCCGCGAACCGGTAACCGCCGGGTCCAGTTGGCGCAAACTCCCGGCGGCGGCGTTGCGCGGGTTGACGAAGGTTTTTTCGCCGCGCTTGCGCTGGGCGCGGTTGAGGCGCTCAAAGTCGTCCCGGCGCATGAACACTTCGCCCCTGACCTCCAGCACCTCGGGCGATGACGGGCCGCGCAGGCGGGTGGCGCCGGCCAGCACCTGGCGCATGTTGTGGGTGATGTTTTCGCCCTTCCTGCCGTCGCCGCGGGTGGCCGCCCGCACCAGCCAGGCATTTTCAAAGCGCAGACTGACCGCCAGGCCGTCCAGTTTGGCCTCGGCGATGTATTCAACCTCCCCGTCCTCCAGTTCCAGGTGCTCGCGCACCCGCGAGTCGAAACGCTCCACTTCATCGAAGGCGAAGGCGTTGGCCAGCGAGTGCATCGGCACCCGGTGCTCGACTTCGGAGAAGGTTTTTTCGGCAAAACCGCCGACCCGGCGGGTCGGCGAGTCGGGCGAGGCGAATTCGGGGTGAGATTTTTCGAGCGCCTGCAATTCCCGGAACAGGCGGTCATATTCGCTGTCGGAGATTTCTGGGTCGGCGAGGATGTAGTAGCGGTAGTTGTGGTATTGCAGTTGCTCCCTAAGCGCCATGATGGAACCTGGGATGTGCGCATGCGCCGGGCGCGCCATCGGGCTATGCGAACAGCCTCGCCGCCTCGTCGCTGCCGGCGGCGATGCCGGCGCGCTCCATTTCCGCCGCGACCTGCTCGATGGAGCGGCGAATGGATTCCACCTCTTCCTGCGACAAATCACCGTGGTTGGGGGAGTCGACCACGCCCTGGATTCTGGCGGCGAACGCCTTGGCGGTGTCGACCATCTCGGCGAACACCGCCCCCGGCGAGCGGTTGACCGCCGGCTTGGTGAAAAAAACCAGACCGTGGCTGCTGAACGACTGCATGTCGTGAAAATCAAAGCGGCCGGTTTCGCTGCGGTTGGCCAGGCTATACAACCGCACCCTGCCCTTGCCGACCTGTTTGAAGCGCGAATAATAATGGTTGCCGTCGCGCTCCAGCCCCATGCCCGGCGCATAGCGGTCGATGGCCGCGCCCTGAAAGCGCCCGGCGCCCTGCTGCTGGTTGGGGCTGGGGCTGATGTTGACCACGAACACGGAATCGAAATGCTCGGCGAATTCGGCGATGGCGGCGGCCTGGGCGAAGGCGTTTTCGGTGGTGGTCATAAATTGAAATTCGCGCCCGGTGCCTTCGGACAATTTCGACACCAGGTTGGAAAAGCGGGTCATCTCGGTGTCGCTGATGGCGCCTGAGGAGTCGGCCAGTTGCACAGTGACCACCAGGTCGGCAAAGCGCGAATCCTCCGCTTCGTCCTCCAGGTTGCACCACACCTTTTCCGGCACCTTGAGGCCGTGGATGCCGTGGGGCTTGGCCAGGCCGGCCGCGCTGTCGTGGTAGATGGCGAGCACCGTTTCCCGGCCGACATCGCGGGTGCCGGTGACCTTGGCCCAGAAATCAATCTGGCTTAGGCGCTCAAATCCTTCGACCGCGCGGCGGCGAAAGTGCCCGGGCTGCGCCCCGAACGGGGGCAGCCCCCCGGGCTGCCGCTGTGCCCGGGCGCTTTCGCCGGCGGGCGGGGTGCCGGGCGATTCCGCGGCCGCATCAGTGCCTGCGTTGAAACCGTGCGTAGCGGGTTTTTCCGCCACCCCCTGAGGCGAACCGGCGGTGCGCTCACCGTGGACGCCCGGCGCGCCGGCATCCTTGCCGTGCCCCGCCGGGACGGGGTCGGGCCGCGCTTTATCCGGGGCTTCATCGGGGGCCTCGTCGGGCATATCCAGCAGCGGGATTTCATCCTGACTGCCGAACTCCTCGATAGCGCTCAGCGCCGGCTCGCTTTTATCCGCAACCGACGAGCCGAAGCGTTTGGCCTTCCGCTGACCGGGCCGCGCGCGGCCGCCGCCCTTGAACAGCCAGTGAATGGCGCCGGCGGCGATAATGCCGACAACCACCAGGGCAATCAGTAAATTTGCACTCACGCCATCTCACACGGTTTCAGTGGGTTGGACAAGTCGCCGCCGCCGGCCTGTCAGCGCTCGGCTATTGCGCCGCCATCTCCACCGCCTGTTCAACATCCACCGACACCAGCCGGGAAACACCGGGCTCGCCCATTGTAACACCGACCAACACATCCGCCGCCTCCATGGTGATTTTGTTGTGGGTGATGACGATGATCTGGCTGGCGCCGACCAGGTTTTTCAGGGTCCGGCAATAGCGTTCGACATTGGCGTCATCGAGCGGCGCGTCCACTTCGTCCAACATGCAAAACGGCGCCGGGTTCAGTTTGAACAGCGAAAACAGCAGGGCCACCGCAGTCAGCGCCTTTTCGCCGCCGGACAGGAGGTGGATGTGGCTGTTGCGCTTGCCGGGCGGCCGCGCCATGACCACCACGCCGGCGGTCAGCAGGTCCTCTCCGGTCAACCGCAATTCGGCTTTGCCGCCGCCGAACAGTCGCGGGAAAAAATCGTTGAAGCCGGCGTTCAGGCGCTCGAAGGTTTCCTTGAATCGGGCGCGTGTTTCGCGGTCGATTTTCCCAATCACGCCGCGCAGGGTGTCCAGCGCCTCGGTCAAATCCTCATACTGCCGGTCGAGGTATTGCTTGCGCTCGCTTTGCTCCTCAAACTCCTCGATAGCGACCAGGTTGACCGCGCCGATGCGGTTGATTTTGTCCTTCAGGGTCTCGATGCGCCGCTCCCACTGTTCGATATTCGCCTCCTCCGGCAGTTGCGCCAGCAGCGCCTCGCGGTCATAGCCGAGGTGGTCGGACTGCTCGGCCTGGGTGTCGCGCCGCACCCGCACTTCCCGGCGGGCGAGGTTTTGCCGTTCAAGGTGTTCGCGGGCATCAAGTACCGCGCCTGCCTGGGCGGAGCGCCGTGCGTCCAGGTCGGTGATGCGGTTGTCCAATTCCGCCACCGCGTCGCCGGCTGCGGACAGTTGCCGCTCGACTTCCACGCGGCGCTCCAGCGTTTGTTGCAGTTGGCCCTGCAGGTCGCCGACCGGGTCGCCGGAGTCGTTTAAGACGCCGCTGATTTCGGCCAAATGCGCGTCGGCCGCTTGCAGTTGCCGGTCGAGGCCGGCGATGGAGTCGGCGGTGGATTCCAGTTCGGCGTCGAGGCGCTGTTTCCGCAACTCCAGTTGGTGGAATCGCTCGCCGGCCCGGCGGAGATGGTCCTTGCAACCGGCCACCGCGTCCTGGCGGTGCTGCTTTTGTTGCAGCAGGGCGTCGCGCTGCGATTCAAGCGCCGGTTGCTGGTCGGCGGCGTGCTGCAGCAATTGCTCGGCCTTGGCGATTTCACCGTGGTCGGTTTTGGTGTGCGCGCCCAAACTGCCCAATTCGGCGTCCAGGCTGGCGATGCGCTGGCCGGCTTCCAGGTGACGCGCTTCCTCGCGGCCTAAACGGGCGTGCTTTTCGGTGCCGGCGCGCCGCAAATCGTCCAGCGCCGCCCGTTGCCGCTCGCCTTGTTGGCGGTGCGCCTGGTGGCGGGTTTCGAGTTGCGCGATTTCGTCATCGAACGCCGCGATGTCGGTTTTCAGTCGGTCGAGGCGGCCTTGTAGCCGCTTCATTTCGTCCTCGCGCACCAGCACGCCGGTGTCGAGTTGGCTGCGGCTGGCAAAACTGACCCAGTTGGCGCCGACCACCACGCCATCCCGGGTAACCACGCATTCGCGCCGGGCACCCTGGTTTAAGGACGCCTGCATCGACATGGCTTCCTGCAAATTGTCGGCGACATACACGCCGCCGAGGAAACCGGACAAATCCACTCCGTCGGCCGCCACCTTGTCGAGCAAGCGGGTGCGGCCCGAGGCGTCCGGTTGCTCCGGCTTATCCGCCGCCGGCGCGCCGGTGACTAACATAAAGGCGCAATCCGGCGGGTCGCCGAACACGCTGTCCGGCAGGTTGCCCACGCAGACCGCGCCGAGATATTCGCTCAGCAACCGGTCAGCGGCGCGCTGCCAGCCGTCATCGACGCGCACCCGCGCCGCCAGTTGCGGCGCGCTCTCCAGGCCGCTGTCCGCCAGCCACGTCTGCAAAGCCCGGTCATCACCGCCTAAGGCGGCCGCTTGAATCTGCCGCAACGACGCCAGGCGCGACTGCGCCTGGTGCCGCTGGCCGCGCAGTTTGGCGCCTTCGTCTCGTTTTTGTTGCAGCGTCCGGCTCAGCGATTGGATGGTTTGCTCGGTTTGGTGAAATTCCTGTTCGGCGCGCTCGCAGGCTTCATCGTGGCGTGCGACCTCGGCTCGCAGCGCCTCGATATCCATGGCCGCGACCCGCTCCCTGGACGCCGCCAGTTCGCGTTCGAGGCGCGCGGCCTGGTCGGTGGAGCGCTCCAAATGGCGGCGCAACTGCACGATGCGGGAGCGCTGCACCTCCTGCTGGCGGGCCGCCGCCTGGGCGCGCTCATTGAACGCTTCCCACTCGGCCCGCCAATCGTCGAGTTCCGCTTCCGCTTCGGCCAGGCGTTGTTCGGCCTGCCGGCGCTGACGGTCGAGTTGCTCGATCTGCGGCGCGGTCTCCGATTGTTGGCGCCGCAATTGGCCAAGTTGCGCGCGCTCGCTTTGCAGTTGCCGTTGCAACTCGGCGCGGCTCGCTTTCAGGCGCTCGAGCTCCTCGCCCTGGCGTTGCCGGGTCTCCGACAAGTGCTCGATGCGCTGCTCGAGGTTGGCGATTTCCGCGCCCAGGTTGTAACAGGTTTGCTGAATGCGGTTGTGCGTTTCCCGGGATTCGGCTTGCCGCCCGCGCAATTTCCCGGTTTCCGTTTCGGTTTCCCGCTGCGCGGCCATGGCCGCCTGCAGTCGGTTTTCGCACTGCGCGGACAGCCGGTCGTGCTCGGCCAGTTTGGATTCCAGGTCGCGCAGATGCAGCATCAGCAACTGGCCGGCCGCCAGGCGCTCTTCGTCCTTCAACTCGCGGAAGCGTTTGGCCTGGCCGGCCTGGCGCTTCAAGCGGCGCAGTTGCTTGCCCAGTTCGTCGCGGATATCGGCGACCCGGTCCAGGTTCTCGCGGGTGTGGGCGATGCGGGTCTCGGTCTCGCGGCGGCGGTCTTTGTATTTCGAGGTGCCGGCCGCCTCCTCGACAAACAACCGCAGATCTTCGGGGCGCGCCTCGACGATGCGGCTGACCATGCCCTGTTCGATGAGCGAATACGACCTCGCGCCCAAGCCGGTGCCGCGAAACAGGTCCAGGACATCCTTGCGCCGGGTTTTGACGCGGTTGATGAAGTAGTTGGAGTGGCCGTCGCGGCTCAAGGTGCGCTTGACCGCG
>JAPPQJ010000186.1:0-1670 GCA_028817015.1 Gammaproteobacteria bacterium
ACTTTCATTGGCGTACACCAAATCATTCTGCAATTTAATCTGGCTGGTCGAACAGCCTGCCAAAAGCGCTGACGCGACCAATGCGGCGACAGAGATTTTCAATTTCATCGGTCATTCTCCGGTTGATGGTCGAATCATCCGGCGCAACGGCGCCGGGCCGTTGCTACGATCAAGAAGACATTGAAAGCCCTGCCTATTCGCACGGCGGGCATGAATCCGCCGGGTTTTCAGGCTGTGGTATTCGGCAGGCAACCCGGCTAATGCGGGTCTTCTTAATCGTAGCGAGTGGGTTTATCGCACACCCCCGCCGCCGGTGTCAAGCGGGCGGCGGCTTTTTCCGTTTCGCCAGCCGGGGTGAGTCCGGGTGGTGACCAGCGTCTTTGGCGGGGCAAAAAGTCTTGGACGCCCGCTCAACAGACTGCGGGCGTGACGGGTAGATACGGCGGCGAGCCAAAAGAGGCATCGACGCGGCGGCCAGATTGCCATCCTTGGCGTCTGGATACCCGCTTCCCTGCGGGCATGACGACCGAGCGGCGGGGGTGGTGGCAACAGCGCGCAACCCTGCTATCCGCGGCAGCGCCCCCTACCCCTCGCGCCCCCATCCGCGCTAAAATCCCCCTTCGCCCCAACTGCGCTTTGCAGTGAAAATCACGACTTTTTCTCGTATTGACGACCTGGACGCGGGCCAGTGGAATGCGCTGGTGCGCGGGGGGTATCCGTTTGCGCGCCATGAGTTTTTAGCGGCGATGGAGCGGCACGGCTGCGTTGGGGCGCGCAGTGGCTGGATTCCGCGGCATCTGGGCTGTTTCGACGGCGGTGAGTTGGTCGGCGCGATGCCGTTGTATGAAAAGCACAACTCGTGGGGCGAGTTCGTGTTCGACCATGCCTGGGCCGAGGCCTTCCACCGCGCGGGCCTGGCGTATTACCCGAAACTGGTCAATGCCGTTCCATTCACCCCCGCCGCCGGGCCGCGCGTTTTAGTGCGGAATGAAGGGCGTGCGGACATCGCCGCGAAGTTGGTCGACGGCGTGCGCGAGTTGATGCGGCGCGGGGGTTTCAGCGGCGCGCATAGTCTGTTCGTTGCGCCCGGCGAGTTCGACCTGCTCAACAGCCGCGGCGCGCTGTCGCGCATGGACTGCCAGTTTCACTGGCACAACCGCAACTACCGCGACTTCGGCGATTTCCTCGCCACGCTGAAAGCCAAGAAGCGCAAGAACATCCGCCAGGAGCGCGCGCGGGTGGCGCAGGCCGGGGTGGTCATGCGCCGCCTCGACGGCCGCACCGCGACCGCGCAGGACTGGCGCGATTTCACCGCCATGTATCGCGCCATCTACGACCGCAAATACGGTTATCCGGCGTTCAATGAGGCGTTTTTCCGCGCCGTGGCCGCCGCCATGCCGGAGCAAATTCAGTTGGTATTGGCGCAGCGCGACGGCGACGCCCGGCCATTAGCCGCCGCGCTGATGTATCTGGACGACGACACGCTTTACGGCCGCCACTGGGGCTGCCGGGAAATGCTCGACTGCCTGCACTTCGAGGTCTGCTACTACCAGGGAATCGAGTTTTGCATCGAGCGCGGCTTGCGGCGCTTCGACCCCGGTGCGCAGGGCGAGCACAAAATCGCGCGCGGCTTCTCGCCCACGCCGACGCGGTCGCTGCACTATTTGGCG
>JAPPQJ010000186.1:1704-2212 GCA_028817015.1 Gammaproteobacteria bacterium
CGTCGAGCGGTATATCGACGCGGTCAAGCGGCATTCGCCGTATCACGCGGACGCCGCCTGCGAGCAACTTTAAGCGCCGGCGTTTATAATCGCGCCCAACCGTCATTCGCGCGTCATTCGCGCCCGCCACCGCCGCCACACCACCGCGCCCACCGCCGCCGACAAAACAGCAACCATGTCCGGCCTGTTCAGACTCAACATCGGCCGCCGCCTGGCGCGGTATCTCAGCGCCCCGATTCCGGGCTATGAACCGTTCTGCACCTACGATGTGCCGGTGCTGGAAGCGCACCTGCAGCCGGCCGACATCCTGCTGGTGGAAGGCGACACCCGCATCAGCGCCGCGATTAAATACCTGACCCAATCCACCTGGTCGCATTCGGCGTTCTATGCCGGCGACGCCACCGGCGTGTTCACCGACGCCGGCGAGCCGTGCCCGCTGATTGAAGCCGAACTCGCGCACGGCGTCATCGCCTCGCCGCTGTCCAAATACCGCGCCTTCAACACCCGC
>JAPPQJ010000043.1 GCA_028817015.1 Gammaproteobacteria bacterium
CACCTCCCGGACACTTCCAGGAACGGTCGATTGTAAGGGCCTATATGGACTCCGGTGGTGATGGATGGCGATGGCCTGGCGAAGAGGGCGGCGGGATTTGACATTAACCGGGGCAGCCGGTAGAGTTCGGCCCCTTCTCCGGCCGAGGTGGCGGAATTGGTAGACGCGCTAGCTTCAGGTGCTAGTGGGGGTAACCCCGTGGAGGTTCAAGTCCTCTCCTCGGTACCAGGCTGCAAGTCCGCGGTCTGCGGCAACATCACAAACATCGCGGCCACGCGCCGGCCCCTTTCCAGCCATTCGGTTTGGGGTTAAGCGGCGAACTGGCGGTCACGGCTGGTCGGCGCTTCCTCCAGCCCCTGACCGTTGTCGGCAAAGTCGAGACAACCAGGCCGGCCGTTGCCGGCCAATGGGAGCAGTTCGCCGATTGTTATAGCGGTCCGCGTGAAGCGCTTTCACGGTCTGGTGTGGGCTGGCACGGTGGCGCACTTTTGCTGCCCCTGCCCCCGAGGTGCGCCGTTCGCAAGGCCGTGGGCGGGCGGCCGTATAACTTGCGGAAGGTGTCGTTGAACTGGCGGATGCTGCGAAATCCGGCCGCATAAGCGATGTCGGCCATCGGTCGAGTGCTGTCGGTGATGAGTTTTTTGGCCAGCAGCACCCGCCGGCTTCGGTCCACCGCCGCAGGGCTGGCGCCGACATGAGTCGCAAACAAGCGCCGCAGATAGCGCTCGCCGACCCCCAAACGCTGCGCCAGACGGCCGACGCTGTGCTGTTCCAGCGCCCCCTGTTCGATCAATTTCAAGGCCCGCGACACGGTGGTTTTGACGCCATTCCACGCCGGGCTGTGGGGCGCCGATTCGGGGCGGCAACGCAGGCAGGGTCGGAATCCCGCGGCCATGGCGGCCGCCGCCGACGGGAAAAACCGGCAATTCTCCGGTTTGGGCCGAACCGCCGGACACACGGGCCGACAGAAAATGCCGGTGCTGGTCACCCCGGTGAAAAATTGGCCGTCATAGCGGGGGTCGCGGTTTTGGAGCGCGCGGTAGCAGGTTTGGAAGTCGAGCATCATGCCCGCCAGTATATCCGCAATCGCACGGTCCACTGGCATAAAACGGCCCTGTTCCTGTCGGTGCGGAGCATTGGGATGCCGGCCGCCGGCTTCGAGCCATTTCCACGCTCTCCACCCAAGACCCGGTTCACCGCCCCGGGCGAAATTCCTCATTCCCCGGGGGCGAAAACATTTTTTTTTTCGCTTTCGACTATTGATTTTTTTTAAATCTCCCCTATTATCAGCACTCAACCGCGGCGAGTGCTGATAATAGGGCATGGCCCGGCGCCGCGGGATTGTGTTTGACCTTCAACCGTACCAGGAGAAAAGCGTATGAATATCCGCCCGCTTCATGATCGCGTGGTCGTTCGACGAGTCGAAGACGAGCGCACCAGCCCGGGAGGCATTGTCATCCCCGACACCGCCGCTGAAAAACCCATGCAGGGCGAAGTCCTGGCCGTGGGCAACGGCAAGATTCTCGACAATGGCGAGCAGCGCGGCCTTGATGTCAAGGTCGGCGACAAGGTGTTGTTCGGAAAATATTCCGGCACCGAAGTCAAAGTCGAGGGGGAAGAAGTGCTGGTGATGCGCGAAGATGACATCATGGGTGTCATCGAAGGCTGATCCTGATCCGCATGCTAAAACAATCTTTTTACGAGGAGCAAATCAATGGCTGCTAAAGAAGTCGTATTCGGCGAAAACGCGCGCGCGCGCATGCTTCGGGGCATCAACACCCTGTCGGACGCCGTGAAAATCACCCTGGGGCCCAAAGGCCGAAACGTGGTGCTGGACAAATCCTTCGGCGCCCCCACCGTGACCAAAGACGGTGTTTCGGTGGCCAAGGAAATCGAACTCAAAGACAAACTGGAAAACATGGGCGCGCAGATGGTCAAGGAAGTCGCTTCCAAGACCTCCGACGACGCCGGCGACGGCACCACCACGGCCACCGTGTTGTCGCAGTCCATGGTGCACGAGGGGCTAAAGGCGGTGGCCGCCGGCATGAACCCGATGGACTTGAAGCGCGGCATCGACAAAGCCGTGGAAGCGGCGGTCGCCGACTTGAAGAAACTGTCCAGGCCGTGCGCCGACCACAAGGAGATCGCCCAGGTGGGCACGGTGTCGGCCAACGCCGACGCCAATGTCGGCGACATCATCGCCAAGTCG
>JAPPQJ010000127.1 GCA_028817015.1 Gammaproteobacteria bacterium
AAAGGGCTGGTTGGGCGGCGGCAACACCGGGCGCAACACCACCATCGTGCGCTCCAATTATTTGTGGGACCAGTCGGCCGCGTTGTATGACCACGCGGTGAAGTTGTGGGAGGGCTTAAGCGGCGAACTCAACTACAATGTGATGTTCTCGCAGCGCGGCCTGCTGCACCTCGCCCACAATGTTCACGACATGCAGGAAATCGGCCGCCGCGGCCACGCCATTTACGGAAACGGCATCGATTCGGAACTGGTCACCCCGGCGCAGGTGAAAAAAATGGTGCCGTTCATCAACCTCGACTGCCGCTACCCGGTGTTGGGCGCGCTGCTGCAGCGGCGCGGCGGCACCGCGCGCCACGACGCGGTGGCGTGGGGTTATGCGCGCGCCGCCGACGCGCTCGGCGTGGACATCATCCAGAACTGCGAAGTCACCGGATTTGCCATCGACCACAACCGCGTCACCGGCGTCCACACCAACCGCGGCCTGGTAGGCGCGCGCAAGGTCGGCTGCGTGGTGGCCGGGCATTGCAGCGTCCTGGCCGACATGGCCGGCTTTCGGCTGCCCATCGAATCCACACCGCTGCAGGCGCTGGTTTCCGAGCCGCTCAAGCCGGTGCTCGACTGCGTGGTGATGTCCGGCACCGTACACGCCTACATCAGCCAGTCGGACAAGGGCGAACTGGTCATCGGCGCCGGCTCGGACGCCTACAACTCCTATTCGCAGCGCGGCGGCTTCGACATCATCGAGCACACGGTCGGCGCGGTGCTGGAGCTCTACCCGATTTTTTCGCGGCTGAAAATGCTGCGCCAGTGGGGGGGAATCGTCGATGTCACGGTTGACCGTTCGCCGCTGATTTCCAAAACCCCGGTGGAAAATTTATTTTTCAACTGCGGCTGGGGAACCGGCGGCTTCAAAGCCACGCCGGGCTCCGGGCATGTGTTCGCCCATTCCATCGCCCGCGGCGAAATGCACCCGTTAGCCGCGCCGTTTTCCATTGAGCGATTCAACAGCGGCGCGCTCATCGACGAAGGCGCCGCGGCTGCGGTCGCCCATTGACGTTTTTGCGTTTTTGTATTGCGGCGGAGGGCGCGATGTTGCTGATTACATGTCCGTGGTGCGGCGCGCGCGACCAGAGCGAATTCAGTTATCACGGCGAAGCGCATATAGCGCGCCCCGAGCGCCCGGCGCAGGTCAGCGACGCGCAGTGGGGGGCGTATCTGTTCATGCGCAAAAACCCGAAGGGCCTGCACCGCGAAAGATGGGTGCACAGCCACGGTTGCCGGCGATGGTTTTATGCGTTGCGCGACACCCGCGATGACCGCATTCACGCCACCTACCGGCCCGGCGACCCCCCGCCGGACAGCGCCGCCGACCCGGGCGCCGCAAACCCCGGATCTGCAACATGAGCCAAATCAACCGGTTAGCCGATGGCGGCCGCCTGAACCGCGCCAAGGTCATCCGCTTTTGGTATGACGACAAACAATACGAGGGTCATCCCGGCGACACCCTGGCCTCGGCGCTGTTGGCCAACGGCGTCCACCTGATTGGGCGCAGTTTCAAGTATCACCGCCCGCGCGGCATCTTTTCCGCCGGGCCGGAGGAGCCCAACGCGCTGGTGCAACTGGAAAACGGCCCGCACACCGAGCCCAACCGCCGGGCCACCGAGGTGGAACTCTACGAAGGCCTGGTGGCGCAAAGCCAGAACTGCTGGCCGTCGGTTGGATTTGATTTGGGGGCGGTCAATGCGCGGTTGTCGCGCCTGCTCCCCGCCGGCTTCTATTACAAGACCTTCATGTGGCCGCGCGCGCTGTGGATGGGGTATGAAAAAATGATCCGCCGGGCGGCCGGCCTGGGGCGTGCTCCGGCCGAGCCCGACCCGGACCGTTACGACAAAACCCACGCCCATTGCGATGTGTTAGTGGTCGGCGGCGGGCCGGCCGGGCTGCAGGCCGCGTGCGCTGCCGGTGCCACCGGCGCGCGGGTCATGCTGGTCGATGAGCGCAGCGAGTTTGGCGGCTCCCTGCTGGACCAGGGCCCGGCCTCCGGGCGCGGCGGGTGGGACGCCGCGCAGTGGCTGGTTGCGCGCCTCGCCGAGTTGCGCCAGATGAAGCAAGTGACGCTGTTGCCGCGCACCACGGTCACCGGCTGCTATGACGACAACTTCCTGGTCGCCAACGAGCGCGTAACCGGGCACCTGGGGCCCACCCGGGGAGACCATGCGCCGCGCGAGCGCCTGTGGAAAATCCGCGCCCGGCGGGTGGTGCTGGCGACCGGCAGCATCGAGCGCCCGCTGATATTCGCCGACAACGACCGCCCCGGGGTGATGTTAGCCGGCGCGGTGCGCGCCTATATCAACCGCTTCGGTGTGCTGCCGGGGCGGCGCATCGTGGTGTTGACCAACAACGACAGCGCCTACCACACCGCGCTCGACGCCTATCGCGCCGGTGCCACGGTCGAAGTCGTGGATATTCGCCGCCACCCGGGCGGCCAACTCACCGACCAGGCACGCGCCCTCGGCATTGCGATTCACCCCAACAGCGCGGTCAGCGCGGTCGATACCGCGCGCGGCAAAATCACCCGGGTGCGGGTTATGACGCTGTCCGAAGACGGTGGCGAGGTGCGCGGCGCGGCGCGGGCGCTGGGTTGCGATGTGGTCGCGGTGTCCGGCGGCTGGACGCCGACCGTGCACCTGTTCAGCCAGGCCAAAGGCGAACTGGCCTATCACCACGACCTGCATTGCTTTGTCCCCGGCAAACCCTCGGCCGCTAATCCGCTGGTGGGCGCCGGCGCCTGTTGCGGCGCGTATACATTGGCCGAGTGTTTAGCCCAGGGGCGCGATGCGGGGCGCGATGCGGCCGCCGCCGCGGGCTTTGCCGGTTGCGCCGATTCGCCGCCGGCTGCACAGGAATCCGAAATCGCCGAGCCGCGCGATGGCCCGGTGCGGGCGTTGTGGGTTTTGCCGTGCGAGCATCCGCTCGGCCGCGGGCCGAAGAAACACTTCCACGACTTGCAAAACGATGTCACGGTCGCCGATATCCACCTGGCGGCGCGCGAGGGTTTCGAGTCGGTCGAGCACCTTAAACGCTATACCACCACCGGCATGGGCACCGACCAGGGCAAGACCTCGAACCTGAACGCGCTGGCGGCGTTGTCCGAGTGGCGCGGCGCGCCCATCCCGGAAATCGGCGTCACCACCTTCCGCCCGCCGTATACGCCGCTCACCTTCGGGGCCGTGGCCGGCCATGAGCGCCGCGATTTGTTCCTGCAAAAGCGCACCACGCCGATGCACCCGTGGCACGAGCAGCGCGGCGCGGTGTATGAGGACGTCGGCGACTGGAAACGCCCGCTGTATTTCCCGGCCAGGGGCGAGGACATGGCCGCCGCGGTGCGGCGCGAATGCCTGGCGGCGCGCAATGCGGTCGGCATTTTGGACGCCTCGACCCTCGGCAAAATCGACATCGTCGGCGAACACGCGCTTGAACTGCTCGACATGGTGTATGCCAATGCGTGGGGCGGGCTGGCCGTGGGCCGGTGCCGCTACGGCCTGATGCTCAACGAACACGGCATGGTGTTCGACGACGGCGTTACCACGCGCCTCGGCGAGCATCACTATCACATGACCACCACCACCGGCGGCGCGGCGCGGGTGCTGAACTGGCTGGAAGAATGGCTGCAAACCGAATGGCCGGGGCGCGCCAGGGTTTACTGCACCAGCGTGACCGAGCAATGGGCGGTGGCCTCGATTAGCGGCCCGCACAGCCGCGCGCTGCTTGCGCAACTTTGCGATGAGCCGCTGGATGGCGAGTCGTTTCCGTTCATGTCGATGCGGGAATTCGCGGTGGCCGGCATTCCGGCGCGCGTGTTTCGGGTCAGTTTCACCGGCGAGTTGGCCTTCGAGATCAACGTGCCGGCGCGCTTCGGCCTGGCTCTGTGGCAGAAGTTGATGGCGGCCGGCGAGCCGTACGGCATCTGTGCGTATGGCACCGAAGCGATGCATGTGTTGCGCGCCGAAAAGGGCTTCATCATCGTCGGCCAGGACACCGACGGCACGGTCACCCCGATGGACCTCGGCATGGACTGGATAGTGTCCAAAAACAAAGCGGATTTCGCCGGCAAGCGCTCCTTTTCCCGCGCCGACACCGCGCGCACCGGCCGCAAACAGTTGGTCGGGCTGCTCACCGAAGACCCCGGATTCGTGCTGCCCGAGGGCGCGCATCTCGTTGAGGCGCTCGGCAAACCGCCGATGAAAATGCTCGGCCATGTGTCGTCCAGTTACCTGAGCCCCAACCTGGGCCGCTCCATCGCCCTGGCGCTGGTCGAGGACGGCTTGCGGCGCAAAGGGGAGACCTTGCAGGTCGCGCTGATGGATGGCGGCGGCCACAAAGTCACCCTGACCGACACGGTGTTTTTCGACCCCGATGGAGGGCGCGCCCGTGGCTGATTCCGGTCGAGACCAACCGGTGCCGGACCCGGCCCCGACTTCACCCGCCGGCCACCGCGCCCCGGTTGATGGCGACACCTGCCTGCGCGAATTGCCCTGGTGCGGCAAGATCAACCTGCGCGGCGACCCGGGCGACTCGCGATTCGTGAGCGCAGCCGCCGACGCGCTCGGCGCGGCGCTGCCGTTGGAGGTCAACACCGCGGCCCCCGGCGGCCGCGCCACGGTGTTCCATCTGGGCCCGGATGAATGGCTGGCACACTGCGAACTGGACGGCGCGGCCGCGCTGCTGCAGCAACTGCGCCGGCGCCTGGCGCCGTTGCATCACGCCGCCACCGAGGTGACCGACTATTACACGGTGCTGGAACTGCACGGCACAGACGCCGCCGCCGCGCTGGCCCGCGGCTGTCCGCTGGACTTGCACGAGCGCGTTTTCAAAGCCGGGCAATGCGCCCAGTCGCGCTTCGGCAACGCCGGCATACTGCTGTATAAACCCGGCCCGTCGCCGCTGTTCCAGGTTCAGGTTCGCTGGAGTTTCGCCGAATACCTCTGGGACTACCTGGCCGGCGTTCTCGATTCGCTGTAACCGCGTGCAATCCGGCGCCAGGATCATTCCCATTAAGAACCTTCTGCTCAATCGCCCGGTGCTGTCGTGGGCGCTGTATGACTGGGCCAACTCGGCCTTCGCAACCACGGTCATGGCCGGTTTCTTCCCGGTGTATTACAGCGTGCTGACCGCCGACATGGACACGCGCGACTCCCAGTTCTGGTTCAACATGGCGCTGGCCGCCTCGAGCATCCTGGTCGCGGTCGCCGCCCCGGTGTTGGGCGCCATCGCCGACTGCGGCGGCGGCCGCAAACGGTTTCTGGCCGCATTCGCCATGGCCGGCATTTTGATGAGCGCCGCACTGGCCTGGGTGCACGCCGGCATCTGGTGGGTCGGCCTGCTGCTGTATGGCCTCGGCACGGTCGGTTTTTCCGGCGCCAACATCTTCTACGACTCGATGATCGTGGAAGTGTCCAAGCCGGATGACATCGATGTCGTGTCCGCCTACGGCTACGCCCTCGGCTATATCGGCGGCGGTTTGCTGTTCGCGCTCAATGTCCTGATGGTGACGCAGCCGGGCCTGTTCGGATTCGCCGATGCCGGGTTCGCGTTGTCGGCCTCCTTCATCTCGGTGGCGCTGTGGTGGGCAGGGTTCACCTTGCCGCTGCTGCTGTTTGTCAGGGAAACCGCGCCCGCTGCGCATCCCGGCGCGGCTGCGGCCATCCGGGACGGGCTGATACAACTGCGCGACACCTTCGGGGAATTGCGCCGCATGCGCACATTGTTCGTGTTCCTGGTCGCCTACTGGTTCTACATAGACGGGGTCGGCACCATCATCAAAATGGCGGTGTTTTTTGGCGACCGCATCCTCGGCCTGCCGCGCGACAGTTTAATCACCGCGCTGCTGCTGACCCAGTTCGTGGCCTTCCCCGCGGCCCTGGCGTTCGGCTGGCTCGGCAAAAAAATCGGGCCGCGCGGCGGCATCCTCATCGGCCTTGCGGTGTATGCGGGCGTGGTTGTATACGCCTGGCGGTGGCTCGATTCGGGCGCCGACTTCTACCTCCTGGCCACCGCCATCGGCCTGGTGCAGGGCGGCGTGCAAAGCCTCAGCCGCTCATTGTATGCCCGCTTCGTGCCCCGCTCCAAAAGCGCCGAATTCTTCGGCTTCTTCAACATGGTCGGCAAATTCGCCGCCATCCTCGGCCCGCTGTTGATGGCGCTGACCCCCATCCTCATCTACGGCGCCGACGAACGCGACAGCATCCTCGCCCTGCTGCTCCTGTTCCTGATTGGCGGCTGGCTGCTATGGAAAGTCAATGTCGCCGACGGCGTGCGCGCAGCCCGGGAGTAACCGGCGCGCCGCCTTCAACACGGCGCGGCCGCAAGCGCAAACCGCGGGAAAAATCTTAAGGGGTGCGATGACAATGGATTGAAATTTATTTCGCTGATGATACAAAATAACAGCCATATAGCATACGATGTCGCGCCAATCCGCTGATCGTTCGCCAACATGACCAAAAATGATGCAGCCCAAAACCGGCCACTTTGCGGCGCGCTTTCCCCATGCGGGCCAAAACCTCCATGCGACGATGGACGCCTTTGATAAAATGTTGATTTTTCAGAAAACGACCAATTCATTCCAATGGCTTGACGCCTCCCCCGGGGGTTGGCGGCGCGGCGCCCGGTTGTGATATGGCGATGCGCCCCGAAGCCCCGTCATCGTTAATGCGCCCGACCGAAGCCCCCCCGCATGCCGGCGCAGAAATGACCGCAAAACCTCAGCCGCAATGGTTTGCCAACCGCAAACCCGGCCGCAGCATCATCGTGGCGCGCTGGGTGCCGGTGGCGCTGGTCAGCGCGCCGGTGCTGATTTTGTTCGCCA
>JAPPQJ010000041.1:0-5307 GCA_028817015.1 Gammaproteobacteria bacterium
GCCGAGCGCGCCGCCGGCCTGGGTGACGGTCTGCACTAAGGAATCGGTGGGCGAGGCGAGCCCCACCGCCTCCAGCAAATCCAGCGCCGTCGCATGCACCCGCCGCGCCTGCGCATCATTCAACGGCCGGTAACGGCCGCCTAAAACCCCGGACCAAACCGCCGCCTCCGCCGCTCTCTGCCGCTTGCGCCGGCGGCGGGCGGGCGTCGCGGCATCCGCGCAAGCGGACTCCGGGGGCATGGGTTTATTGGACATCGTTCAACACCCCGCCGCCGGTGCCGACATCAAAGCGCAACGCCCGCCACACGAGAGCGGAGAGCGATGCCGGCCGGGGCAGAAGTGGGGCAGGGCGGGTTCATCAGCCGCATTATACGGCAATCGGCGAACCCTGACGCCGCGCGTTTTTGCGCCGCTGCTGACGATACAACTATCAGCAGCACAAGCGGCCGTGTTTTTCATCGCTATTGGAAATTAGCGCCTGTGCGGTTTTTGATGCGGCGGTTTGCACCGGGGTGCCGGGAAAATCGCCGGCCTCAGCGCGCCGCCCGTTACCCGCCGAATAATGCTACATTTCCTCAATGCCCCCGCCCTCCATCCGCGCTTACATCAAAGCCGTCGCCGACCGCCGCCGCCGTGGCGATGCCACGGAGCATACTTATCGCGGCGATTTGGAAGCCCTGCTGCGCCAACTGCTGCCCGGCGTGCACATCACCAACGAGCCGCGCCGCACTACCGACTGCGGCGCGCCGGATTATGTGCTGGCGCGCGGCGGCGTTCCGCTCGGCTACATCGAAGCCAAGGATGTCGACAAGTCGCTGGACGACCGCCTCCACCACAAACAATTCCGCCGCTATATCGCTTCCCTCGACAACCTCATCTTCACCAACTACCTGGAATTCCGCCTCCACCGCGAAAACCAAACCCGGCCCGCATCGACCGCCGTCATCGCCGAACTGCGCGGCAGGGAAATCAAACCGCTGCCGCAAAACTTCGACCACTTCACCGACCTCATCCAAACCTTCGGCGCATACCAGGGTCAGACCATCACCACCGCCGCCGATTTGGCCAGGCGCATGGCCGACAAAGCGCGCCTTCTCGCGCAAAACATCGCCGACGCCCTCACCGCCGATGAAAAAGACCAAAACCTCAGCGAACAAGACAGCGAGTTAAAAAACCAACTCAAAGCCTTCCGCGAAACCCTCCTGGCCGACATTCGCCCGGCCGAGTTTGCCGACATCTACGCCCAGACCGTGGCCTACGGCATGTTCGCCGCGCGCCTGCACGACCCCACGCCCGCCACCTTCACCCGCCAGGAAGCGGCCGAGTTAATCCCGAAGAGCAACCCGTTCCTGCGCAAGTTGTTTCAGCACATCGCCGGCTACGAATTGGACTCGCGCATCCGGTGGATTGTCGACGACTTGGCCGACATCTTTCGCGCATCGGAAGTGCACGAGTTGATGAAGGACTACGGCCGCGCCACCCAGCAGAACGACCCGTTCCTGCATTTTTACGAGACCTTTCTCGGCGCATACGATTCCAAACTGCGCAAGAGTCGCGGCGTTTGGTATACGCCGGAGCCGGTGGTGAACTTCATCGTGCGCGCGGTGGATTCGATTCTAAAAAGCGAATTCGGTTTGCGGCGCGGCCTCGCCGACAGCGCAAAAATCAGCGTGGGCGGCAAAGCCGTGCACCGCGTGCAAATCCTCGACCCCGCGGCCGGCACCGGCACCTTCCTCGCCGACATCGTAAAGTTTATTCACGCGAGTTTTCGCGGCCAGCACGGTGTTTGGCCCGACTATGCGCGCGATGATTTGATTCCGCGCCTGCATGGGTTTGAGATTTTGATGGCGTCGTATGCGATGGCGCATGTAAAACTGGAGATGATACTGAACGACACCGAGTGCGAGTTGCGCGCCGGCCAGCGGCTGCAGGTTTTTCTCACCGACTCGCTGGAAAACCGCGCCGGCGCGGGCGAAACCAAGGAGATTCCGTTTGCGCAGTGGTTGGTGAATGAAGCCAAGGGGGCGGAAAAAGTCAAGCGCGACACGCCGGTGATGGTGGTGATGGGGAATCCGCCTTACGCTATCAGCAGCAGTAATACCGGCCAATGGATTCGGGATTTAATTAAAGCCTATAAAAAAGACCTTGAGGAGAGAAAACTGAATCTGGACGACGACTACATCAAGTTTATTCGCTACGGCGAGCATTTGATTGAAAAAACCGGCGAGGGAATACTCGCCTACATTTCCAACAACAGTTTTATCGAGGGTATCACCCACCGTCAGATGCGCCGGCATTTGCTGGAAACTTTCGACCAGATTTACATTCTGAATTTGCATGGCAACAGCACACGAAAAGAAACTTGTCCCGACGGTTCGCCGGACAAAAACGTCTTTGACATTAAGCAAGGTGTTTCCATCAACCTTTTTGTCAAAAGCGGAAAAAAGGAAAAAGGTGCGTTGGGCGAAGTGTTTCACTGCGATTTGTTCGGCGAACGGATCAGCAAATACGAGTTTTTGTGGAGTCACGACTTGGGCGCGGTTGACTTCCAGAAATTGGAAACACCATCGCCAAATTTCTTTTTTGTGCCGAAAGATTTTTCCGCGCTGGAGGAATATGAAAACGGTTTCGCTGTCAATGTGCTTCTCGAAGAATACAACTCTGGCATACAGACGAAATGCGATGAACTGGCGGTCAAGTTCTCACAAAAAGATTTGGAGGCAGTGGCCGACGACTTTCTGAAAATGGAAGTCGATGAACTCAGAGACAAATATCATTTCAAGAAAGACACCAGCGGTTGGAATTTTATTTCGGCCAAAAATGACTTAATGAAAAGGGCGTTCAAGTTCACGGACATGCTTTACCGTCCTTTTGACTTGCGTAGAACGATATACACAGGAACTTCGTCCGGATTTCTGGGTCGGTCCAGGCATAAAACTATGCGCCACATGCTGGTTGGTGAAAATTTGGGCTTGATAACCGTACGGCAGGTCGCCGAAAATGCCTTTAACCATGTCCTGGTTGCGAAAAGTATTGTGGACATGCGCATTACCACCAGCAACAAGGGGACAGGATATTTTTTCCCGCTTTATCTTTACCCCGATGAAGAACAGGAAAACATCGGCGGCGAAACAGTGCGCAAACCAAATATGAACGCCGACATCACAAAAACCATCGCCGAAAAACTCTGCCTGCGCTTCACGCCCGAAAAAACCAACGACGCCGGCACTTTCGCGCCGCTGGATTTGCTGGACTACATCTACGCCACCCTCCACAGTCCAACCTACCGCAAAAAATTCCGGGAATTCCTGAAAATAGACTTCCCCCGCGTGCCATTCCCGCGCGACAAAAAACAATTCCGCGCCCTCGCCAAACTCGGCGCCGAACTGCGCGCCCTGCACCTGATGGAAAGCGCCAAACTCGACAACCTAATCACCACCTACCCCGAACCCGGCGACAACACCATCACATCAATCAAATTCGACAACGGCAAAGCGCGCATCAACGCCACACAATACTTCGGCAACATCCCGCCAGTCGCCTGGTCGTTCCCCATCGGCGGCTACCTCCCCGCGCAAAAATACCTCAAAGACCGCAAAGGCCGCACGCTAACCCCCGATGAAATCCACCACTACCAGCAAATCATCGTGGCGCTGGTTGAAACGGCGGGGGTGATGGGGGAAATCGATAAGGTGGCGTGATAGCGGCGCGCGGCAATGCGCTATTTTTTGGCAATGGCGGGATGGGCGGATGGAACCCGCCTTATCCGTTGCTTCTATTGCGGCGATGCTGCCGCCTCTTTGTGCTCATAGCCGGGAAAAGTTATCCAGTTTTTCATCAAGCGCAGCCACCAGGGCAGCGGCTTGACTTCGCCAAGATCACCGAGGCGAATCGCCATCTCGTTGCGCACATGCGCATTCAGCGCCCGATACACCGGCGGTTCATCGGCGTATAACTCATGCAAACGCATATTCCACCTTTGCACGGTTTCCTGGCCTGCATCGGGGTGCGAAGCGATTTCCCCCGATAAAAGGGTAAAACTTCGATACAGGTTCTGATGCAGACTGCGCGCGCCCTGGATGTCAAAAACCAATTCCAACAGCACGATGACAGACGTTATGGCGCCCAGCCAGATGTAATATTCGCCGGATATCCGGGCGGCAATCGCGGTGCCAATCAGGACCACGACAAACATCATCGCCCGGTGCACCCGGCTCACAAAACGGAGTCGGTGAGCGTGGTAGCGCGCCGACATTTCGCTGATGGTCAGGAGGTCATCCTGGGTCTCCATCGTGGTGACCGGGGTGTTCATGTTTGCCTCCTGCTTTTTGGGTTTGCCGGGCAGAGGTTTGTCAGGTCTTGGAAAAGCTTAATCTGGAACATGCCGCGTATACTCGCGCTGCTCCTTCTTTGGCTCCGGCGCTGGCCGCCCGGGTGGTCTTGGTTCGGGCGTTTTGCGTTCCGGCTTGTGTTGCATTCCTATGGGCCTCGAATAAGTCGGAAAAGCCGTTTATAACACATTTCACAAGCGCTCCGGATGATTTTTCACCGCTGCCGCAAGCCGATTTCTGAAAGCAAACCTCGCCATTGCAAGTTCCGGCACCATCACCATGACCCAAAGGCACATCCCTGTGCCACCGCCAAGGTCAGGAGTCAACCGGAACAACCACAAAGCGCGTTTGCTGGTCCCGTTCAACCAGCAGCAACACCGATTTTTTATCCGCCTCGCGCGACGCTTCGAGCACGTCTTTGACTTCAGCCGGCGAGTTGACGCGGCGTTTGTCGATGCGCTTGATGAGGTCGCCTTCGCGCAGCCCGCGTCCGGCGGCGGCGCCGTTCGGGTTGACCGACACCACCACCACGCCCGAATCGGCTTCTATGCCGTATTTCTCGCGGTTTTCATCGTCCAGGGCCGCGACCGACAGGCCCAGTTGGGCGGATGTGGCGGGTGAGGCCGGGCCCTCGGGGGCCGCCTCTTCCTCGCTGCGGCCAATGGTGACGCGCAGGGTCTGGCGCCGGTCGTCGCGCCACACCACCAGTTCGACTTCGGCTTGGTCCTCGGTCAGGGCCACCAGTTTCGGCAAATCGCGCATTTTGGCGACTTCCTCGCCGTTATAGGAGAGGATGACATCGCCGGCCTCGAGGCCGGCTTGTTGCGCCGGGCTGTCGGCGACCACGCGCGTCACCAGCGCGCCGCCGGGCTTGTCCAGCCCCAAGTTGTCGGCGATTTCCGCGCTGACCGCCTGGATGTGGACGCCGAGGAAGCCGCGCCGCACCACGCCGCTGTCGCGCAACTGCGCGATGACA
>JAPPQJ010000041.1:5494-6849 GCA_028817015.1 Gammaproteobacteria bacterium
GGTGCTGCCGCCCAAGCCGAAAGGGTTGCCGATGGCGATGACCCAGTCGCCGACCCGCGCCGCATCGGAGTCGCCGAACTGAACGAACGGCAGCGGCTTGTCGGTGCGGATTTCCAGCAGCGCCAGGTCGGTTTTCTTGTCGTGGCCTTTGAGGGTCGCCGGGATGCGCGTGCCGTCGTCGAACACCACCTCGATTTCTTCGGCGTCCTCGACCACATGGTAGTTGGTCACCACCAGGCCTTCGGCGTCGATGATGAATCCCGAGCCGACCGCGGTGGTTTTGCGCTGATAGGGGCGCGGCGGTTCGCGGTCGCGCTCGCGCTCACGCCGTTGCTCAGGCCGCGGGCCGGGGCGCGGCTGGCCGAAGAAGCGGTGGAAGAATTCCTCCAACTCCGGCACCCGGCGCTCGAAGCGCGGCCGCACGCCGGGCGAGTGGCCGGTGGTGGAGATGTTGACCACAGCCGGCTTGACCGCCTCCACCAGGTCGGCGAAGCCGTTGTTGACATCGACCGCCGGCAAGTCGGCGGCGGCGTGGGGCGTGGCGGTGAACGCCGGCATCGGGCGGGCGAGGGTGAATACGATGATGGCGAGGAGCGCGGCCAGGACGCCTGCCGCGGCGCGCGGACGGCTGGAAATGAGAGAGATATTCATGGGTCGGTACGGGTTGTGAATGGATAACGGATAAGGGAAATTGCCGCCGACAATGGCGAGCAATTTCCGTTGTGCGGGGGAATGTAGCAGAAGCATTATTACCGCAAAATGAACGGAAAATTAAATAACCGTAATGCCGCGCGCCGGGTTGCGGCCGGGAAAGCGCAAACGCCGCGCATCCAATCGATCAACCGCCGATTGACCGATGGGGGTGCAGGCCCTTGGGACTTACGCCAAAATCCGCTCCCGGCGGATTTGACATGACAACAACGCCTTATCGCGGCTTTTGCATGTCATCCGTGCCCGGCGCCCGCGCCTGATGCAACGCCCGCAACGCATCGATGACCCGCACCACATCGTCCGCGCTGTTGTAATGGGCGAAACTGATTCGCAACACGCCGTCTTCGCTGTCGGTCACGCCGACACTTTCCAGCAGGCTTTTGGCATAGAAGTGACCGGGGCCGGCGGCGTCGAAGCGTTTGTGCGCGTGACCCCGGTTAAAATAGTGGCATTGCGGCTCGAGCGTCTCGGCGAAGCCGGGCGCCGTATACATCACGCCGCCACGGCCAGCGACCGTTGCCACAATGAAAGCGACAGCCGCCCTTATTGCCACTCCGGCGATGCCGCCCACCTGCCACTCCGGTGGCAACCGGAGTCCATATAGGCCCTTACAATCGACCGTTCCTGGAAGTGTCCGGGAGGTG
>JAPPQJ010000099.1 GCA_028817015.1 Gammaproteobacteria bacterium
GAGGGTGATGTAGCGCTTCTCCCAGTCAAGGCGAAAGCCGAGGGTCGATTGGCCGTCGTGCTGGCCCCGGCACACCACCCCGCGGTCCGGCATCGCGGCGGCGTCCGAGCCGGCCCACGGATTGGTCAGGCTAAAGCACGGCGTCTCCAGGCCTTCGGCCAGGCGCGGCAGATAGTATTGTTTCTGTGCGTCGGTGCCGTAGTGAAGGATCAACTCGGCGGGGCCGAGGGAATTGGGCACCATCACGGTGACCGCGGCGGTGGCGCTGCGGGTGGAGAGTTTCTGCACGATGCAGGATTGGGCGTGGGCGGAAAATCCCAGGCCGCCGTATTCGGCCGGAATGTTCAAGCCGAACATCCGGCTGCGTTTAATGAAGTCCCAGACGGCCGGCGGCAAATCGCCCAGTTGGCCGGTGACCTCCCAGTCGTCCACCATCGCGCAAAGTTCCTCCACCGGGCCGTCCATGAACGCCCGCTCGCGCTCGCTGAGGGTGGGCGGCGGATGGGCAAACAGCCGCTCCCAGTTGGGCCGGCCGGAAAACAACTCCGCATCCCACCCCACCGTGCCGGCGTCGATGGCCTCTTTTTCGGTCTGCGAAATCGGCGGCATGGACTTTTTCACCCATTTAAGCAGCGGCGTGCTTACATACCGGCGGCGCAACCCGGGGGCGTGGAACAGCAGCGCCCACACCGACGCCACAACCACCAGCAGCAGCAGCGACAACACGCTGCCGGCCCCGCCGGTGAACAGGCCGAGGGTAAAAACCGCGGTGGCGATGCGAAGCCAGGTTTGCAGGGACATCGGAAACCGGGCAAAAGCGACCACCAGCAACAACAGCGCAACGACGATCCAGAGCATTATCAACCCGCGCGGGCAATCGGATGGCGCGCATTATCCCACAGGATGCGGTTTGGGGTTGGGTTGCGCCGGCTGTATCCCGCAGGGCCATGCGGCGGTGACCGCGGCCGGGAACCGGCGCCCCGGCAGCCTGCCGGCCGCCGGCTTCTCATCGCCCCAATCGCCGGCGTGCGCGCATGGGCGTCATATGCTATGATCAAAACTCCCAAGCGGATGGTCGGTGCAATGGTTTTGCATGCGGCCATTGGCATCGTCAACAAGGAGTCGACAAGGAGTGAAACATGGAAATGCCCGCTAACAACCTGCGCCCGCAAACCGTGCTGCGCGCGCTTCTGCCGATGGTTTTATCGGTGGCCGCATGGGCCGTGCCGGCGGCCGCGCAACAACGCCCCGATGTCTTCCTGCTCAACACCTATGACGGCACACAGGCGGTGCGCGGCTGGGTGATGAGCGAGAAACTGGACGGCGTGCGCGGCATCTGGGACGGCCGCCGCCTGCTGAGCCGCAACGGCAACCCGCTGCACGCACCGCCGTGGTTCACCCGCGGCTTCCCGCCGTTTGCGCTGGACGGCGAACTGTGGAGCCGGCGCGGCGACTTTGAAAACATCGTCTCCATCGTGCGCCGAGAAACCCCCGACGCGCGATGGTCGCAACTTCACTACCATGTATTCGAGGCGCCGAATCAGGCCGGCGGCCTGCTGGACCGCCTGGCGGTGTTGCGCGATTACCTGCAAATGCACCCCGGCACGCGCATTAAAATCATCCCGCAGACGCGCGTCGAGTCGCGCCAGCACCTGAAGCGTTTCCTGGCCGAAATCAACGCCGGCGGCGGTGAAGGCGCGGTGGTCAGAGACCCCGAAACGCCGTATCAAACCGGCCGCCTTGCCTCCGCCTTGAAGGTTAAAACCCACCTCGACGCCGAGTGCGTGGTGCAGGAAATCCTGCCCGGCAAAGGCAAATACACCGGGCTGATGGGCGCGCTTGGTTGCCGGATGACGGACGGCACCCGGGTCAACATCGGCACCGGCTTCACCGAGCGCATGCGCGCCCGCCCGCCGGCGGTGGGCAGCGTGATCACCTTCAAGTATTACGGCTGGACGGGCAACGGCAAACCCAGGTTTCCGGTTTATCTGCGGATGCGGCGGTGAGGGTCACAGCCGGCTTGACCCGGCATTCGACCGGGGCGCATGCAAATATCTGTGTGCATTTGCAAGTATTTTCTGGCGTCATTTGGCCGGGTTGTGTTCGGGCGCCCACGGTGTGCCGCCGCCATATTTGCCGCGCCGCACCACCGCCGCCGAGTGCGCCGCC
>JAPPQJ010000209.1 GCA_028817015.1 Gammaproteobacteria bacterium
GGTGGCGCGCGGTGTAGCCGACATTCTCCAGGTCGTTGTGCTTGCCGCCGGCGCGCACGCAACGCTGCGCCGTCACCGCCCGCGGACTGCTGGGCACGACCTCATGCCCGCGCGCGGCGAAATAGTCGAGGAAGCGCTGGCGAATTTCGGAGGTTTTCATGGCGTGGCGAATCTGCTTGCGGGTTTCCCTTTTAATCAATCAGCAAAAGGCTCTATATGCTCGGCGTCGAAGCCGCGCTGCTGCAGAAAACGCGCTTGCCGGGCCCATTCCCGGTAACTGGCCGGCGCCTGGTCGCCGAATTTCCTGCGCCGCACTTCGCTGGCCGAATTCCGCCATTTCGATTGGTAGTCCGACATGACCCGCTCGATCAACGCCTCGTCGATGCGGTGTTCGGCCAATTCGTGAAGCAGTTTAACCGGCCCCCTGCCGTCCTGGTATCGCCGGCGGCAGCGCTGTTCGGCGAAGCGCAAATCCGACTGCGCGCCCCGCTCGACCAACTCGGCCAGCAGGCGGTCGAGCATTTGCGGCGTCTGCGGGGCGGCGCATTGCAGTTTGCTCCGCAACTCCCAGGCGCTGTATTCGCGGCGTGCCAGCAGCCGGCAGGCCTCGTTGCGAAGCGCCGCGTAATCTACACCCGGCGAGTGCGGGGCGGTGTTGGGTTCAGGGGCTGACAACGGCAATGATGGCGGATGACTAAGACCCTTTGGCCGCAGTGGCCGCAACGGCCGCCTTGGCGGTGGCGGCGGTTTTGCCGCCGGCCTTGCCGGGCTGAGCGGACTCGCCCGACTCAGCGCCTCCGGCAAGCCCCAGTTTGTCGCGGATTTTGGTCTCAATGGCCGCGGCGGTGGCGGCGTTGGTTTTCAGGAACTCGCGCACATTGTCGCGGCCCTGGCCGATGCGCTCGCTGCCGTAACTGTACCAAGCGCCGGATTTTTCCACCACCTGCAGGCCGACATGGTGGTCGCCCATGTCGCCTTCAATTTCGGCCTTGGGCGTGAGCGCGGCGACCGAGTCGACCACCACCACATCCACCGCCGCCGAGCGCACCAACATGTCGGTGATTTCCAGCGCCTGCTCGCCGGTGTCCGGCTGCGAGACCAGCAGTTCGTCGATGTTGACGCCAAGGCGCGCCGCGTATGCCGGGTCCAGCGCGTGTTCGGCGTCGATGAAGGCGGCGGTGCCGCCCAGCTTCTGCGCTTCGGCGATGACCGACAAGGTCATCGTGGTCTTGCCGGACGATTCCGGCCCGTAGATCTCGATGACCCGGCCGCGCGGCAGGCCGCCGATGCCCAGGGCGATGTCCAATCCCAGTGAGCCGCTGGAATAGCACGGCACGTCCCTTGCAATCTGGGCGTCGCCCAGCAGCATCACCGAGCCCTTGCCGAATTGCCGGTCGATTTGCCCGAGCGCCGCGTCGAGCGCTTTGCGTTTGTTGTCGTCCATTTTGTGGTTGCCTGTGGTTGCGTGAAAAGGAGATGAATCGGCGCGCCGCGTTTGCAGGGTTTGCATGCCGCACGCCGGGAACGGGCGGGATTTTACTTGATTTTTTGCGGTGGTGGGCGGCGGAATTCAGCGCGGATTTACAGCATGGAGGGCCGCATTTGGGTGCGCAGGCGAGCGCCGCCATCCGCGAACTCGATGACCGCCGCCGCGCAGGTCGGCATCAACTTGCCGTCGGCGAAAGGCGCGGCGTCCGGGCAGTAATCGCGCAGCGCGTATTCCAGGCTCGGGTTGTGGCCCACCAACAGCACACGGCGGTAGTCGGTGAGATGCGCATCCGCGACCATTTCGACCTCCGCATCGGTGGCGTGATACAAGCCGCCTTCATAAATAATTTGCGCCGCCTCAAACCCCATTTCCGCGCACGCCAACTCGACCGTCTGCTTCGCCCGAAGCGCCGGCGAGGCGACCACGCCATCCGGCGCGTAGCCGTTGTCCGCCAGCCACCGCCCCATGCGCGGCGCATCGCGGCGGCCGCGGTCGTTCAGCGGGCGGTCGAAATCGCTGCGCGCGCCGCTGTCCCAGTCGGATTTGGCGTGGCGCAGGAGAATGAGTTGATGCGGCAAGTCGGGCATGGTTTCCTGTATGCGGAGCGTGCGTGCGGGTTATAATGCGGCGATTCTAACCCGCCCACCGTCAAATTGCATGGCACGCCTCGCCGCC
>JAPPQJ010000112.1 GCA_028817015.1 Gammaproteobacteria bacterium
ACCGGCTGTTCGGCGGAGACGGCACGGACACTTTGGACGGCGGCTTGGGCGATGATGTGCTGTTCGGTGGCACCGGCGACGACCGGCTGGAAGGCAACCGGGGCAACGATTACCTGATGGGCAACTTCGGCGATGATGTGCTGTTCGGCGGCGAAGGCGATGATTACTTGAACGGTCTGGTCGGCGACGACGCGTTGTATGGCGGCGACGGCAGCGACACTTATGACTTCGGCTACCCCAATGTTACCGAAGGCGCCCTGCCCGGCTTTGGCCGTGAGACCGTGCGCGACAGCGGCGGCGCGAATGACAGGGTGACTTTCGGCCGGCGGCGGCACGAGGATTTGTGGCTGACCAGAGACGGCGATGACTTGCGCATCAGCGTGCTCGGCGGTGCCGATGATGAAGTGTTGATCGAAGACCAGTTTGCCGCCGGCGGAGCGCATCGCATCGAGCATCTGAGCGCCGCCACCCGGCTGCTGTCGTACGGCCGATACAACGAGCAATCCGTCAGCATCGACGCACTGGTCAATGCGATGGTGCAGTTCGACAAACCGCAGGCCGGCTGGTCGCGCATGACCGCGCAAGAACGCGCCGATGTGCACGCCGCCTGGCGCAGCGTCGGCATCGCGCCGACGGTGGGATAACGCCGCCCGGCAACCCAACGCTCGTCGGGTGGTTTGACGAGCAATACTCATCACACAAGTCACATGGAAGCGACTCAAACACAGGCACCGCCCGGCGCGGCCGCGGCAACGCCGGACGATTTCGTCCATTCCGGCATCGCCTGCCTGGCCATGCTGCTGCGGTTTCATCATTTAGCGGCCGACCCGCGGCAAATCGCCAGGGAGCACGCGCCCGAGCAGCGGGACATGGATTTGCTCACGCTGGTTCGCGCAGCCCGGCAACTGGGCTTGAAGGCGCGCTCGGTCAAGGTCAAGGCGAAGCGCCTGGAGCATACGCCGCTGCCGGCCATCGCTCAGTTGAAGGGCGGCGGTTATGCCATTTTGGCCAAGGTCAGCGGAGACAAAGCGCTGCTGCAGCACCCGGGCCAGGCACCGCAGGAAATGCGCGTCGGCGATTTGCTCGAAAAATGGACCGGCTTTTTGATGCTCGCCACCACCGCGGAAACCCTGGCCGGCGCGCGGCGCAAGTTCGACATCACCTGGTTCATCCCGGTCATCGTCAAGTACCGCAAGTTGCTCGGCGAAGTGTTGCTGGCGTCGTTCTTTCTGCAACTGTTCGGTTTGATAACGCCGTTGTTCTTTCAGGTGGTGGTGGACAAGGTGTTGGTTCACCGCGGGCTGGTCACGCTGAATGTGCTCGTCATCGGCCTGCTGGCGATCATCCTGTTCGAGACATTGCTCGGCGGCTTGCGCACCTATTTGTTTTCCCACACCACCAGCCGCGTCGATGTGGAACTCGGCGCGCGGTTGTTCAAGCATCTCCTCGCGCTGCCGGTGAATTATTTTGAATCGCGGCAAGCCGGGCAGACGGTCGCGCGCGTGCGCGAACTGGAAAACATTCGCGACTTCATCACCGGCTCGGCGTTGACCGTCATCATGGATTTGTTGTTCACCGTGGTGTTCCTCATCGTGATGTGGCATTACAGCCCGACGCTGACGCTCATCGTGTTAGGCGCGATACCGTTTTACGCCGGCTTGTCGGTGGCCATCACCCCGGCGTTGCGCGCCCGCGTGGAGGAAAAGTTTCAGCGCGGCGCTGCCAATCAAGCCTTCCTGGTCGAAAGCGTAACCGGCATTGAGACCTTGAAGTCGATGGCGGTCGAGCCGCAGATGCGCGCACGGTGGGAACGGCAACTGGCGGGTTATGTGCGCGCATCGTTTCGCTTGATTGTGCTGTCGATGTTAGGCAGCCAGAGCGTGCAATTCATCAGCAAAGTGGTCATGGCGTTGATACTTTGGTCGGGCGGCATCAAGTCATTCAAGGCGAGTTGAGCATCGGCCAGTTAATCGCGTTCAACATGTTGGCCGGGCAAGTGAGCGGGCCGGTGCTGCGCTTGGCGCAGTTGTGGCAGGACTTTCAGCAGTTTCGCATCTCCATCGCGCGCCTCGGCGACATTCTCAACAACCCGGCCGAGCCGGGCCACAACCCCAACCGCCCGGCGCTGCCGGCGTTGCGCGGGCGAATTCAGTTTGAGCGCGTAACCTTCGCCTATCATGCCGGCGGCGAAGCGTTGCGCGATTTGGATTTGGAAATTCCCGAAGGCACGGTGGCCGGCTTGGTCGGGCGTTCCGGGTCGGGCAAAAGCACCATCGCCAAGTTGCTGCAGCGTTTGCATGCGCCGGGCCGCGGACGCGTGCTCATCGACCGCGTGGATTTGACTCAAGTCGACCCCGCGTGGCTGCGCCGGCAAATCGGCGTGGTGCTGCAGGAAAACATTCTGTTCAACCGTTCGGTGCGCGACAACATCGCGCTGACCATGCCGTCGGCGTCCATCGAGCGCGTGATGGAATGCGCGGAAATGGCCGGCGCACACGAGTTTATCCTGGAACTCCCGCACGGCTACGACACGCTGCTGGAAGAGCGCGGCGCCAACCTGTCCGGCGGCCAGCGCCAGCGCATCGCCATCGCCCGGGCGTTGATTGCCGACCCGCGCATCTTAATCTTCGACGAAGCCACCAGCGCATTGGACTACGAATCCGAGCGCATCATACAAAACAACATGCGCGCCATCTGCCGCGAGCGCACG
The DNA here is from genome assembly GCA_028817015.1 of Gammaproteobacteria bacterium. Classification (GTDB taxonomy): domain Bacteria; phylum Pseudomonadota; class Gammaproteobacteria; order Arenicellales; family Poriferihabitantaceae; genus JAHRAW01. The sequence continues at coordinate 2,711 of JAPPQJ010000112.1, forward strand.
GTGCTGATTATCGCCCACCGCCTGTCCACGGTGCGCATGGCCGATGAGATTTTCGTCATCGACAAAGGCGGCGTGGTCGAGCGCGGCGCGCATGATGAGTTGCTCGCCGGCGACGGGTTCTACGCCCGCTTGCACAACGCGCAATCGCAACCTCCATCATCGCAACCCTTATGTTTGCCGGCGTATTGAAGGCGGCGCGCATCTGGCGGCAGGCGTCGGCGTTGGAAAAATCCAAACCGGCCGTGCAACGCATCAGCGGCGAACTGGAGTTTCTGCCCGCGGCGGTCGAGGTGCTGGAGTCGCCGGCATCGCCGGCCGGCCGCGCCGTCGCTTTCCTCATCATGGCGTTGTTTGCGGCGGCGGTGGCATGGGCGGTGTTCGGGCGCATCGACATGGTAGCCACCGCGCACGGGCGCATCGTGCCGGGCGGCCAGGTGAAAATCGTGCAGTCTTTCGCGCCCGGCGTGGTGCAGGAAATCCGCGTGCGCGACGGTCAGCATGTCGAACAAGGCGAGTTGCTGATAAAACTCGACCCGCTGGAAGAGGAAGTGGACACCACCCGGCTGCAAAAGGAGCACGCCATCGCATCAACGGAAGCGGCGCGGCTGGAGGCGTTCCTGAATTTTTTAGGCGACCCGTCGCTCGATGTGGAGTCGCACATGAACGACGCCGACTTGCCGGCCGCGCAGCGCCGGCAACTGCTGCATGAGATGCAGCATCACGCCGCGGAGATGGCGCGCCTGGACGGCGACAAGGCGCAGTTGCGGGCGAAGATGCAGGCCATCGAAGCCGAAATCGCCCGCCTCGAAGCGCTGCTGCCGATGGCCAACGAGCATGAAGCGGCGTTGCACGGTTTGCTGCGCAAGAAAATGGTGGCCAAGAGTCATTGGAGTGAGGCCAAACAAAAGTCCATCGACTTGCGGCAGCGACTCATCGTCGAACGCCGCCGCCTCGATGAAACCCGACTGGCGCTCGCCAACAAGGCGAAACAAAAAGACGCGCTGCAAACCCACGCCGGCAAAAACGCCATGGCGCAACTGACCGAGCATCAAAACCGCTCGGAAATGGCCGCGCTCAATCTTCGCAAAGCGCACAGCCGCCAGGCGCGCAACAACCTGACCGCGCCGGTGTCCGGCATCGTGCAGCAACTTACCATCCACACCATCGGCGGCGTGGTCAAAGCAGCCGACCCGCTGATGATTATCGTGCCGGACGACACCCAACTCATCGTCGAGGCGTCGGTGTTGAACAAGGACATCGGCTTCGTCAAAGTCGGGCAGCCGGCCGAAATCAAACTGGAAAGTTTCCCGTTCACCAAATACGGCCTGCTCGAAGGCGAAGTCACGCACCTGTCAGCCGATGCGATGCAAAGCGACGCCCAGGGGCTGGTCTATGCCATGCGCGCCTCCTTGAACCGCAACCGCATTTTAGTGGGCGGGCAATGGACACCGTTGTCGCCGGGCATGGCCGCCACCGCCGAAATCAAAACCGGCGAACGCGCCATCATCGATTTCTTTCTGTCGCCGCTGCGAAAATCCGGGCAGGAGGCGTTCAAGGAGCGGTAACCCCTCCATTGCATCCCCCCGCGCTTTGCGCTACCCTCGCCCTTGGGAGTCGGCTAAACAGTCGCTTCGCCCCCCTTTTATTCTGGCGGGGCGGGGAGGAAAGTCCGGGCTCCACTGGGCAAAGGCGCCGGGTAATTCCCGGGCGGCGCGAGCCGACGGAAAGTGCCACAGAAAATATACCGCCGCGCGCCCATCCGGCTGCCGGCCGCGCTCATGCGGCGGCGGCAAAAGGATGGCAAACCCCGCCTGGAGCAAGACCGAATAGGGACCCGATGCGCGCCCTCGCTGGGTCCGGGTAGGTTGCAAGAGGCATTCGGTGACGGATGTCCCAGATGAATGACTGTTCTCGACAGAACCCGGCTTATCGGCCGGCTCCCGCTTTTTCGATTTCAACCGCCAGCCGCGCCGCCGCCACACCGACACCCAGCCGACCCGCCAGGATGAAAACCGCCACCGCCGCCCTTCGCCCGCCGTCTCAGGTGATGAGGCTCGCGCGCATGGGCAGTTTTCACCAGACCCGGCTCAGTTTTATGCGCGCCCTGTTGCGCAGTCTGAAGCGGGAGCGCTGGCGTTTCGAGCGCCTCCGCTGGCGGGTCGATGCGCGCGGCACCGGGCTGGCGTTGTATTGCGCGCACGGGCCGCGGCACCGGTATACGCTGGTGTGCTTCGCCCACGATTTGCCGGCCGGGCAGCGCTCCGACCGGGTCATCGCCGAAGCCTGGGACGCCACCTTCGTGCTTTATGACGGGATTCCCGATGAGCGCGAAATCGCCCGCCTGGCGCACAATGTGCCGAAGCAGGAAGCGGGCAGTTACCGCCAGAGCGAAGTGGTGTTGTCGCGCGCCAACCGCAGCGTGCGCGTGTTCTCGCAACTGGTCCGGTGCCTGGCCGGGGGCGTGCAGCCGGACTTGGAATTAATCGAGCGCAGCGGCTATCTGATGCGCACCACGGCGGTCTACGGCAACGGCAAATTCGGCCTGAGCGACCGCGAGCGAATCGCCGGGCGACCGGAGTTCGGGGCGCCGTTTCGCGCTGAACTGCTGAGCGTGTATCTCATCCGGTGGTTCACCGTTGACCTCGCCGAGCACCTGGCCCATGCCGCCAACCCGGACAGGGCGGTGAAACTGGACCGTGGTCTGGCCCGGCGACTGGGCGTCGGCAACGCCACCGGCCTCGGCATGGCGCCATTTCTGGTGCTGCATCCGGCGCTGATACATCGCTGGATACACGCCCGGGAAACGGCGCTGGCCCGGGTGCGCGCGCTGACCGCCGCCCGTCCCGCCGCCCGCGTTCAATTCGGCCAATTGCTGGAGCGAATGCGCGCCGGCCTGGCGCACTGGCACACCGGCGACCGACGCCAGCAACGCCGTATCGAGACGCTCAAGGCCGACCTCGGCAAAATCGCCGAGCGCATCGGCAACCGCAACGGGCGGCGGGCGCTTGAACAAACCGCGCCCTGGGAGCAGTTAATCACCTGGTCGCAGCGGGCGTTGTCCATGGAGGGGCAGGAATTGCTGGTAACCCTGGTGCTGGAACCGCACGGCGAGTTGATCGACGACCTGGCCGAGCAGATGGCCATAGACGAATCCCGCCACGACGGCATCCACGGCGACCAGACCGCCGCCGAGTTGATCGATGCGGTCGAAACCAACTACCGGTGGGCGCTGAGCACCGACTACGCCGACCCTGCGCAGTGCGCCAGATTCTGGTATGTGTCCGAGGAAAAACTGGAGCCGAGGTTAGGCGAGCGGTTCGAGGAAGACGGCGCCGACCTGGAATTGCCGCTGTCCATCGGGCGCGACATCGCCGCCCTGCACGCCGACCTCGGCGCCGCCGACCCGGCCCAGCCGGTGGCCGAATTCCTGCTGACCCATCCGCAACACCGCCACGCCGTCCGGCGCATCCAATTGACCGCGCGCTTCCCCTACGCGGAAATCCGCGACAACCTGATTTCGGCGCGCCTGCGCCCCATTGATTTGCTGCGTTGCAAACTGTCGTTTTTCGGCGCCAACCAATTCGACCCCAAGTCGGACAGGTGGGTCAGAATCACCATGTATCAGCACGCGCCGTTCCCGGACGAACTGGCGGGCATGGACGCCGACGACTGGGTTTATCCGCCGCCGCCGTTGCCGAAAAACGCCCGTTGAGGTTTTCGCTCAACCAGATCGACCAGACTTCACGCAAGGCGGCGCGCGGCGCGGGGCTGCCGTGGGGGCTGGCCGACGAGGTCGGCAAAGCGGTGCGGTGGTTGCACATCCACCGCTTGAACGGCGCGCCGGCGCTGGCAGCGTGGCTGGACCGCCATCACCGCCGCCGCATCGACTATGCGCAACGGGCGCCGGCCTCTCTAAGCGGCGTGTGGCGGGCGCCGGGCGGACAACTGGACCCGCTGGTGGTCGGTGCGTCGCTGAGCGATTGCATTGAAGGCCGGCGCGGCACCGGCATCGAAACCGGCGCCATCGCCCACCCGCTGCTGGCCGCCGGCTTCATCGGTGTCATGGCACAAAGCCGGGACCTGGCGTTCACTTTGACCTGGCCGGGCGGCCGCCTCAGTTGCCGCCGGGGCGGCGTGCAGGTGAGCGGGCCGGCGGTCGATGCCGAAACCGCCGCGTTCCTGCGTTGCCGGCCATCCGAGCCGCGCGGCCGCGATTTTCGGGGGCGGTGCCGCGCGCCGCGGATCGGGGAGGCGGTGGTCGACTCCGGGGCCTGGGCGCGCCTCGAAGACCACGCCCGGCGCACCTGTGTCAGCGCCACCGTCGCATCGCGGCTGGCCGGCGCCGGGGCCGGGCTGCGCGATAATGACTGAAGCCGCCGGCTATGCTATGCGCGCTCTAAATACGCACCGGTGTCGGTGTTGACTTTGACCTTCTCGCCGACATTGATGAAAACCGGCACGGTCACCTTGTGCCCGGTTTCAAGGGTCGCCGGTTTGCCGCTGCCGGCGGCGGTCTGGCCTTTGACCACGCTTTCGGTTTCGGTCACCTGCAACACCACCGAAGCCGGCAACTCGACGCCGATGGGGGCGTCGTTGTGGAAGTTGATGTGCACCTCGATGTTGGGCAGCAGAAACGGCGCCTGGGCCTCGAGATGTTCGGCGTCCAGCGCAACCTGCTCGTAGTTTTCGGTGTCCATGAACACATGCGATGTACCGTCGGCATACAGATACTGCATGCGGCGCGGCTCGACCCGGGCTTTCTCGATTTTGTCCTCGGAGCGGAATCGCTCGTTGAGTTTAACGCCGTCGCTGATACACTTCATCTCCAACTGCACAAACGCGCCGCCCTTGCCGGGCTTGACATGATTCTTGGTGAGCACCCGCCACAACTTCCCCTGGTATTCCAGCAGATTGCCGACGCGCGCATCGAAGGCCGAGATTTTCATATGGTGAACTGTGTGGTGAGGGCCGGAGCCGGGGCGGTATTGTATTGCCCATGAGCGCGCGTGGCAACCTGCCGGCGGCGTGGTATCGCGGGGATTGCCGCGCCTGCCCCCGGCTAAGCCGGTTTCTCGACCGGGTCAGGCGGAGCCACGGCGACTACCACTGCAAGCCGGTTGCGCCGTGCGGCGCGCGGCGCGCCCAGTTGCTGGTGGTCGGGCTGGCGCCCGGCAAGCATGGCGCCAACGCCACCGGGCGGCCGTTCACCGGCGACCACGCCGGGGTTTTGTTGTACCGCACTTTGCACCGTTTCGGCTTTTGTTCGACGCCGCATTCGCGTCGCCGGGGTGACGGCCTGAAACTGCATAACTGCCGCATCACCAATGCGGTCAAGTGCCTGCCGCCCGCCAACAAACCGAGCGCAGACGAGGTGGCGCGCTGCAACCGCTACTTGGCCGCGGAGTTGACCGAGCCGCATCTGAAATTGATTTTGGCCCTGGGGCATCTGGCGCACCGCGCGGTTTTGCGCGCTTTGGGGCTGACCGCCGGGCGTTATCCGTTCGCCCACAACGCCCGTCATGCGCTCGACAACGGCCTGGCGTTGATCGACAGTTATCACTGCAGCCGCTACAACACCCGGACCGGCCGGCTGACCGAGGCGATGTTCGACCAGGTGTTTGAGCAAATCGCGGCGCAACTGAGCGCCCCGGCATGACCTCCGAAGCCTTCGATGCCGGCCGGTTTCTGGCCTTGCTGCCGGCACGCCCCGGGGTATACATCTTCTACCAGACAGACGGCAAAGCGCTGTATGTGGGCAAGGCCGCCAACCTCAAGAACCGCGTGTCCAGTTATTTCCGCACTTCCGGCCTAAGTCCAAAAACCCGGCTGATGGTGTCGAAAATCCAGCGCGCCGAAATCCAGCAGACCGCCACCGAGGGCGAAGCCCTGCTGCTGGAAAACAATCTGATCAAGGACAAACGACCGCGTTACAACATCTCCCTGCGGGACGACAAGAGTTTTCCCTACATCCGTTTGAGCGAGCAGGCCGACTTCCCCCGTTTCGCCTTCTACCGCGGCCGGCGCGCGCGCCCGGACACCTACTACGGCCCCTATCCCAGCGCCGCGGCGGTGCGCGAAATGCTCGCCCAACTGCACAAAATCTTCCGCCTGCGCCAATGCAGCGACGCTTTCTTTCGCAACCGCTCGCGCCCCTGCCTGCAATACCAGATCAAGCGATGCAGCGCGCCCTGCGTCGGGCGAATCACGCGCCGCGACTATCTTGACGATGTGCGCCAGGCCAAGGCCATGCTGGCCGGGCGCGACTTTGCGCTGGTCGATGAACTGGCCGGCAAAATGGAGCGCGCGTCCGGGGCGCTGGAATATGAAGCCGCGGCCCGCCACCGCGACCGCATCGCGTTGTTACAACGCGCCCGCAGCGAGCAGTATGTGGCTTCCGGCAGCGGCGACGCCGATGTGGTGGCGGTCGCGGTCGAGGCCGGTGTCGCCTGCTTCGGCGTGGTGTCGATTCGCCAGGGGCGCAACCTCGGGGCCCGATTCCAGGTGCGCGGCAATCCGCTGGATTTGCCGCCGTCGGAATTGCTGGAAGCGTTTCTGCCGCAGAACTACCTCGGCGCCCCGGCCCCGGCGGAAATTCTGGTGAGCGAAAAAATCGCCGGGCGCGCCTTGCTGCAGCAGGCGCTGGAAACCGAAAACAAGCGCGTGGCCGTCAAGCACAATTGCCGCGCGCACCGCGCCCGATGGATTGCGGCGGCGCGCCTCAACACCACCGACCACCTTCGCGCCCACCTCAACCAGTGCAGCCAGGTGGACGCGCAACGCCGGGCCCTGGCCGACCTGCTGTCGTTGGACGAGGCCCCGGCGCGCATCGAATGCTTCGACATCAGCCACACCATGGGGGAGCGCACGGTGGGCGCGTGCGTGGTGTTCGACGCGCACGGGCCGGTCAAGTCCGATTACCGGCGTTTCAACATCACCGGCATCGAGCCCGGCGATGATTACGCGGCCATGGAGCAGACCCTGATGCGCCGCTATAAGCGGGTGCTGGAGGACGACGGCAAATTGCCCGACCTGGTCCTGATCGACGGCGGCAAGGGGCAACTGGGCGTGGCCGGCCGGGTGTTGGATGAATTACAGATCCTCGGCCAGGTGGTGCTGCTGGGGGTCTCCAAGGGCCGCGAGCGCCGCGCCGGTGAAGAGCGCCTGCACATCTGCGGCCGGGCGCGGGCCATCACGCCCCCCAAAACCTCGGCGGCGCTACGCCTGATTCAGCGCGTGCGCGACGAGGCGCACCGCTTCGCCATCGGCGGCCACCGCCAGCGCCGGGCCAAAGCGCGCACCGCTTCGCCCCTGCAAAACATCGACGGCATCGGCGAAAAAAGGCGCCGCAGCCTGCTGCGCTACTTCGGCGGCCTGCGCGAGATCGCCCGGGCCGGCGTCGAAGACCTGGCCAAGGCCCCGGGCATCAGCCCGGCGCTGGCACGGCGCATTTACCGGCAGTTGCATGATTAGCGCCGGCATCGGGCTGACAATCTCCGTATGAATCCGCGGCGCAATCGGGCACAATCCGGCGCCGACCCAGACCATGATCATTCACATCCCCAACCTCCTCACGCTGTTCCGGGTGGCCCTGATTCCGGTGCTGGTGGTGATGTATTTCTGGCCGTCGGCATACCGCGAAATCATCATCACCGGCACCTTTGTGCTGGCCGCGCTGACCGACTGGCTGGACGGTTTCATCGCCCGGCGCATGAACGCCGCCTCGGCCCTGGGCGCGTTTCTCGACCCGGTGGCCGACAAACTCATCGTGTCCTCGGCGCTGGTGCTGCTGGCATCCGACGGCAAAGTGCTGGACACCGTGCTGCATCCGATGCCGTTTGCGGTGGCGGTGGCGATCATCATCGGCCGCGAGATCGTCATCTCGGCGTTGCGCGAATGGATGGCGGAATTGGGCGAGCGCGGCGTGATCGCGGTCGCCCGGCTGGGCAAATACAAGACCATTTTCCAGATGGTTTCCATCAGCGTATTGCTGTATGGCAAACCGCTGTATGGCGTTCCCATTTTCCTGATCGGGGAAATTCTGCTGTATCTGGCCGCGCTGCTGACCTTGTGGTCGATGGTCGAATACTTGCGGGCGGCGCGGCCGTATCTGCGCGAAAACGACTGACTCCGGGGCGGGAATCCCCCGCCTCCCCTGCGGTGCGCGCGCAAGCCCGGGCGAAACAGGCGAGAACATGCCCGAATTGCCTCTTCAAGAGACAAGAATGGAAACACGGAAATTTTTTTCATTTTTCGATTCCTTAAGGTATTATGAACCCTCTTTAATCTGCCAACGATTCCTCAACTGAGCCGTTTCGGCGGTCGGCAAGCGGCAAAAACTGCGCTATCCCGGCCACCGGCACAGTCAATGGGAGCATAGCGGGGGATATGCCAATGACCAAAACCATGCTGGTCGGAATAGACGGAAGCGCGCCCGGCACGCGCGCCGCCGAGTTTGCCGCATCGATCGCCGGCGCCCAGAAAGCCAACTTGCTGGTCGTCTATGTGATCCCGTGGTCGCCTTTCACTTTCAATACGCCCGAGGAAAACGAATCGCGCCACCGCCGCCGTGAGGAAGAGATCGAACTGGCGCGCTCCAAGATGCTGGCCCCGCTGCTCGACTCCCTGGCCGGTGCCGGTTGCAAGGTCGAAGGGCTGGTGCGCCACGGGCGGCCGGCGGAAATCATCAACTATGTGGCCGGTGAAAAGGGCGCCGTGCAGATTTTCATCGGCCGAACCGGCGACTCCGGCTTGAAGGATCTCCTGTTCGGCAGCGTGGCCGGTAATCTGGTGCAGACCGCGTCGGTCCCCGTTACCATTATCCCTTAGGCGCCAGAGGCGCCAGAGGCGCGAATGAGCCGCGGCTGGAACAGCCGGGCGCAACATCGGGGAGCAGCGCGAAGCGGACGCCCCGGATAAACCCCAACAGAAAGTGAGGATGATCATGAACAAAATTGCGATCAACGGTTTTCTGGCCCTGCTCTTTTGCTTTGCCGTGGCCGGCGCTTCGGCGGCGCATGCGCAAAGCGAACAGGGTGCGCTGTCCCCGACACAGGCGTGGATCGAAGGCATCGAGGATCCATCGCTTGGCTACCGCTCGTGGATTCACGGCATCGTGCCGGCCAAGCCGGCCGAGGAAGCCCCGACCGGCATCGACGCCACCATCAACGCAATCACCGCGCCGGTGGCGTCATTCATCGGCCAGGTGGTGTTTTTCAGAGTCGAAGTGTTCGGCGCCGGGCTGCCGCTGGTGGTCTTGTGGCTGGTCATCGGCGCGGTGTTTTTCACCGCCTACATGGGCTTTATCAACCTGCGCGGGTTCAAGCACGCCATCCAACTGGTGAGAGGGGATTACGCCGACCCCAACAGCCAGGGCGAGGTCTCGCATTTCCAGGCGCTGGCCACCGCGGTGTCGGGCACCGTCGGCATCGGCAACATCGGCGGCGTGGCGGTGGCGGTGACGGTCGGCGGCGCCGGCGCCACCTTCTGGCTGATCGTGGCCGGCTTCCTCGGCATGTCCACCAAGTTCGTGGAGTGCACATTGGGCGTCAAATACCGCCAGGAATTTGAAGACGGCCATGTGTCCGGCGGCCCGATGTATTACCTGCGCAAAGGCTTCTCGGACCGCGGCATGGAGGGCTTCGGCAAGTTCATGGGCGCGTTCTACGCCATCGGCATCTTCATCGGCGCGCTCGGCATCGGCAACATGTTCCAGTCCAACCAGGCCTATGTGCAGTTGAACAATGTCGCCGGCGGCGCCCTGGACGGCCTGGGCTGGCTGATCGGCCTGATCATGGCGGCCGTGGTGTTCATGGTCATCATCGGCGGCATCAAGTCGATTGCCCGGGTCACCGAAAAAATCGTCCCCTTCATGGCCCTGTTTTACTGCCTGTTTGCCGTCATCGTGATTCTGATGAACATCACCGTACTTCCCCAGGCGGTGGCCAACATCTTCGCCGGCGCCTTCACCGGGGAAGGCGTGGCCGGCGGCGCCCTCGGCGCATTGATCATCGGCTTTCAGCGCGCGGTGTTCTCCAACGAAGCGGGCATCGGCTCGGCTTCCATCGCCCACTCCGCGGTCAAGACCGACGAGCCGGTGACCGAGGGCATCGTGTCTTTGCTCGAGCCGTTCATCGACACCATCGTCATCTGCACCATCACCGCACTGGTCATCGGCACCGCGCAAGTCGCCGACCCGAATTTTGCCGGCGAAGCGCAGGGCGTGGCCATGACCTCGGCGGCTTTCGCGCGGGAATTTTCCTGGTTCCCGGTGCCGCTGGCCTTCGCCGCCGTGCTGTTCGCGTTCTCGACCATGATCTCGTGGTCGTATTACGGCCTGAAAGGGTGGTCCTACCTGTTCGGCGAGAGTTCCGCCAGCCAGATCAATTACAAGGTGATCTTCTGCGTATTCGTGGCCCTGGGCTGCGTCGTGCAACTCGGCCCGATCCTCGACATCTCCGATGCGCTGGTGTTCCTGATCTGCGTGCCGAACATCCTCGGCCTGTATTTCCTGGCGCCGATTGTGAAGAAGGAAATGAATTCCTATTTCGCGCGCATCGACAGCGGCGAGATCAAGAAATTCAAATAGCCCCGGGCGCCTGCACCGTCAACAACCAAGGGGGAGCGCGCGACCGCCGGCGCGTTCTCCCCGGCCGTTGCATAGCGCCGGTAGCGGTCAGTTGGGGCAGATACGGCGGCAAGCGGCATACACGGCGGAAACACCACACCCGAGGGAGGCCCCGGCTGCATCCGGCCCAGCGGCCGGTTATTCGTATACCACCCTAAAGCCAATGCTCTCTGAGCGGTGATTCAACGGCACCGGCCGCCCGAATACGCTGCGCGCCGTCGTTCTGCCGGGCAGAAGCCAATTCCCGCCCTGCACCCAGGCGGCGTAGTCGCCGCCTTCGGCGGTCAAGGAAAGCGTCCATTCCGAGACATTACCGGCCAGGTCATATACCCCGTCGGCGCTGTGGTCGCGCGCCGCCGTGCCGCAGGGATGCAACCCCGGCTCCGGCTGATCGCCGGTGGCGGCACTACCCGCTTCATAGCGGTCCCCCCAGGGATACGGGTTGGCGTCAGCCCCCGCCGCCAACAATTGCCACTCCTCGACTCGCGGCAAGCGCCCGCCGGCCCAGCGCGCGAAGGCGTCCGCCGCCCACCAGTTGACCCCGGTCACCGGCAAGTCGGGCGCTTCGAGTTGTTGCGCCCAGTTCTGCGGCGTGTAGTCTTGCCATCGCGGTTCATGCTCGTTGGCGAACAGGCCGAACCTGACCAGCGGGTGATCCATAAACTCGCGGTAGTCGCGGCGGCTGACTTCGCAACGCGATACCCGGATGCGCTGCGCCTGGTCGCGGCCGACCAGACTCCGCGCCTTGCTTTGCTGCGCGGTCGGCAGCAGCACCGCGACTCGCGCAAGCCTTAGATCCTGAGGCACGCCGAGAGGATATTCTCCGCCCGGGATTTCCACCGCCTGCGGCTCCGCACCCCACGCCAGCGACGCCGCCGGCGGCTGCTCATAGACGCAGCGAAAACCCAGGTGGTGGCTGCGCGTTTCCGGTTCGATCTTAAGCCAGGCGGCGGACAGCGCATACAGTGCCCGGGCACTGGCGCGCACCGCCGGCGCCCCGTGCGCCCCCGGCCGCGGCTCCAGGGAGCGCGCCAGGCGCTGGCCGCGGCTCCATTCCATCACATTGTTGGCCAGGTCTTGCACGCCCTCGGGGCTGGCCGCCGCCGGATGCGTGCCGCACGGCTGCGAGGCGTTGCGGTGGCTGTCCTGATACGGCCACGCCTCGGTGGTGAAAGTGTCGCCCCACGGATACAGGCGCCCTTCGCGCCCGACCGCCATCGCCTCCCATTCCTCGGCCCACGGCAGGCGCCCGCCGGCCGCTTTGCAGTAGGCGGCGGCGCCGGCATAATCGACCCCGCTGGCCGGGGATTGCAACAACCCGGCGACACGGTGGCCGCTTGATGAACTGAATAACGGGGCATCGCCCGGCGCCTGCTTCTCTTGCCGGCGCGCGAAACGCTCGAAATCGATCTGCCGCACCTCGCAGGTGTCGGCCCAGAAGCGCTGCACGCGCGCGGTGCGTACCGGGCGGTTCAGGCGGCGGCGCAGTTCGGTGCTGAAATGGCCGCGCTCAAGCGCCGAAAGCAGCGCTTCGTCGAAGGCTTGCGCGCGCGCGCTTTGCGACGCCTCGAAGCCCAAGTCCACCGCCACCGTGTCGGTGCGCAGCGAATACAAGCCAAAGCGCGTCAGCAGCAGCAACAGCGCCAACAGCACGCCCAGCCCCAGCGCCGCGGTGCGGTAGCGTGTCATGCGGGTCGGTGCGCGGCCAGGCGCCGCACCAGCAGCAGAAAGCCGAGCAGCCCCAGCATCAGCACCGCATACAGAGCCACCAGCCAGGTTCGCGCACCGAACAGCGCCTCCTGATACGGTGTATGCAGCGGGCGGTCGTCGAGGCGCACGCGGTTGTCCTCGGCTTGTATTACGAGTTGCCCGTCGGCGTCGACGGAAGCATAGGCGAAGCCGACGATGAAATCGTCAAACGCGGGGGAGATATAGGCCAGCGCACGCCAGCGCAACTGCCCGGTGCGCTGCTGGTCGGGCGGAACCAGCAGGATGGCGTTGCGCTCCAGTGGCACCGTGAGACCGCGCCATATATCGGGATGGGCATTCATGCGCAATACCGGGTAGGTGGTGTCGGGCAGTTGCAGCGCGCCGTTGTCATCGCCGCCGGCCCGCCCCACGGTCACACGCCGCAGCCGCTGGTTGGGGGCGACGATGAGCGCCGTGTTGGCGCGTGCCTCGAGGTCGAGCGGGATCACCTCGAGCCCCGGTATTTCGACGATATCATCGAGCACCCACAACTCCAGCATCAAGAAATCGATCAGGGTGCGCAGCGGGCCTTTGACTGCCGGCGGCGACGCCAGCGCCTGGCGGATGTATCGGTCGAAGTTTTCGAGCAACCCGCTCGGCGAGGCGTCGGCGTCAAGCGTGGCCTGAAGTTGGCTGAGATAATTGAGCAGCGCCGCCAGGATCTGTTCGGGGGTCGGGTCGAGCGCTTGCCCGGCGAGACCCTGCGCTTGATCTTCGCGCAGCGACTCGGGGTTGGAGAGGCGGAAGCGCATCGGGTTGCCGGGCTGCCCCGACCCGCCGGCGTTCTTGCCGCGCCCGCGCAAACCGCCGCCAAGCCCCGGACGCGCGTTCGGAAAACTGCCGGCGCCGGGATTTTGTTGACCGTCTGCGCCGCCGCCCGCACCGCCGGCGCCCGGTGAGCCGACGCTGTCGAGCGCCGCGCCGCCCGGGAACGGGCCGGGCAGCGGCTCCGTGCCGCCGCCTTCGGTGCCGGCAAAGTCGCCCGGCGGCCACGACTCACCGCCGTTCTCGCCGTTTTCGCCATTTGCGCCGCCGCTGTTTGTGCCGTCAACGGAGCCGCCGGGGCCCGCCGCTAATTCCGGCAAATCCGGCTGCTCCCGGTCGATGGCGTCAGTGATGCAGTCTTTGGCGGCGACCCCGGGCGGGCAGCGCCCGGCCTGGGCAACATTCAGGCCCCCCGGCAGAAAGTGCCAGTGGCGCACGATGATGCCGTGGTCGCGCAGGATCGACATGGCCAGGTAATACTGAGCGACATCGTAGATGTCGGTGCGCAGGCGCGATTTGCGATCCTCGTCGAAAGAGGCCAGAAAGGCGTCCATCGCGTTCGGCTCGCGCAGCAGTTCCCCGCGGTTCCAAATCGCGCCCGTGTAGAACTCGCGAACGAAGTTGCGATGCAGTTCGATAATCGGCAGCAGGTGGGGGTCGCGCACCTGGTCGAGGGGCGAATTGTCGTAGTCGTGCAGCTGCGCCGGCGGGCTGGCCGCCAGGCTGTTCAACACCAGCGAGGTGCTGAAGCGGCGGCTCATCATGGTTTCCACATCCTCGACCTGCGCGCTGGTGCGCTCCTCGTGCTCGGCGCGCGAGGCGATGCTGAGCACGATGACGATGATCAGCATCGCCAGGCCGTTGGCCAGGATGTCCACCAGGGCCACACCGGCGAAATCGGGCATGCGCTGCTTCACGGCTGCTGCTCGGTGTATTCGCGGATGTAGTCGGGGATGTCGTTGAGCGCCACCGACTTCAGCAATTCGTTGTCGGCAATCACCCAGCCGATGGTCAGCACCCGGTCGGGCCACAACCGGCGCAGGCATTCGCGCGCCACCGCCATGACCGGCACGCTGCCCTCGAGGATGAAGAACACCAGTTGCTCGTTTTTGTTTTCGTATACGCGGCGCGCATAGTCGATAAACGGGCTGCCCGCCGCGCAGATCGCGTCCGGGCTGACGCTGACCCCGTTCTCGACAATGCGCAACTCGCCGCTGAAGGTCAGCACCACATAGCCGCTGCCGCCATCGAGCCGCTCGATGCGATACAAGCCCTCTTCACCGCCGCGCTCCAGGCGCTCGCGCTGCGCCGCCTCGGAATACAGGTTGACCACCACCAGAAAAACCAGCAGCAGGCCGAACACTCCGCCGAAGATCGCCATCATGGGCGTGTTGTTCTCTTCCTGGAACACGCCGCCGGAAGTGCGGCCCGATTGCGCGCGTCTAAGCATCATTCGTGCAATAACATCCCGGTCGTGAAGCCGATGAAGGCGGCTAAACCTCGCGCACCACCTCGCGCGCGCGGCGCTCAAGCGTCGCCAGCAGACGCTCCTCGCCGCGCTGCACCAGGGCCAGCACCAGCGTCAGCACTACGCTCAGCGACAGCGCGATCAAGGTGGTGTCGAAAGCGATGCCGAGCGGGGCGATGGCGCCGTCCAGGTCGCTCGACAAACTGGCCAGCCCGGCGTCCGAGGCGATGATGCGGCGAATGCCCTCGGCCGCCAGCGAGATGCCGAGCACGGTGCCGATGAAGCCCAGAACCGGCACCGCCCAACTGATGTAGCGCGGCAGCAGCCACGATTCTTCGTGGCGCCGCCACAGCAACTGCATTCCCCCGTCCAGGTCGGCGGCGTTTGCGGTCAGCGCATCGAGGCTCGCGGTAAAAGGCGACGAGTGCAGGTGCATGGCGGCGGTTTGCCAGCGCCCCAGCACGCGGCGCAGATACCAGCCGTTCCACCATTTGCCGAGCAGCAGCAGCGCGCCCCAGAAGAACAGCAACACGGTCAGCGGCGGGATGATGCCGCGCTCCAGAAAGCGCCGCGTCAGCGCCTGTGCATCGAAGCCGCCGCGCGCCAGCAACTCCATGCCGAGGATCAAACAGGCGCACAGGATCAACGCGGTAATCAGCGACGACAGGATGCCCGGCCCGTACAACAGGCGGGCCAGGCGCTCAAGGCTTTCTTCGTGCTCACCCGAGGCTACCGTGGTGATCCACAGGTTGCAGGCGTGGAGGGCCAGCGCGGCGATGAACATCGGCACCATGCGCCCGGCCCAGGAGCCGCTGGCGCCATCGGCGATCACCTGCCAGGCCGGCACCGCCAGCACCAGCGCGACCGCCAGCAGCCCGATGCTGCCGAGCACCAGCAGGCAGACGAACAGCGCGCTGAGGGTGCCGATGGAAAACCAGGTTGCGACCAGCGCGGCCACCGCCAGCACCGGCGGGATGCTCGCCATCCACAGCGGCAATTCGATAACCACCGCCAGGTTGAAGGCGACCAGCGCCAGCAGGACGAAATAGAGCAGCAGCGACAGGCGGGCGGGCCAGTTCAGGGTCATGAGTGGTCTCCAAATATCGGTTTTTGAGATTGAAGCGGCGGGAGAGTTCCCGCGGATATACCCGGGTATATCCCCGAATATGCCTATGTTTAATTGCGCCGGGGGCGTGGCGGTATTGTATCTCTCCTGCGCGGCGCTTGGAACCGGGATCATCCATCTTTATGCGCGCGATCTGATGCGCACGGCGTCGGTTATTTCCCGCCCGGCCGCCGTATTGCCGCGGGGGGCCTTGCTTTGTCCATACCGCGCCGTCAAGGTATAATCGCCGCACAGACGCCGAATCGGCGCCGCCGGGCAGGTCTTTGGCGCGCGTCATTACGGTTCGATGATCCGATGATTCGAGCACAACATTCATTCCATTCCAATACCATACCCGCATCCAGGAGCAACTATCATGTCTACCAAACTGACGCGCGCCGCGCGCGCCGCTTGCCTTGCGAGCATTCTCGCCGCATCAATCCCGGCCGCGCTGGCCCAGGATATCAAAATCGGCGTCATCCTCGGCTTCACCGGCCCCATTGAATCGCTGACCCCCGACATGGCCGCCAGCGCCGAGTTGGCGATGAAGGAGGCTTCCGACTCCGGCCTGCTGCTCGGCGGGCGGCGAATCGAGCCGGTGCGCGCCGACTCCACCTGCGTGGACGCCGCCGCCGCCACCGCCGCGGCTGAGCGCCTGGTAACCGCCGAGCGCGTGGTCGCCATCTACGGCGCCGACTGCTCCGGCGTGACCACCGCCATCGCCAACAATGTCGCCATCCCCAACGGCGTGGTCATGGTGTCGCCGTCGGCCA
>JAPPQJ010000049.1 GCA_028817015.1 Gammaproteobacteria bacterium
CAACGGCGCGGTCGACGCCACCTTCCGCGCCATCGAGTCCATCGCCGAGTCCGGCAGCCTGCTGCAACTTTACTCGGTCAGCAGCATCACCAGCGGCACCGACGCGCAGGGCGAAGTCGGCGTGCGGTTGGAGCGCGGCGGGCGCATCGTCAACGGCCACGGCGCCGACCTCGACATCGTTATCGCTTCGGCCAAAGCGTATATCAACGCGCTCAACAAACTCTACGGCACCGAGACGCCGGTGCACCCGCAACTGGCGCGCGCGGTTTAGCGGTGGCGGCGGCCATGAAACACACGGCGCGGCAACTCGACACTTTGCGCAAAATCGGCGTGGAGGTGTGGATATTGCGCGGGGCTGAGACGGGCGAGGCGGTTGAAGCCGCCGAGTCCGTTCAGCCCGCCCGCACCGCCGCGCCCGCCGCCGAAGTGGCCGCCGAGTCGCCCGCCGCCGCGTCCGCCGACCCGCCGCCGGCCGCTTCCACGGACACCGCCGCCCAGTTGCAGGCCATTGAGCGCGAAGTGTCGGTGTGCCGCCGGTGCGAACTGCATCAGACGCGCACCAACACCGTGTTCGGCTGCGGCAATGCGCGCGCCGACTGGCTGTTTGTCGGCGAGGCGCCGGGCCGGCAAGAGGACTTGCAGGGCGAGCCGTTTGTCGGCCGCGCCGGCAAACTGCTCGACATGATGATCGCCGCGCTCGGCATGCGGCGCGAGCGGGTGTTCATCGCCAATGTGCTGAAATGCCGGCCGCCCAACAACCGCGACCCGCTGCCGGGCGAAATTGAGCAGTGCGAGGCTTATCTGCACCGCCAGTTGGCGTTGATTCAACCCAAGGTGATCGTCGCCCTTGGCCGCATCAGCGCCCAGGCGTTGCTGCGAACCGGCGATGCGCTGTCCAAACTGCGCGGCACAACCTACCGCTACGGCCCCGACCACATCCCGCTGGTGGTCACCTATCATCCCGCCTACCTGCTGCGAAGCCCGGAGCAAAAAGCCAAAGCGTGGGACGACTTGTGGCTGGCCAGGGAGATTGTCCGCGCAGCACCGGAGGCCGGCTAAGCCGATGGCGTCTCGCGCCCGCAAGCGGCCCGCGCATAAATCGGGCGACAGGAAGGCCTCGAAACCCGCCCGAAAATCCGCGCCCCCGGTTTCGCCCCGCCTGCACAAACCCGCCATGCCCCACCTGCTGTTTGCGGTGTGCCTGGGTTTTTATCTGCTAAACGGCGATTTCCTCTACGGCAACGACCAGTCCGGCAACATGCTGATCAGCGCCAACTTAATCAAGCACCAGTCTTTCACCATCTCCCCTTACCAGGCGCCGACCCTGTTCGGCTGGGAGGCATACCCCGGAGCGGAGGTGCGCCCATGGTCGGAGGAAATCCGCGAAGCCTATGAACAAGGCCTGGCGACCCCTACGCAGCCGCTTTATTACCTTGTTGAGACCCGGCGCCCCAACGAGTTTGTCTCGGTGTTCGGCATCGGCGCGCCGCTTACCGCGCTGCCGGTATATGCGCTGGTCAGTTTGTTCACCGATGTGTCCGCGGACGGTTTCTGGTGGTGGTATACCCCCAAACTGGCCGCATCCCTGTTGACTGCGCTGACCGTGGTGCTGTTGTTCCAAACCATGCGCCGCTTCGTATCGGAGCCGATGGCGGCGGCGGCGGCGCTGGCCTTCGGAGTCGGCACCTCGGCATGGACCATCAGCAGCCAGGCGTTGTGGCAGCATACGCCCTTCTCGTTCTTCCTGGCGCTCGGCATCTGGTTCTGGCTGGGCGCCGGGGAGCGCCGCTATTCCCCTTACCTGTGCGGTGCGGCGTTCGGCATGGCCGTGCTGTGCCGCCCCACCGGGGTGCTGCTCGCCGCCTGTGTGGGGGTCTATCTGCTGATCACAAACCGCCCCGGCCTGCTGAAATATGTCCTGGGCGGCCTGCCGTTTGCCGCTGTGCTGATGATCTACAACCACTATTATTTCGGCAATCCGTTCACCGTCGGGCAGCAAATTGCCGGGGTCACTTTAGCCGAGGCGAAAGGCAAAAGCGGCGCGTGGCAGATGGACTTTGCCCGGAGCATACCCGGGCTTTTGATGAGCCCGTCGCGCGGGCTTTTCGTGTATTCGCCGGTGCTGCTGTTCGCCATCGCCGGCGCGGTGATGGCGTGGAAATCCCTGCGTACATTTGCCGTGCTGATTCCGCTGCAGGCGGCCTTTTTGCTGCATTTTTTGGTGGCCGCCATGTGGTATGACTGGTGGGGCGGTTGGACATTTGGCTCCAGAACGCTGCTGGACACCGGGGTTTTGCTGGTTTTGCTGATGATCCCGGTTCTGCCCCGGGTGACCGCCAAGCCGGCCCTGCGCGCGCTGTTTGCCGCGCTCCTGCTGTATTCGGCGGCGGTGCAGGTCACCGGCGCATGGTCATACAACGCGCGCAGTTGGAACTACCGCAACAACGCCGATATCGACCACCCCGAGCACCGTCACCGCCTGTGGTCGCTTGGCGATTCGCAAA
This sequence comes from Gammaproteobacteria bacterium, assembly GCA_028817015.1. Lineage (GTDB taxonomy): Bacteria > Pseudomonadota > Gammaproteobacteria > Arenicellales > Poriferihabitantaceae > JAHRAW01. The sequence continues at coordinate 2,505 of JAPPQJ010000049.1, forward strand.
TCGTGTATTACCTGACCCATTTTGGTGAAGGGCGCGCCCAAAAACAGCGCCAAATTCGCTCCTATGTGAGAGCCGTTGACAAGAACCCCGTCCTGGTGGATTTGCGTCAACCGGAGTAAGCGGCCGCCAGCCGCGCAGCCCGGTGGCGCTCCCTAGGGGAATCGAACCCCTGTTTCCGGCGTGAGAGGCCAGCGTCCTGACCGCTAGACGAAGGGAGCAACCGGGTTCGCGGGATGTTATCATATGCGCCTCTTCGCCGCATCGTCCACCGACCTTCTTCCAGGATACGGAATCCGTTTATTTTGACCCGGGTCCATCACCACGCCAGCGATCTCGCGTTTGACCGCGGATGGATTAGCGCCGCCGCATTGCAGGTGGCCGAAACCCTGCAGGCGGCCGGGTTTGACGGCTACCTGGTGGGGGGTTGCGTGCGCGACCTGCTCCTGCACCGCCGGCCCAAGGACTTCGACATCACCACCAACGCCGGGCCGGAGCAGGTCAAGCAGTTGTTCCGGCGCTCGCGCATCATCGGGCGAAGATTCAAACTGGTGCACGTCCGCTTTGGCCGCGAGCTCATCGAGGTGGCCACCTATCGCGCCAAGCCGGGCCGGGCGGCGGCCGGAAGAGCGGGCGTCAGGCCGCTTTCCGAGCGCGGCCGGGTGGTCGATGACAATGTGTTCGGCAGCATCGAACAGGACGCCGCGCGGCGCGATTTCACCATCAACGCCCTCTACTACGACCCGGTCCGGGAGCGCGTAATGGATTTCCTCGGCGGCGTCAAAGACGCCCGCAAGCGCACCCTGCGCATGATCGGCGACCCCTGCGAGCGTTTCACCGAAGACCCGGTGCGCATGCTGCGGGCGATACGCTTCCACGCCAAACTGGATTTAACCCTGGAAGAGCGGCTGCCGCCGGCCATCGCCGATTGCCTGGAGTTGCTCGAAGATGTTCCCGCGGCGCGCCTGTATGACGAGGTGCTGAAGATGTTTCACCACGGCCACGCGCTGGCCGCCTGGAACAAGTTGCACCGCTACAATCTGGCGAGTAAGTTGTTCCCGCTCACCGTGAACACCTTCGGCGGGCAGCACGGCCGGGCCGCCGAAGGGCTGATTCGCAGGGCCCTGGAAAACACCGACCAGCGCATCGGCCAGGGCAAGCCGGTCATCCCGGCGTTCCTGTTCGCGGTGCTGCTGTGGCTGCCGTTCAAGCGGGAACTGGCCGCACAGCGCAAGTCCATGCCGCTGAATGAGGCGGTGTGGGCGGCGGTCGAGGCGGTGTTTAGCCGGCAGTCGCGCCGCGTGGCGGTGCCCAGGCGGGTCAGCGGGGCGGTCGGCGAGATCTGGGCGATGCAGTCCGACTTGGAACAGCGCCGGCCCAAAGCGGTGCCGCGACTGTTAGGCGAGCGGCGGTTTCGGGCCGGATATGATTTCCTCCTGCTGCGCCAGCGCATCGGCGAGGTCGACGAGGAACTGGCCAGGTGGTGGACCGATATCCAGGAAAACGGCCCCGCCCCGGCGCCGCCGCCACCGCGCGTCGCCGGCCGCGCGTCTTCCAGTCGCCGCAAACCATCCCGGCCCGTCGGTCGTGCCTCTTCCGGGGCGGCTTGAGCACCCGCCTGCGGCCATCGACGCCCATCCGCAACCGCCCGCCGGATGTCCCAGTATTTCAAAGTGCACCCGGCCGATCCTCAAGCGCGGTTGATGCGCCGGGCGGTGGAAATCATCCGCGACGGCGGGGTCATCGCCTATCCGACCGACTCCAGTTACGCGCTGGGCTGCGCCATCGGCAACAAAGCGGCGATGGAGCGCATCCGCCACATCCGCCAGGTCGGCGCCGGGCACAACTTCACATTAGTGTGCGGCGACCTGTCGGAATTGAGCCACTACGCCAGGGTCGACAACGACACCTACCGCCTGCTGAAGCGCTTCACCCCGGGCCCGTATACCTTCATTCTGCCCGCCACCCGCGAAGTGCCTCGGCGCCTGCAACACCCCAGGCGCCGCAGCATCGGCCTGCGGGTTCCCGATTATCCGGTGGTCGCCGCCCTGCTCGAGCGGTTGAATGAGCCGCTGATGAGTTCGACCCTGATTATGCCTGGCGAGCAACTGCCGCTCAACGACCCGTTGCTTATCCGCGAGCGACTGGAGAACGCGGTGGATTTGGTGCTCGACGGCGGCCCCTGTGACTGGCAGTTCACCACGGTCATCGACCTGCTGTCGGGGGCGCCGCAAGTGGCTCGCCGGGGCAAGGGGGATGCGAGCGCATTCGTGTGAATGCTCACCGGCGCGCTTTTTTGTTATCATCGCCCTCTGTTCATCCGCGCGCAAAAATCGACCGCACACCGTATCTTGAACGCGGCACACGGCGCACCGCGCCCCGCCGTCAATCCACACAGGCAACCCATAGCGGGCAACACACCGTGCCTCCCCCCCCCGCCGACAACCCCGACAACAACCGCGTACTGTCCGGCATGCGCCCGACCGGCCGGCTGCACCTCGGCCACTATCACGGCGTGCTGAAAAACTGGGTGCGCTTGCAGGAGCAATACGATTGTTTCTACTTCGTCGCCGACTGGCATGCGCTGACCACCCACTACGAGCGCCCCGAAACCATGGGCGAGTTTGTCTGGGAGATGGTCATCGACTGGCTGGCGGCCGGAGTGGACCCGGACAAGGCGACCCTGTTCATCCAGTCGCGGGTTCCCGAACACGCCGAACTGCATTTGCTGCTGTCGATGGTGACTCCGCTGGGCTGGCTGGAGCGCGTACCCAGTTTCAAGGAGCAGCAGCAGAAACTGCGCGCGGCCGACCTGGCCACCTATGGATTCCTCGGCTATCCGCTGCTGCAGTCAGCGGACATATTGATGTATCGCGCCGGCCATGTGCCGGTCGGCGAAGACCAGGCGCCGCATGTCGAGTTGACGCGCGAAATCGCGCGCCGCTTCAATCACTTTTTTGGCCGCGGCGGCGACTTCGAGGGCCGGGCTGCGGCTTCCATCGAGCGCATGGGTAAGCGCGCCGCCAAGTCGTACCGAAGCCTGCGCCGCCGCTTCACCGAGCACGGTGACCGCGACGCCCACCGCGAAGCGCGCCGGTTGGTGCTGTCGCAGCAGAACATTGACGCCGGGGAGAAAGACCGGCTGTTAGGCTATCTGGAAGGGCGCGGTCGCGCCATCCTGCCCGAACCGCAGACACTGCTTACCGAGGCCGCCAAAATGCCCGGATTGGACGGCCAGAAAATGTCAAAATCCTACGACAACATCATCGCGCTGCGCGACGACCCCGGGCGCGTGCAGCGCGCCATTGCGGCGATGCCGACCGACCCGGCCAGAGTGCGCCTGACCGACCCCGGCGACCCGGACAAATGCCCGGTCTGGCAACTGCACCGGGTATACAGCGACTTTGATACGCGCGCCTGGGCGGCGGCCGGCTGCCGCGCCGCATCGTTCGGCTGTCTGGAATGCAAGAGGCCGCTGATCGACGCGGTGCAGGAGGAGCAGGCGATGTTTCATGAGCGCGCGCGGCAGTATGAAAACAACCCCGCCCGGGTGCGCGAGATGATCGAACAAGGCTGCCGCAACGCGCGCCGCGCGGCCGCCGAAACCATGGAAATGGTGCGCGCCGCGGTTGGCGCGGTGTATCGATAGGTTCACGCAAATCGCCATCGGCTAAACCCTCAATGACCGACACCCCCCATCCAGCGCAAACCGCCGACCCGCCCCCCCGGGCCGAGGTGCTGGTCAACGGCCGCAAGTTCGACCAGTGGCCTCAGGATTTGTATATTCCGCCGGATGCGCTGGAGGTTTTTCTGGAAACCTTTCAAGGGCCGCTGGATTTGCTGCTGTATTTGATCCGCCGCGACAACCTCGACATTCTCGACATCCCGGTCGCGCACATCACCCGGCAGTATATGGCTTATGTCGAACTGATGCGCCACCTGCGCCTGGACCTGGCGGCGGAATACCTGGTGATGGCGGCCATGTTGGCGGAAATCAAGTCGCGGATGCTGTTACCCGGGCCGGTCGAGGAAGGCGAGGAAGAGGAGCAGGACCCGCGTGCGGCGCTGGTGCGCCGGTTGCGGCAATATGAGCGTTTCCGGGATGCCGCCCGCGACCTGGATGCGCTGCCCCGGCTGGAGCGCGAACTGTATTTAGTGAGCGCCCACTTCGACCCGCCTGAGCCGCAGGCGGCCGCGCCGCAGGCTTCGCTGGCCGATCTGGTGGTTGCCTTTCGCAATGTGCTGGAGCGCTCCGAGCAGTATAAAAACTGGACCATTGGCCGCGAGACGCTGACCGTGCGCGAAAAAATGACCCGCATCCTGACCCGCATCAAGCGCCACCGTTTCATGCGCTTCGAGGAATTGCTGCTGAGCGCCGAGGGCCGGCCGGGGCTGGTGGTCAATTTCATGGCGGTGCTGGAACTGGTGCGCGACCGCACCCTGGTGGTGGTGCAGAACCAGCCGTTTGCGCCGATTCACCTCAAAAGCATCGACGACCAGGCCTGATGTCCGGCGACCTTAAAAAAATCCTCGAGGCGGTGTTGCTGGCGTCGGATGCGCCGCTCAGCGTGGCGCGATTGCAGGGGCTTTTTGAGCGCGGCGCGCAACCGTCCGCAGACCAGATTAAGCGGGCGCTCGGCGAATTGCAGGACGACTGCGATGCGCGCGGCGTGGAACTGGGCAAGACCGGCAACGGCTACCGCTACCAGTCGCGGCCCCAATACGCCGAGTGGATCCGCAAATTGCACGCCACGCGCCCGCCGAAACTGTCCAGGGCGCTGCTCGAAACCCTGGCCATCATCGCCTACCGCCAGCCGGTTACCCGCGGTGACATCGAGGAAATTCGCGGCGTCGGCGTTACCCCGGAAATCGTGCGGCGATTGCTCGAGCGCGGCTGGATCGCCGAAGTCGGCGTCCGCGACCTGCCCGGCCGCCCGGCGCTGTTTGCGACCACCCGGGAATTTCTGTCCTATTTCAACCTCGAGTCGTTGCGGGATCTGCCGCCGCTGGCGCCGGAGCGCGAATTTGGCGAGATCGCCGCCGAACTGGACGCGCCGCTTCCGCCCGAATTACTGGCGGCGTTGCGGGATTCCGCCCATCAAACAGGCGCTCCGGCGGCGGATGCCGGGGCAGCCGGCACAGCAGCGGACGGGGCAACGGACACGCCGGTTGAGCCGACCGCCGGTCTCGCTGAGCCCGCTGAGCCCACTGAGTTCACGGAGCCGGCCGAGTCCGGTGATCCCCCGCAGCCCGCCCCCGCCGAAACCGGCCGCGAAGACTCCACCAACGCACCGGGCGCGTCCTGATGCCGGGCGCACCGCGCACCGCAGAGCGCCTGCACAAGCACCTCGCGCATTTAGGGGTGGAATCGCGCCGCACGGTCGAGCGCTGGATCGAGCAAGGCAAGGTCAGAGTCAACGGCCGCGTCGCGCAACTCGGCGACAAGGTCGATGCCAACAGCCGCATCACCGTGGATGGCCGGCCGCTGCGCTGGAAGCCTGCAGCGCCGCCACAGCGCGTCATCGTCTACAACAAACCCGAAGGCCAGATCAATACGCGCAAGGACCCGCAAAACCGCCCCACGGTGTTTCAACACCTGCCCAAACTCAAAGGCGGGCGGTGGGTCGCGGTCGGCCGTCTCGACATCAACAGCCGCGGATTGCTGCTGTTCACCAACGACGGCGGCTTGGCCAACCGGCTGATGCATCCGCGGTTTTGTATCGAGCGCGAATACCTGTGCCGGGTCTATGGGCCGGTCGATGCCGCCGCGATTGCACGGTTGCGCCAGGGCGTGAGGCGGGGCCGCGAATCGTTTCGGTTTCAGCAAGTGCGGCGTATGCGCGGAGCGGGCGGCGGTGCAGCGGGGCGCAATGCCTGGTATTCGGTGGTGGTCAGCGAGGGCCGATACCGCGAAGTGCGGCGCGCCTGGGAAGCGGTCGGCGGCCGCGTCAGCCGCTTGATTCGGGTGCGCTACGGCAGCGTGACCCTGCCGAAAACTCTGCGGTCCGGGCAGTGGCGGGAACTGAAACCGGCCGCCATTTCCAAGTTGCTGCAATCGGGCCGGGCGGTGGACGCCGAGCCGCCGCCCGGCGGCGCGTCATGAACCCGGCGCCGCCGCGCGGCTTTCCCGAGGCCGAATTCGCGCAGCGCACCGACACGCTGCAACGCGCCATGCGCCGGTTGCGGCTGGACGCCGTGCTGCTGACCACCGAGCCCAATGTGCGGTATTTCTCGGGCTTTTTCACCCCATTCTGGGAAAGTCCGACGCGCCCGTGGTTTTTAGTCATCCCGGCGTGCGGCAAGCCGGTGGCGGTGATTCCCGAAATCGGCGCAAGCGTCATGGCCGCAACCTGGGTCGAGGATATTCGCGCCTGGCCTTCGCCGCGCCCGGCCGACGACGGCATCGGCTTGTTAGTCGATTGCATGGTCGGCCTGCCCCGGCGCTTTGGGCGCATCGGCATGACCCTGGGCGCCCAGAGCGTGGTGCGGATGCCGGTTGACGATTTGGCGACACTGCGGCGCAGGTTGCTCGAAAACACCGCGGCGGTCTTTGAAATCGTCGATGCGGCGCCCGCCATTCACCTCCAGCGCATGGTCAAATCGAAGCGGGAAATCGCCAAGATTCGGCATATCTGCCAACTGGCGTCGGCGTCCTTCGAGGCGCTGCCCGGTTTTGCCGCCGCCGGGATGAGCGAGGCCGACATCTGCCGGGAAATGCGCATCGACCTGTTGCGGCGCGGCGCCGACTCGACGCCGTATATGGTGGCCGGGTCGGGGCCGGGCGGCTACTCCAGCATCATCATGGGGCCCGGCGAGCGGCGCATCAAAGACGGCGATCTGCTGATCATCGACACCGGCTCGACCTGGGACGGGTATTTCTGCGATTTCGACCGTAATTTCGCCGTCGGCCACGCGCCCGATGATGCCCGCGCCGCCTACCAAGCGGTGTGGCGCGCCACCGAAGCCGGGTTCGAGGCCGCCCGCCCCGGGGCCACCACCGCCGATGTGTGGCGGGCGATGAACACGGTGTTGGCCGCCGGCGGCAGTCTCGGCAACCAGGTCGGGCGGCTCGGACACGGCCTCGGCATGCAACTGACCGAGCCGCCGTCCAACACCGCCGAAGACCGCACCGAACTTGCGCCCGGCATGGTGCTGACCCTGGAGCCTGGCATGACCTTTGCTCCCGGGCGCCAGATGGTGCATGAGGAGAACATCGTCATCGGCGAGCATGGCGCCCAATGGCTAAGCGTGCGCGCCGCGCCGCAGTTGCCGGTGCTGCTCGATTGACATGCCGCCTGGCGTGGATTAGCGAATCAGTTGGTGGAACGGAATGAGCAGCGCGGCGTAAATCAGCGGGGCGCACAGCAGGGCGCGGCGGATGAGCCAGGTCTGGCGAGCCGCCGCATCGGCGGGGCCGGGCGCGGCGATGGACAGCGCCAGCAAAATGATCGGCAGCGACATGAACACGGCGTGGCCGGCGCCGCTGTTTTGCACGGCGGCGAACGCCAGGGCGTGCTCGAAATGGCCGCCGGCGTCGCTTTGCAACGCCATGAACAGCGCGTTGCCGCCGACATTGGAGCCGGTGGCATAGCCGCTCACCATGCCGAGCAGCGGCGCGATGAAGGTGATTTCCGACACGCTCAGCGCGACCATTCGCGAGGCCAGGTGTTCAAAAATGCCGCTGGCGCGGTGGAGTTGGGCGAACACCACGAACAGCGCGATGCCGGTTATCGGATATACCGCGCGCCGAATTCCGCTGCGCAAGGCGCCGGGGTGGTTGCGGCAGGTTTTGGAACACGCGTACATCAGCGCGATGGTGAGGAAAATAAACACCCCCGGACTGGTGAACACCCGCAGTTTGACATTGCCGCCCCGGAAACTCAGCAGGTTTTGCAGCGCATCATACAGCGGCGCGATTCGCGACAGGCCGATGAGCGCGATGAGGGTCAGATAGGGCGCGAACAAACGCAGCAGCGGCGGCAGCGCCGGGCGGGCCGACCGAAACGCCGACAACAAGCCCGGCCCGCGGCGCAGCCACTCGGCGAGCAGCACCAACGCGGCGGTGGTCAGCCCGGCATACACCCCGGCCAGTTCCGCGGCGGCGAGCGCGTTGTAGAACACCAGGCAGCACGACAGCAGCAGTCCGGTGAGCAGCGGCCACAGCAGCGCGCGCCAGCCCGCGCCGGGTTCGCGGCAGACGGCGAAAATCAACAAGCCGATGACCGGAAACACCGCGAAACTGGTCAGGCTGGTGGTGAAGGCCAACTGCGCAAACGATGTACCGGCCAGTTGCGCGCCGACCAGGGTGGCGAGCGCCAGCGTGCCCCACGGCATGATGTTCATGCTCAGCAGGGACAGCAGCAGCGCGTTGTTGATGCTGAATAGTTGCGCCAGAACCGGCACGGTGAAAAACAGCGACACTCCGAACCCGGTCATGGACTCGAGCGCCGGGGCGATGCCGAGCACGATAATCGAGGCCATTTTCACGCGCGCCAGCGGCAAACTTTCGATGCGCGCCCCGATGGCGGCGATGGTGCCGGATGACTGCAGCAGGGCGTTCAGGATTTGCCCCGGCACGATGACTAACGCCACGGAAAGCGTCAGGATGAGGACCACGGGCAGGTCGGTGGAAAGCAGCGCATCGACATCCAGCGCGTAGCGCCGGTCAGCCGCGATGACCGCCAGCACCGCCGCGCTGCCGGCGATGGAACTCACCAATGCGCCTCTTTTCAGCAGCAGGGCGGATATCAGGACCAATAGCGGAATGGCGGGCAGAAAAGCGTGCATGGAAGATTGCCGGACGGCGGCCTCGATAATTGATATACACTCCGTGCGATTAAAGGCAAATGCCGCGCCGCCGCTTGTGGTGTCGGCGTGCCGGGCGCCTATTGTAAGTCACAGCCTCAGCCGCATTCGATGAAAAAAACCAATCCGGTGTTCGCCGACGCCCGCATCGGCCATCACGCCAACCGCCGGCGCGCCGCCGCCGCCGATTACCCGGAGGCGCTGCGCCGCCATTTTAGCCTGGCGGCCACCGCCGAGGCGGCCGGCGAAATTTCCGCGTGGCCCGGCTACCGGCCGAGTGCGCTCACCCCATTGCGGGGCCTGGCCGCCGAATTCGGCCTGGGCGCGATTCACTACAAGGACGAATCGGGGCGTTTCGGCCTGGGCAGTTTCAAGGCGTTAGGCGGCGCTTATGCGGTGTTGGGCGTCCTGCAACAGCAAATTCAGGGGCACACCGGCGAACGCGCTTCGGCGCGCGACTTGGAGGGCGGGCGCTTCAGCAACCTGGCGGCGCGCACCACCGTGGTCACCGCCACCGACGGCAATCACGGCCGCTCGGTGGCCTGGGGCGCGGCGCGGTTTGGCTGCGGTTGCCGCATCTACATCCACGCCAAAGTCAGCGAACGCCGCGCCCGGGCGATGAGCGAACTGGGCGCCGAGGTGGTGCGCATTCGCGGCAACTACGACGAGTCGGTGCGCCTGGCCGCTGCACACGCCGACGCCAACGGCTGGCATTTAGTCTCCGACACCTCCCAGCCCGGCTACACCGATTTGCCGGCCAGGGTGATGGCAGGCTACAGCGTGATGATGGAGGAAATCGTCGCGCAGTTGCCTTCACGGCCGCCGCGCGCCGGCGCCGGCTTCACTCATGTGTTCGTGCAGGGCGGGGTCGGCGGGCTGGCGGCGTCGGTGGCGGCGTATCTGTGGGAGAAATGGGGCGCCGGGCGCCCGCGCTTCATCGTGGTCGAGCCGCAACTGGCCGCCTGCCTGTTCCAAAGCGCGCGGCAGGGCCGCGCCACCGAAGTGCGCATCACCGAGGAGACGGTGATGGCCGGCCTGTCGTGCGGCGAGGTGTCGATGTTGGCCTGGGAGGTGCTGTCGGCGGCGGCCGACGATTTCCTCACCATCGCCGACGACCTGGTCGCACCGGTGATGCGGATGTTGGCGCACGGCGAAGCGCGCGTGGAGGCCGGCGAATCGGCGGTGGCCGGGCTGGCCGCCTGCCTGGCGGCGTGCGCCAACCCCCCGCTTGCGGCCGCTCTGGGCTTGAACCAGCGCAGTCAAGTGCTGGTATTCGGCACCGAGGGTGCAACCGACCGCGACATCTACCGGGCGATGGTGTCGTGACGGCGGGCCGCCGCTAACGCTCGTCCGGTTCGTGATTGACGCGCGGATACGCGACCTTGCCCCACACCTCGGAGGCGGGATTGCGGTCGATGTCGGCCTTCATGATGTTGAGGATGATCGGCACTAACGAAGCCATGATGCGGCTGCCGTCGCGCAGTTGCGACTTGCCCCAGCCCCGGGCGAAGGTGGTGCCGCCGTGGAAGATCTGGTTGCGCAATGTATACAGCCGCTGGAAAATTTCCATCAGAAGCGAATCCACATTGCTTCGTTTCAGCGCGTATTTGACGCGGCGGTTGTTCTGCTGGAACAGGCCTTTCCATTCGTTGTCGGTTTTTTCGCCCTGCACAAATTCCCAGAACGGGCGAAACACATACTGATTGCCCAACAGCACGCGAATCGGCCCGGAAAACAGGTCGCCCCAGATCACGCCCTCGAGTTTTCGCTTCTCGTCCCGGCGCACGATTTCCCGCAGAAACCGTTTGAACCGCCTGGCCTCGGACACATATCGGTCGTCCCCCTCGACGCCGATGGTCTCGGCCCCGTAGGCGGCGTTGAAGGCAATCCACAGAAAGATGAACTTCTCGTGCGGGTTGGCGGTGTCCCGGCTTTTTTTGAGCCAACTGAAAGCCCGACGCATGCGGTCCTGATTGTGCTGTTCGGCGGGGACTTCGCCGCTGGTTCGGGTCATGGCCGGGTGCCGGGATCGGTTATTTTTGGCCCGCGGCCTGCAGCGCCGCAATCACCCGGTCGCCAAACTCGTCGGTGCCGACCATGGTCACGCCGGAGCCCGGCTTCGACAAATCCGGCGTCGAGTAACCGCCGGCGAACACCGACTGCATCGCCCGCCACACATTGTCCGCTTCCTCCTTCATGCCGAAACTCATCTCCAGCATCATCGCCACCGAGCCGATCATGGAATAGGGGTTGGCGATGTTCCTGCCGGCGATGTCGGGCGCCGAGCCGTGCGACGGTTCGTAGTAGGCCTTGCCGGGCCCGATGCACGCCGACGGCATCAGGCCCAGCGAGCCGAGGATGCCGCCGGCCTGGTCGCTTAAAATGTCGCCGAACAGGTTTTCCATGACCATCACATCGAATTGCCCGGGGTCGAGGCACAGGTAAGTCGCGGCCGCATCGACCAGCACTTCCACCACCTCGACATCCGGGAAATCGCGCCCCACTTCGCCGACCACCCCGCTCCACAACACGCTCGACTTCAACACATTGCTCTTGTGGACGCTGTGCAGTTTTTTCCTGCGCTTGCGCGCGGTTTCAAAACCCACCCGGGCGATGCGCTCGATCTGGAATTCGTCGTATTCGAGGTGCTCCCGGGCGTAGCGCAGGCCCCGCTGGTTCACGCCGGTTTCCTTTTTGCCGAAATACAAACCGCCGACCAGTTCGCGAATGATGATGAAATCGATTCCGTCGCCGATGATTTCCGGCTTGAGCGGGGAGAAATGGGCCAGTTCCGCCGGCAGGCGCGCCGGGCGAAAATTGGCGAAGGTGTCGTAGCGCCGGCGCATCGGCAGGATACCGCCGCGTTCCGGCTGCTCATCCGGCGGGATTTTTTTGGACGCCTCCACGCCGAGCCCGACCGGGCCCTTCAAGATGGCGTCGGCCTGGTCGCAAGCCTCCCGGCTTGCGTCAGGGAAACTGCGGCCGGTCTCGAACCAGGCGCCGGCGCCGAACGCCACCGGAATGAGTTCAAACGACACTTCGTTGCGCCGCTCGACAAAGCGCAACACCTTGAGCGCCTGCTCGGTGATTTCGGGGCCGATGCCGTCTCCGGCGAGCACGGCGATTTGGTGGTTTTTCATGGGCGGTTCGGTGGTTGGTGGGTTGCGGGGCTGGTTAAGTCTTTCGCTGAGCGGCCTCCCGGCTAAATGAGGCGTGCGCCGGCCAAACGGCTGGCTGGCCGGTCAAATGACGGGCCTGACGCCCCAATGGTTGGCCCGCCGGCCACTCAGGGCCGCCAGTTCGGCCGGCGTTTGTCGATGAATGCGTCGATTCCCTCGCGGGTTTCCGGCAGCATCATGTTGCCGGCCATGGCTTCGGTGGCTATCGCATAGGCTTCGCCGAGGCCGTGTTCCAGTTGTTCATAAAACCGGCGCTTGCCGAGTTGAATCACGCGCGGCGGTTTGCAGGCGATGCGTTGCGCCAGCTCACCGACCGCCGCATCCAGTTCGCCTTCCGCCACCACGCGGTTGACCAGCCCGTAATGCAACGCGGTGGCGGCGTCTATGAAATCCCCGGTCAGCAGCATTTCCATCGCCCGCTTGCGCGACACATTGCGGCTCAGCGCCACCGCCGGCGTCGAGCAGAACAAGCCGACGCGCACCCCGGACACCGCAAAGCGCGAGGTGTCGGCGGCCACCGCCAGGTCGCAACTGGCCACCAGTTGGCAGCCGGCGGCCGTGGCCATGCCCTGCACCCGGGCGATCACCGGCTGCGGCAGCGTCGTCAGCCGGGTCATGATGCCGCTGCATTTGGCGAACAACGCCTGCTGATAGTCGCGGTCATCGTGGCGGCGCATCTGCTTTAAGTCATGCCCGGCACAAAACGCCTTGCCGTTGGCGGCCAAAACGACTACGCGGGTGGATTCATCCGCCGCCACCCGGTCGAGCGCGGCGGACAAATGATCCAGCAATTGCTCCGACAGCGCGTTGTATTGGCCGGGGCGGTTGAGGGTCAGCGTCTCGACGCCGTTGTGGTTTGCGCGCAGTAACGCCGGTTCGGCTTGCGGGGCTTGATCCGTGGTGCGCGCGGCGCCTGGCCGCCCGTCCATCGCCGCCCGGGGCGCCTGGTTCCGCCTGTCGTTCGGGGGCTTCATCACAGGCCGCTTTCAGCACCGCCGCTATTGCGACTGCTCCACCATATACCTGACCGACGCCGCCACCTCGTCATCGCTCAGCGCCGCATTCCCGCCCCTGGCCGGCATGACCCCGGCCGCGCCCTGATACCCGTTAATCGCGTTTTGCACCAGCACCGCCATACCCTGTTCGATGCGCGCCGTCCATGCCTCCGCATCCCCGGTGCGCGGCGCCCCGGCAATCCCGGCGTCATGACACACCGCGCACACGCTGTCATACACCGCTTGCGCGCCCTGCGGTGCTTGGGAGACGGTTTCAGCGGCGCCGGCATTGGCCTCACCGGGCGCCAGCACATTCAGCCGGCCTGCGGGGGCAATGCGCGCCTCGAGGGCTTCGGGGCTGTTGTGGTCGGCCCATACGGCCGGGCCCACAGCCGCACCGAGCGCAATCACAGCCAGCAGCATCGGGATCGGGGAGGGGAAATGGCGCAAATTCACGGGGATTCGGGTTGATCGACAGAAGCGGAGAACGCCACGGGATATGGGACGGTGCATTATATCTCAAGGGCCAAAATAACTTAATGGGTTTTTGCCGGCGCGATTTGGAGCTTTTCCTGCAGCGGCTTGATGTCCAAATATCGTGGCGCCCGCTATTGATGCCGACCCGTTCACAGCAAGCGGGAGCCGGCCGCCGTGGATGCCTTATACTTGCCGGTGCGGGCCGGTTTTCGCCCGCCGCCACCGGAGTGTCCCATGAAAAACCCCGTCACCGAAAAACTCGTCAAAGCGGTCAAGAAGCGGGCCGCGCCGGGGGCGGAGGAAATCGCCTTTTTGCGCGATTTCTACCACCGCCTTTCCAGCCAGGATTTTGCCGCGCACAAGGCGCTGGAGTTCCGCGATGCGGCGCTGCGCCAACTGCGGCTGGCTTCGATGCGCGCGCCCGGCCAGACCTTGATCGGGGTCGACAACCTCGCCGCCCCCGGCGACTCAGCCGATGCGCCGCCGTCGGTGGACGACCGCGACGCCACGCTCATCAGCATCGTCACCGATGACAAGCCGTTCATCATCGATTCGCTGACCATTAAACTGAACCGGATGCGCAAAACCCTGCACCGCACCGTGCACCCGACCTTCGAGGTGCGGCGCGACGCCAATCACCGCCTCATTGAACTGTCGCGCTATCAAGGGGCGCGGCCGGGGGCCACCGCCGAAGCGCGCGGCGGCTTGCTGGAATCGCATATCCAGTTCGTCATCGACTTCACGCCGCCGGCCGAGCACCGCCGCCTGCGGCGCGAGTTGCGCGATGTCATGGCCGACATCGAAATCGTGGTGCGCGACTGGGCGAAGATGCGCCGGCAAACTTTGGCGCTCGCTGAAAAAATCGAAGGCCGCAAGCAGGGGCCGGTGTTCGCCGAGCACGGCGAACTGCTGAGGTGGATGGAAAATCACAACTTCGCCTTCCTCGGCTACGCCGAAATGGAAATCGCCGATGGCGAAAGCAAAAACGCCGCGGTCATCGACCGCCGGTCGGTGTTGGGCGTGCTGCGCGCCGCCCACCGCAGCGACCCGGACTCGGCGTTAGCCATTTTGCCGCCGCCGGCGCGCTTTGACACCTCGCCGGTCATCTTCACCAAATCCCGCCGGCGCTCGGCCATTCACCGCGCCAGTTATCTCGACTGCATCCTCATCGACCACGCCTTCAGCCGCCCGGCGCACGGCCGCCGCCGGGTGAGTTGCATCCTTGGATTCCTCGCCGGCTCGTCGGCACTGCTGCCGACCGCGGCCATTCCGCACTTGCGCAACAAAACCGCGTATATCTTAAAAGAAAGCTCGCTGCGGCCCGGCGGTTATGCGTATAAAGCGCTGCATTCCATTCTCGAAACCCTGCCGCGCGGCAAATTGTTTCAGATGGAAGCGCACAGTTTATACCGCCTGTGCATGACCATTCTGAACCACTTGGAGCGCCGCAACACCCGCGTCCACCTGCACCGCAACATCTGCGGGCATTTTTATTCGTGCCTGGTGTATATCCCGCGCGATGTGTTCAACAGCACATTGCGCCAGCGCATTCAGGCGTTTCTCGGCGAACAGTTGGGCGCCGATGAAGTGTCGTTCACCGCGCACTTCTCCGATTCCATCTTAATTCGGATTCACTACCTCATTCACTGCGCCGATTCCGCCGAGCGCCGCGTCGATGCCGCGCAACTGGAGCGCGCGGTGCAGGCCATGGCCCGCGATTTCAACGACAACCTGTTTGAAGCGATTCGCCGGCGCGCCGGCTATGACGAGGCCAACCGCGCGCTGGCGTTATACCGCGACGCCTTTCCCGGCAATTACCGCGACGAGTTCCCGGTCGGGCAGGCGGTCACCGACATCGGCCGATTCGAGCGCACGCTGCCGAACCGCATCCACGCGGTGCTGACCACCCGCGACCGCGGCGGCGCCGGGAACGCCGGCGGCAACCGCAGCGCCAGTTTCAAGTTGTATGCGCGCGACCAGGCGGCGGCGCTGTCGGATGTGCTGCCGATTTTGGAGAACATGGGCGTGCGCGTGCTCGGCGGTCGGCCATACCGCATGGTCCGCCAGGACGGCGTCACCTGCCACCTGCACGATTTTGAAATCGTGCGCCACGACCGCCGCGACTTCGACATCGACGCCACCGCGCGGCATTTCGAGGACGGCTTCACCCGCGCCTGGGACGGGCGCATCGAAAACGACGGCTTCAACCGCCTCATTTTGCTGGCCGGATTAAACTGGCGGGAAACCCGGCTGCTGCGCGCCTACTACCGCTACCTGAAACAAATTCGCCTCAGATACAGCGAGCACTACATCATCGAAGCGTTAGCCAACCACCCGGAACTGGTGGTGTCCATCGTGAGATGGTTTCAGGCGCGATTCGACCCGGCGGGCGGCGGCGCGGCCAACGCGGCCAGGACGCGCAAAATCAAATCGCGCATCGCCGCGCAACTGGAGCGGGTCGCCACCCTCGACGAAGACCGCATCATCCGCGCGCTGCTGGATGTGCTGGCCGCCACGCTGCGCACCAACTACTATCAACGCACCGACACCGGCGAAGCCAAGCCGTATCTGTCGTTCAAGTTGGACTCGGCCGCCATTCCGCGCATCCCCGCGCCGGCGCCGGCGTTTGAAATCTTCGTGTTTTCGCCGCGCGTCGAAGGCGTGCACCTGCGCGGCGGCTTCGTTGCCCGCGGCGGTCTGCGATGGTCGGAGCGCCCGGAGGATTTCCGCACCGAAGTGCTCGGCCTGGTCAAGGCGCAGCGGGTCAAGAACGCGGTCATCGTGCCGGTCGGCTCCAAAGGCGGGTTTGTCGCCAAACGCCCGCCGGCCCCGGAAGGCGGGCGCGACGCCGTGCAGCGCGAAGTGGTGGCCTGCTACCGCCTGTTCATCAGCGGCTTGCTGGACCTGACCGACAACCTGTCCGGCAACCGGGTGTCGCCGCCGCCCGATGTGGTGCGATACGACGGCGACGACCCGTATTTAGTGGTGGCGGCGGACAAAGGCACCGCCACCTTCTCCGACATCGCCAACGAAATTTCCGCGGAGTACCATTTTTGGCTCGGCGACGCCTTCGCCTCCGGCGGCTCGGCCGGCTACGACCACAAGAAAATGGGCATCACCGCG
>JAPPQJ010000046.1 GCA_028817015.1 Gammaproteobacteria bacterium
CAGCGTGGCCGGGCGCAAAATCGCCAGCGCCCTGCCGACATGGTCGCCCGACCAATCGACTAAATATTTCCGATGCGCTTCGCCGGGGCACAGAACGGCATCCGCCCCCAGTTCCCGCCTCATCGCTTGAACAACCCGGCCATCGGGTGCCGGGCCGGTTGGGTGGGGCTTTGTCATTGAATCTCGCAAAAAATCCTATGTCGCCAGCATCTATTTGCTTATCCTACAAGTAAACAACCCGTTCGGCAACCCGAAAACCTCGGTGATTCACTTTTTTTTTATCACGACCGACCGAATCCCCGGCCAAATACCGGTATCATTTGGCCTGCTATCAGCAACCCCTTTCAAGCCGATGACCACGCCCGACACACCCGACCATGCCAACGTCGACCCCGCCGAAATCGACAAATTCGACCCCCTGGCGTCGCGCTGGTGGGACCCCGAAGGCGAGTTCAAGCCCTTGCATCAAATCAACCCGCTGCGCCTTGATTTCATTGAAAAACATTCGCCCGTCGCCGGCTCGAAGGCGCTGGATGTGGGGTGTGGCGGCGGCATTCTGACCGAGGCGCTGGCGTTGCGGGGGGCCGAAGCGACCGGCATCGACGCCAGCGAGGCGCCGCTGGAGGTGGCGCGCCTGCATGCGCTGGAAAGCGGCGCTGCGGTGGAATACCGGCGCATTACCGCCGAGGAACTGGCCGCGCAGCAGCCGGCGCACTGGGACATCGTCTGCTGCCTTGAATTGCTCGAGCATGTCCCGGACCCGGCCAGCCTGGTATCGGCGTGCGCGGCGCTGGCCCGGCCCGGCGGCGCGGTGTATTTTTCCACCCTCAACCGCAACCTGAAATCCTTCCTGCTGGCCATCGTCGGCGCCGAATATGTGCTGCGCCTGCTGCCGCGCGGCACCCACCGCTATGAGAAACTCATCCGCCCGAGCGAACTGGGCCGTTGGTGCGAGCGCGCCGGCGTAACCGTGCGCGACATCACCGGGCTGCACTACAACCCTTGCAGCGAAACCTTTGCGCTTGGGCCGGGCGTGGATGTGAACTACATCGCCTACGCCGCCGCCCCCGCCCCCTCCTAATCGCGCAGGCGGGCGGAGATTTGGAATCGGCCATGGGGGTTTGTTGATGCGCGGCGCAGCCGACAGCGTTGACACCGTGCTGTTCGACCTGGACGGCACCTTGTTGGATACGGCCGGCGACATGGGCGCGGCCTTGAACGCGGTGTTGGCCGACCACGGCCGCCGGACGCTGGCCCCGGAATCCATCCGCCCGCATGTGTCGCGCGGCGGCATGGCGTTAGTCTGCCTGGGCTTTGGCATCGACGCCGGCGACCGCCGGGCCGACTCGCTGTATCAGCAGTTGCTGGGGCGCTACGCGCAAGACTTAAGCGCGCGCACCCGCCTGTTCCCCGGCATGGAGGCGCTGCTGGCGCGCCTCGATGCCGGCAGCCAGCGTTATGGTGTGGTCACCAACAAGCCGGCGTTTCTGACCGAGCCGTTGTTGCGTGAAATGCGCCTGGCGGAGCGCATGGCATGCGTGGTCAGCGGCGACACATTAGCGCGGCGAAAGCCGTGGCCCGACCAGTTGCTGCACGCCTGCGCGGTCAGCGGCACGCGCATTGACCGCGCGGTGTATATCGGCGACGACCGCCGCGACATCGAGGCCGGGCGCGCGGCCGGCATGCGCACCCTCGCAGCCGCATACGGCTACATCGCGCCCGGCGAAGACCCGCGCGCCTGGGGCGCGGACGCGGTGGTCGGCGGCGTCGATGAAATCGGCTGCTGGCTGGATGAGCGCGGCAGCGGCGCGCGCTGACGGCGGCTGGTTGCATCGGGCGCGACGGGCGCGGTGGGCCGCAAAATCGCCCGATGATTGAGGAATTGCCCAGCCCCGAGCGCGCCTCGAAGTGGTGCGCTGAACGGCGCGCGCGCGGCCTGCGCCTCGGCTATGTGCCGACCATGGGCGCGCTGCACGCCGGCCACCTGTCGTTAGTCGAGCGCGCGGTGCGCGACAACGACGCCGCCTGCGCCAGCATTTTCGTCAACCCGCTGCAGTTCAACGACCGCGCCGACCTGCGCGACTACCCGCGCGACTGGCAACGCG
>JAPPQJ010000184.1 GCA_028817015.1 Gammaproteobacteria bacterium
ACAATTTCTGGCGCGCCGGCCGCAACGCGCCGTCGCTCGGCGAAGAATTTCGCGTCCGCGTCAACCTCAAAGCGCCGGCGCAAGTCGGTGCGTGGCGGGTTGCCCGGTGGAATGTGAGATGCGGGGTGTTTTGATTAATCGGTTATGGATCAACTGTTGGTAATTTCCGGGCGCGTTCCGGGTAGTCGGTGGTGACGGTGTCCACGCCCCATTCGGCCATGCGCGCGATGTCAGCCTCGGCGTTGACCGTCCACGCGCAGACTTCCAGGCCCATGTCGCGCGCCTGGTGCAGCAGCGTTTGGGTCAGGCCGCGGTAATCGCATGAGAACACTTCGACGCCGGCATCGCGCGCCGCTTGCAGGCGGGCCGGAGTCAAGGGGCGCGGTGTGGTGAAGCCGGTTTTGCATGGCAGTTGCCGCCGCTGCATTGCCTGTTTCAGCGCCGCCACCAACGCCCAGTCGAAACTCTGCAGGAAAATCGGCCCAACCGGGCGCAGGCGCGCGAGTTCATCCGCCACGCGCGCCGCGTAGTCGCCGGGCGGCGGGGCTAATTCCGGCTGGCGGGGGTCGCTTTTGCATTCCAGGTTGAGCGTGGCGCCGGCCCCGCGCTGCGCCATCCAGTCGACAAACTCTTCCAACAACGGAATGCGCGCGCCATCCACCGGCGTTTGCCCGGCGAATCGTAAAGCGGTGACGCTGCCCGGCCGCAATCGCCCGACATCGAAGCGGCGCAACTCCGCCCGCTTCAACGCGCGAATCGGCGCGCGCCCGGTCACCCACCGCCCGCGCGCGTCGCGGGTGGTGTCGGGGTTCAGGCGCAAATCGTGGTGCACCACCACCGCATCGTCGGCGGTGATGCACAAATCCACTTCGACGCCGTCGGCGCCGTGGCGCAGCGCGTATTCCACCGCGGCCAGCGTGTTCTCCGGGCGCCGCCCGCGTGCGCCGCGGTGGCCGTGAATCGACGGGCAATGTTTAAGGGCGGCCGGCAACGCTTAGCCCTCGCGCCATCTAATGCAGGCGACCTGCCGCCCGTCATCGGCGGTCTCCAGCGGCGGAACTTGCTCGGCGCATTGGGGCTTCGCGCGGCGGCAACGCAGGCGGAACACGCAGCCGGACGGCGGCGACAGCGGCGACGGCGCCTCGCCGGCCAGCGTCGGTGGCCGCCAATTGCGGGCCGCTTGCGGGGTCGGCGGCGGCGCGCTGGCGAGCAGGCCTTGCGTGTACGGGTGGCGCGGGGCGGCGAACAACTGCGCGGCCGGGGCGATTTCCATGATGCGGCCCAGATACAACACCAGCACCCGGTCGCTGACCGCGCGCGCCACCGACAAATCGTGGGTGATGAACAGCATCGCCAACCGCCCGCCGGCGCGCAAATCGGCGAGGAGGTTGAGAATCTGCGCCTGCACCGACACATCCAGCGCCGACACCGGCTCGTCGCACACCAGCAGGCGCGGTTCGGTAATCAGCGCGCGGGCGATGCCGATGCGCTGCGCCTGGCCGCCGGAGAACTCGTGCGGGTAGCGGTGCGCCGCCGATTGGGGCAGGCCGGTGCGCGCCAACATATCAAGGGCCCGCGCCAGGCGCTCGGCGGGTGTCAGGTGCGGCGCAAAAACGCCGAGCGGCTCGGCCACGATGCGGCCCGCGGTCATGCGCGGGTTGAGCGAGGCTAACGGGTCTTGAAACACCATCTGCATGATGCGCCGCCGCGTGCGCATCCGCGCCGGCGGCAACTTAGACAGGTCTTCTGACTCCAGCCGCACGCGCCCGGATGCGGGCGCGACCAGCCCCAATACGGCCCGCGCCAGAGTCGATTTGCCGCACCCGGATTCGCCGACCACGCCGAGGGTTTCGCGCTGCTCCAAATTAAAGGTGACCGCGCTTAGCGCGTGCAGCGGTTGAGACGAAAACAGCCCGGTGCGCACCCGGTAGGCGACCGTCAACGCCTGCACGGACAGCAGCGGCGCGGCGGCGTTCGCCGGTCCGCCGCTGGTCTTGCCCGGCGGCCGGGCGCCGCCCCCAAGCGCCCTCACCGCCACGCCCGCCGGGTCGAGTCCGGCGCAGCGGGAGGGGCGCCGGCCGCACCCGAGTGGCCTGTGTCACCGTGGCCGGCGTGCAGATGGCAGGCGACTCTTCGCCCCGGTGCGATGGTTTCCGGCCGCGGGCGCTGCCGCGTGCAAACATCGATTCGCTTGGAGCACCGCGGCGCGAACGGGCAACTGTCGGCCGGGGTTTCGCCGGGCTCCGGCGGCGCGCCGGGAATCATCGGCAACTTGACGCCGGGGCGGGCGCGGTCGATGCGCGGCGTGGAGGCCAGCAGGCCGGCGGTATACGGGTGGCGCGGTGCGGCGAACACCGCCTCCACCGGCCCCGACTCCATTTCGCGCCCGGCATACATCACCAACATGCGCTCGCACAAGCCGGCGACCACGCCGAGGTCGTGGGTGACGATGGCCAGGGTCAATGAAAACCGGCGGCGCAGGTCGGCCAACAAGCGGATGATTTGCGCCTGCACGGTGGCGTCCAACGCGGTGGTCGGCTCGTCGGCAATCAGGATTTTCGGCTCGCACAGCAGCGCCATGGCGAAGGCGGCGCGCTGGCGCAGGCCGCCGGACAACTCGTGCGGATAGGCGTTCAGCCGCTGCCCGGCGTCCGGCACGCCGACTAAGGTCAGCATGTCCGCGGCGCGCCGGCGCGCTTCGGAGGCGGGCAAGCCGCGGTGGCGGCGCGGCGCCTCGGTGAGTTGCGAGCCTAAGCGCATGGACGGGTTAAGCGCGGTCATTGGGTCCTGGAAAATCAGCGCGATGTCGCTGCCGCGCAACGCATCCAGCCGCCCGCGCGCCAGGGTCAGCAGGTTGCGCCCGCGGTAGAACACGCTTCCATCCGCGCGCGCGCCGGCATCCAGCAGGCCGAGCGCGGCTAACCAGGTCTGGCTTTTACCGCTGCCGGACTCGCCGACCATGGCCAGCGCCTCGCCGGGGAACAGGTCGAAGGACAACCCGTCAACCACCGGCGCGGCATCATCGTAGCGCACGGTTAAATCGCGCACCGACAGCAGCGGCTCAGTCATGCGCGCCGCCTCGGGTCCAGCGCATCGCGCAAGCCGTCGCCGATGAGAATCATGCACAGCAGCACGCAGAACAGCACGCCGCCGGGAAACGCCAATATCCACGGATAAACGCTCAGGTTGTCGGTGCCTTCGCTGATTAAGGTGCCAAGCGAGGTGCGCGGCTCCTGCACGCCGAAGCCGAGGTAGGAGAGGAAACTCTCGGTGAGGATGATTTCCGGGATGGTGAGCGCCGCGTAAATCACCACCGGCCCGGCCAGGTTGGGCGTGATGTGGCGGAAGATGATGGCGGCGGGCGACAACCCGGCCACGCGCGCCGCCTCGACGAACTCGCGCTCGCGCAAACTCAAAGTCTGGCCGCGCACGATGCGCGCCATGGTCACCCATTCAAGGAGGCCGATGCCGAGATACAGCAGAATTTCGTGGCGGCCGAAAATGACCATCAACAAAATCACGAACAGGATATACGGCAGCGCATACAGGATATCGACGAAACGCATCATGGCCTCGTCCAGCCGCCCGCCGAAGTAGCCGGCGATGGCGCCGTATGCCACGCCGACCGCTACCGCCACCGCGGTCGCCAGCAGCGCGATTTGCAGCGACACGCGCAGACCGAGCAGCGTGCGGGCGAACAAATCGCGGCCGTTGACATCGAAGCCGAACGGGTGGAAACCGTCCGCGGACACGGCCGGCGCGCCCTTGATGTGCTCCCAGAAAATGTCGTCGTAGGTGTGCGGCAAAAGCGGCGGCACGCACACCGCGGCCAGCGCCAGAAACAGCAGCAGCGCGGCTGCCGCCACCGCCGCGCGCGATTGCATAAACCGCGCGGCCGCCCGGCGCCACGGGCCGCGCGCCGCGTCCTCCTTCATGGCGCGCGCGCCCCACATCAGCGGTGGCGCACCCGCGGGTCGAGCAGCGCATACAACAAATCCACGATGAGGTTGAGCGCTAATATCAGGAACATGTAGAACACCACGGTGCCGAGCACCATGCCGTAGTCGCGGTTCAAGGCGGCGTCGATGAAGAACTTGCCGACGCCGGGCAGGCCGAACAGGTTTTCCACCACGATGGAGCCGGTGAGGAGAAAACCGGCCGCGGGGCCGAGATACGACACCACCGGCAGCAGCGCCGGGCGCAATGCGTGGCGGAACACCACCGCGGCCTCGCCGATGCCTTTGGAGCGCGCCACGCGCACGAAGTTGGCGCCGAGAACATCCAACAGCGAGCCGCGCATCAACCGCGATACGCGCGCCGCGTGCGACGCCGACAGCACCATGACCGGCAGCAGGAGGTAACGCCAACTGCCGTCGCCCCAGCCGCCGATTTTTAAGTATGGCGACGGTTTGCCCAAGTACTCTTGCAGTAGCGGGCCGAGGAGGAAATTCGGCAGCACCAGGCCGGACAGGATGACAAACGACAGCGCGACCTCCGAAATCGCGCCGGGGCGCAGCGCCGAATAAGTGCCGGACAACATCCCGGCCAAGGTGGCGATGATGAGCGCCCACAGGCCGAGTTCCAGCGTGTACGGCAGCCCCTTGGCGATTTTCTCGTTGACCGTGTAGGTGAAGTCGGTGAACGACGGCCCCAAATCGCCGCGCGCCAGTTTGCCGATATACAGGAAATACTGCTCCGACAGCGGGCGGTCGAGGTGGTAGTGGCGGTGCAGGTTTTCCTTGATTTGCGGCGGCAGCGGGCGCTCCTGGTCGAACGGCCCGCCCGGGGCCAGGCGCAGCATAAAGAAGCACGCGGTCACCGCCACCGCCACCACCGGCAGCGCGGTCAAAAGCCGCCGCAGCGCGTAGCGCAGCATGGCCGGCCTGGCGTTTGCCGTTGCCGCCGGCGGCGGGCGCCTAATCCGCCTTGGTCAGCCAGCGCGTGCGGTGAATATCGCGCACATTGTCCTCGAAGCCTTTAATTTTCTTGGACACGATGTTGCGCGACACATAGTAGTAAATCGGCAGCGCCGCCGCATCCATGATGGCCAACCGCTCGCCGCGGTGGAGGAGGCCGGCGCGTTCGCTTAAGTCGGCTTCGGTCCTGGCCGTCTCCATCAGGCGGTCGAACTCGGCGTTGTTCCACCGCCCGTAGTTGTAGTCCACATCGGAGCGCAGCAGGTTCAGGAAATTGTCCGGGTCGTTGTAGTCGGCCAGCCAGCCGGCGCGGGCGATGTCGAAGCCGGTGTTGCGCTGCAGGTCGTCGTAATGCACTTTCACTTCGGTGTTGACCAGTTCGGTCGACACGCCCAACGCCTTCCACATGCCGGACACGGCGATGGCCACGCGCTTGTGGTTCTCGTTGGTGTTGTATCGCAAGGTCAGGCGCAGCGGATTGTCCGGACCGTGGCCGGCATCCGCCATCAGTTGTTTGGCGCGCGTCATGCGCTCGGCGTACGGCGTATCTTTCCACGCCGCGAAATAGGGCTCGCCGTAGTTGTCCATGCCCGGCGGCACCCAGGAGTATGCGGGAACCGCGCCGTTGCCGAGGATTTTGTCGACAATCACCGGGCGGTTGACCGCCATCGACAACGCCTCGCGCACGCGGCGGTCGCTTAAGTGTTCGGCGTTGTGGTTGAACACATAATAGTAAAGCCCCTGAAACGGCGCCACGAACAATTCATCCGGGCGCTCGACGCGCAAACGCTCGATGTGGTCGGTGGGGAACTCGGTGAGAATGTCGAACTCGCCGGCTTCATAACGGCGCAGCGCCGCCGACTCGTCTTCCAAAACATAGTAAATGACTTCATCGATGTCGACATCCGCGGCCGCATGATGCAAGTCGTTTTTCACCGCCCGCACATGCGAGCCCGGCACCCATTCCACCGCCTTATACGGCCCGTTGGAGACGATGTTCTCCGGCTTCACCCAGTCATCGCCGTGCGCGGCATGCGCGTGGCGCGGCACCGGATACGCGGTCCAGTGCGTCAGCGCGCCCAAGAAATACGGCGTGGGATTCTCCAACTCGATGCGCAAGGTGCGGTCATCGACGGCCGCGACGCCGAGTTGCGCGACCGGCGCATCGCCGCTGTTGACCGCCTCGGCATGGCGAATGGGATACTGCAAATAGGCGTAGTTGGCGGCGGTTTGCGGGTCCATCAGGCGTCGATACGCGAACACAAAATCATGCGCGGTCACCGCTTCGCCGTCCGACCACCGGGCGTCGCGCAGGTGGAAGGTGTAGGTCAGCCCGTCGGCGGAGATTTCCCACCTGAGCGCCATGCCGGGAATCGGCGACGCCTGGCGGTCTTCGGTGACCAGCCCCTCGAACAAATCGCCGACGATGCGGTTCTCCCAGTCGCCGGACACCTTGTGCGGGTCCAGCGACGCCGGGTCGCCGCCGTTGTGCATGTGCAGGGTCTTGCCCGCCGCCGGCGCGGCCACGCCAAACGACAACGCGGCGGCTAATAGCGTGGCCGCCACGGCCAACAGCGAGGCGGCGGATGCGGATGGTCGAAGCAGTCGAAGTTTTCGGCGGTCGGTGTGCATGTCATTTTCCGTTGGTGAATATGGCCGGGACAATAGCACAATCGCCCGGGGGGTGCAGGCGTGGGAAAAGACTGTTGTCATGTCAAACCCCTTATTTTCAGCGGGTTTCATCGCTCGTCAGGTCTGT
>JAPPQJ010000113.1:0-3059 GCA_028817015.1 Gammaproteobacteria bacterium
CGAGCGGCCCGGTGGTGGTCTCGACGCCGGGCGTGTGGCCGTATTCCGGGTGGCCGGGGGTTTTGGAATGCAGTTGGCGAAATTGTTTCAGGTCGTCGATGCTCAAGTCATAGCCGCTCAAATGCAGCAGCGAATACAGCAGCATCGAAGCGTGGCCGTTGGACAGCACAAACCGGTCGCGGTCGCACCACGCGGGGTTTTGCGGGTTGTGCTTGAGGTAGTCGCACCACAGCACCTCGGCCAGGTCGGCCAGCCCCATCGGCGCGCCGGGATGCCCGCTTTTCGCCCGTTGCACCGCGTCCATGCTGAGGGCGCGGATGGCATCGGCTTTCTGGCGGCGGCTAATTGGTGGCATGGAGGGTGGGGGGCGTGGTTGGCATAGCCATAATGATAAATCAAACCGCGGCATAAATTATCGATTTTTGCGCTTTCTTTTCCAAACAGCCAGCCGCCAAACCGTCAGGCCCGTGGCGCTTCATACAGGTGTTTCTGGAAGTCGATGAACATTTTCCGGATGGCCGGCGCCTCACCCAACCGCTCGACCGCGTCCCGGGGCGTATGGTATTTCAGGCGTATCAAATCCGGCAATTTTTGGTCGTCCAGTTCGCCGATGCCCTGGTTGATGTATTGGTCCAGCACGAAGTCCAGGAACTCCCGCTGCGGGTCCGCGCATGCGGCGAAGATGCGCGCGCGGCCCGCCTTCACCCGCGCCTCGCGCGTCATGGGCGGCAGCGCAAAAGCGACAAACGCAAGGACATCATAGAGGTCACTTTTTTCGGCATCGAGCATTCTCTGCAGTTGGTTAAGTTGCGCGCCGCCGTATCCTTTGTCTTCCAGCCCTCGCAGCAGTTTGCGGCGCGTGTCCGGGCGGCTCCAGAGGGCGCGCAGTTGGTCTTCATCGCGGAATAAACCGGGC
Organism: Gammaproteobacteria bacterium; assembly: GCA_028817015.1. Classification (GTDB taxonomy): domain Bacteria; phylum Pseudomonadota; class Gammaproteobacteria; order Arenicellales; family Poriferihabitantaceae; genus JAHRAW01. The sequence continues at coordinate 917 of JAPPQJ010000113.1, forward strand.
AGTTCGCCGTATAACCGTTGCACGAACTGGGCCGCGGATATCGGCGTGCCGTCCAGGCTCCAGTATGAGGTGGCCATCATCTCACGAATGGCGAGTTCCTTGCCGGGCGCGAGTTTGACCACGATTTTGGCCGACCGGCTGCAACGACATGGATGCGCGCCGCAGACCGGACAAAGCGTCGCTTGCGGTTGCTTGCATGTGCAAGGCTGCCGCCCGCATGCCGGGCATGGCGCATCCTCCCGCACCGCGCATTCGCAAGGCGCAGAGCCGCAATGCTGGCACGGCTCCGGTGCAACCGGCTCGCCATCCCATTCGGGGTCGTTGAAATGCTCGTAGGCTTTCACGAAATCATAAATCGTGAAAAAGTCTTTGCCGTCGAACAACCGCGTGCCGCGCCCGACAATCTGCTTGAACTCGATAATCGAGCGGACCGGCCGCAACAGCACGATGTTGCGCACATTGCGCGCATCGACTCCGGTGGACAGTTTTTGCGAGGTGGTCAGGATGGTCGGGATGGTCTTTTCGTTGTCGCGAAAGATGCGCAAATGCCATTCGCCATCGGCTCCGTCGTTTGCGGTCACACGCACGCAGTAGTGGAGTTCGTTGCCGGTCTTGACTTGATTAATCAAATCGCGCACCGCTAACGCATGCTCCTGGTTGGCGCAGAACACCAGCGTTTTCTGGCTCTGGTCGATGTCGTTCATAAAAATCTCGACGCGCTTTTTCTCACGCGCCATGATTTCGATGATGCGGTTGAAATCGGCCTCGGTGTAACGCCGGCCGGCTTCGATTTCGCCCTCGACCACATCATCGTCCGGCGTGTAGATGTAGTCGTCGAGGGTGGTGGCGATTTGCTTGACCTTAAAGGGCGTCAGATAACCGTCGTTGATGCCGTCTTTGAGCGAATAGACATACACCGGGTCGCCGAAATAGGCGTAGGTGTTGGCGTTGTCGGTGCGCTTCGGCGTGGCTGTCAGGCCGAGTTGTACCGCCGGCGCGAAGTAATCCAGAATGCCGCGCCAACTACTCTCGTCGTTGGCGCCGCCGCGGTGGCATTCGTCAATGATGATGAGGTCGAAAAAGTCGGGCGGGTAGCCGCCGAAACTCGGCTTAGGATTTCCGGCGCTGTCGCTGCCGGTCATAAAAGTTTGAAAGATGGTGAAGAAAACATGACCGTTAGTGGGAACGCGGCCGCGCTGGCGGATAATGAGCGGGTCGATGCGCACCCGCGCATCTTCCGCGAAGGCGCTGAACTCGTTGAACGCTTGGTCAGCCAGCAAGTTGCGGTCGGCCAAAAACAAAATGCGCGGGCGGCGGCCGGTCTCTTGCTCCGGCCCGGCGCGCCAGTCGGCGAGATTCCATCTGCTGTGAAAGAGTTTCCAGGCAATCTGAAAAGCGATGGCGGTTTTGCCCGCGCCGGTGGCTAATGTCAGCAGAATGCGCTCCTGCCCGCGGCCGATGGCCTCCAGCGCCTGGGTAACCGCGTTGTGCTGGTAGTAGCGCGGCGCCCATTGCCGTCCCTTGTCCTCAAACGGCACCGCGCAGAACCGCTCGCGCCAGCGCTGCTCCCGCGCCTCGCTCGCGCCAAAAGTCGCCTGCCACAACGCATCCGGGATGGGGTAATCGTCCACCTCGCCCTCCGCGCCGGTTTGCATATCCACGCGGTAGAGACCGCGCCCGTTGCTGGCGTAGGCGAAGCGCGTTTGCAGTTTGTCCGCATACCGCTTGGCTTGCTCCAGCCCTTCGGTGAGCGGCGCGCTTTCTCGTTTGGCTTCCAACACCGCGAGTTTCTGGTTGCGGTAGACCAGCACATAGTCGGCGATGTCCCGCCGCGCCCGCGCGCCCGCGCCTTGCAGTCGCCCCAATGTAATCTCTTCGCGCCGCACCCGGCTGCCCTCCACCACGCCCCAACCGGCGGCGCGGAGGGCCGGGTCAATCAATTCGGCGCGGGTTTCGGCTTCGTTCATGGAATTTTGTTTGCGATTAATCGATGTAGCGCAGTTTACGAAAACTCGTCTTGTTTATCCCCTTTTTTCGAGCGTTTGGTAGCGTCCACCAAAGGGTGGCTTTCCCCCTTCGATGTCAGAAAATGACTGGCATCTTTTTTGATGGCATCTAACAAATTATCCATGAGTTTGATTAG
>JAPPQJ010000113.1:3069-18479 GCA_028817015.1 Gammaproteobacteria bacterium
TGTATTTGCTGAATATTATTCCGCGAAACGGCCATTTTCAAGTTTGCTTTTAAGCACTTGACTTTCATGCCCAGAAAGGCAAATGGCACGCCTACCGTAATGATGAACCCATATTATGTTATGGCCTCGCAATCCGGCCAGCAACAGTATTGGCAGTCAATTTGCCAGCAAAAGCCCGATGAAGCACTGATTGCTTGAGATTCGTCAGCGCATCAATCTTACTTTTTGCGTTATCCGTTGCAGTATTAATGTTCTCGAATATTTTGTCGAGAACCGCCACGATTTGCTTTTGTTCATGAATGGGCGGAATACGAAATTTGAAGTCGAGCAAAGCGTTGACGTTGGCCCGGGGCATTCTTGCGCCCGTCGATGTGCGGTTGATTGCGGCGACCGTGGTTTTGTCTATCAGCCAGTAGAACAAAAATCGACGGTGCAACTCTGGGCCGCATTGAATCGGGAAAATCTCCGTTGTGCAGTGCCCTTCGAAGTCGGGAAGAAATACCTTGTTCAGGTATGGGCGCAATCTGCCATAGAGCAGATGCGTTTCATTGAAATAAAAAGTCGGACTCTTGACTTTTTCCGGCGTCGGCGCGCAAGCCAGTTGGCCCGTGCCACCTTCTATATGCTCCAAGCCGAGATAAGGAAGCAAGTCGCCGTTGTGTTTTTTCTTGGCGATGTGGCACACGTCGCCAACCTTATACATATTCCCCATCATTTCAGAGTCGCCCGATTTCTCGACTGATTTGGGGGCATAGAAAATACGGTACAGTTCACTCTCAAACAATTCCTGCACATTGGCGATATTTCGTTTGGTGTTAGCGGTTGCCGTCTCGATGGCGGTGAACGCCTTGTCGAGAACCGTCACGATTCGCTTTTGCTCGGAAAGAGACGGCAGGATAACCGGCAGGGACATCAATTTTTTCTTGTTCAAGGTCTTTCCCTTGATTTTCTCTTCACCCTCGGCGGCTTTATCCCAGTCGAAGTATGTCAAATACCAGTAAAGATATTTCTTCGAAATCACTTTTTCATCACGAATGGTGAGCGCCGCGATGGCCTCATTCGTATACAAGTCACGCCCAGCAAACGCAAGTCTTCCGAGCGTCAGTTTGAAACTTACAAGAAGCGTTCCTTTGGGGACAATCTTCCCCTTGGTTGCCGCTTCGATGGTGATATGCTCCTTAGACTCGGATACATGGGCGTTTAAGGTTTGCGGAAGGTCGGCAATGGTCAGCCAAACATTGTCCGCTACCTTCTCGGTGTCCCAGAATTTTGGGTTATTCCGAGTTGGCGTACGCCCAAGTTCAATTTGGCACACATCACCCAAGCGAGTTTCCTTCCACCCCGCCATCGTTGCTTTCGTTTTCATTTCAACGCCTCGCTGGGCTGCTGTTTTACATTAACGATTTGCGCGATGGACTTCATCACTTTCTCGGTTTCCCCATCCAGTTGCTTTATCTCCGCTAAAATTTCCTGCGGGCTGCGCAGCGGGGCGACGGCCGGCGCGTTGGGGTTTTTGACCGACAAGTCGCAACTCTCCGCATCCACATCAGCCAAATCCACGCTCCACGAACACGCGGAATCGGCGAAGGTTTTTTGCAGTTCCAAAAACTCTGCCAAGTCATCGTCGCGCAGCGGGTTGGTTTTGCCGAGGCTGCGGCCCGGGTCCAGTTGGTAGAACCAGATATTGCGCGTTGGCGCGCCCTTCTCAAAGAACAGCACCACGGTTTTAACCCCCGCGCCGAGGAAGGTGCCGCTCGGGCAGTCAAGCACGCTGTGCAGGTTGCAAGCGTCCAACAACTCTTTGCGCAAGGCGGTGGACGCGTGGTCAGAGTTCGACAGGAAAGTGTTTTTGATGACCACCGCCGCTCGCCCGCCGGCTTTCAAACGCTTGATGAAATGCTGCAGGAACAAGAACGCGGTTTCGCCGCTTTTAATCGGAAAATTCTGCTGCACTTCCCGGCGCTCTTTGCCGCCGAAAGGCGGGTTGGCGAGAACGATGTCGTAGCGGTCTTTCTCTTGAATGTCGGCAAGATTTTCGCTCAGCGTGTTGGTGTGGATGATGTTTGGCGCTTCGATGCCGTGCAGAATCATGTTCATGATGCCGATGATGTAAGCCAGCGGTTTTTTCTCCTTGCCATAAAAGGTGGCGGTCTGAAGTTTGTTCAGTTGCCGGGTGGTCAGTTTGCCGCCGCGCAAGTGGTCGTAGGCCTCGCACAAAAAGCCGGCCGAGCCGCAAGCGCCATCATAAATGGTCTCGCCGATTGCGGGCGCGACCACCTGCACCATCGCGCGAATCAGCGGGCGCGGCGTGTAATACTCGCCGCCGTTGCGCCCGGCGTTGCCCATCTTGCGAATCTTGTTCTCATACAGATGGCTGAGTTCGTGCTTTTCCTTCTGCGATCGCAGCGTCAGCGAGTCCATTAATTCGAGCGCTTCGCGCAGCGAGTAGCCGGACTGAAACTTGTTTTTAATTTCGCTGAATATCGCGCCGATTTTGTACTCGATGGTATTCGGCCCGCTGGCGCGCTCTTTAAAGCCGGTCAGATAGGGGAATAAATCGCCGTCGACAAACTGAACCAGGTCTTCGCCGGTCAGCGCGCGTTCGTGGTCGATGTCGCCGTTCGCTTTTTTCGGCGCCGCCCAGTGGCTCCAGCGGTACTTTTTGTCGAGCAAAAACGCAGCGGGTTTTCCGCCTAATTCGGCGGCCACGGCCCGCTCCGCTTCCAAATCATCCAGATATTTCAGGAAGAGTATCCACGAGGTCTGCTCGGTGTAGTCGAGTTCGGTGGTGCAGCCGGCCTCTTTCCAGAGCACATCGTCTATGTTCTTGAATGTGTTTTCGAACATCGTTGCAAAATGGGCGGTAAGTGGTCACCGAGTCGATGCCGCACGGCGCAATCGGGCGGCAAATTCAGGGCCCCAATAGTTGATCAAAATTGCTCCCGTATGACGGGTTTGCCGCCGCCGGCTGCCCTGCCCTACAACGGCGAATAACCGGGCGTGGCGCTGTTGGCATTGATCCAGTCGTCCCACAGCATGAGTAAATTCGGGTTGACGGCGGCGACCACCGAGCGTTTGCGCAACCGCATGCAGTCCAGCGGTCTGCCGGACAATGAGGTGGCGCGGCCGCCGGCTTCGCTTAGGATTAAGTGCCCGGCGGCAAAATCCCACAACTTCTGGCCGCCGTGCAGATAGATGTGGGCGCGCCCGGCCGCCAGCCAGCACCATTCCAACGCCGAGGCGCCCAGGTTGCGCTGCGAGCGATACGGCGGCGAGCGCACCAGTTGGGCGGCGAGGTCGCCGACCAGGCGTTTGTAGTCGATGATGGCGATACACTCGCCGAGGGTGCGCGTGGCCGGGCATTTCAGCGGCCGCCCATTGATGCGCGCCCCCCCGCCCTGCCGGGCGGTGAAACATTCGTCGCGCACCGGGTCGAAGACCACGCCCAGTTGCGGGCGGCCGTCGGCCACCAGCGCCAGCGACACGCCGTAGAAGGGGAAGCCGGCGGTGAAGTTGGTGGTGCCATCCAGCGGGTCGAGCACCCAGTAGGTGTTGCCGCTTTGCGCGCACACCGCGTGTTGCTCGGCATGGGTCATCTCCTCGCCGATGAAACCGTATTGCGGCCACCGCCGGCTTAGTTCAGCGAACAACCGGCCCTGGGTGCGCCGGTCAATGTCGGTGACCCAACTGCCGTCCTGCTTGGCGGTGCGGGCCAGATGCCGGCGCGGGCCGGCGTATTCGGCCGCCACGGCTTTTTTGAGCAGCGCGCTCAGCTCCGCCAGGTCAGGGAGCGCGCTCATCTGAGCGCGGGTCGGTCGGGGCGCACCCGGGCAAACCCGGCGCGCCCGGCGGCGGGTTTTTCGCCGAGGCCGGCGCCTTCAATCTGTTGCAGCAACGCCAACAGGCCGGGTTGCGGAGTGTTCAATGCGGAGCCCTAATCGAGCAGCGGGTCAATGCCGCCGAAATTTAGTATAATTAGCGGCGGTTGTCGAACCGGCCGCCACCGTCCCGGAAACTGAAAGGAACCGCCGCCAGCGAGATTGAAAGATGAGCAAAACTTCCAGCCCTTCTTTGAAAAACCAGTTGCTGGTGTCGATGCCGCAACTGACCAATCCCAGTTTTCATCAAACCGTTTCCCTGATTTGCCAGCACGATGACAACGGCGCCATCGGCGTGATCGTCAACCGCCTCACCGACCACTGCCTGGGCGACATCTTCGAACAACTGTCGCTGCCGGTTTCCAGCCTCGAACACGCCGAACAGCCGGTGTTCCAGGGCGGGCCGGTCAACCCCGAACTGGGGCTGGTGATTCACGCCGACCGGGAAAGCGGCGACCCCTGGGAATCGTCCATGGAAATCGGCGGCGGGTTGTGGCTGACCAGTTCGCGGGACATCTTGGGCGCGATTGCCCACGGCCAGGGGCCGGCCAACGCCATCATGATTTTAGGTTACGCGGGCTGGGGGCCGGGGCAACTGGAGTTTGAAATCCGCCAGAATTCGTGGTTCAACGCGCCGGCCGACCATTCCATCATCTTCGACACCCGCATCGACCACAAATGGCATCAGGCCGCCAAACTGCTGGGCATCGACTACTCGCGCCTGTCCACCGAGGTCGGTCATGCCTGACCCGAACCGCGCCGTATGACGCCGCAGACGCGGCGAACCCGGCGAATCCTGGGCCTGGATTTTGGCCTAAAGCGCATCGGCGTGGCGGTCGGCAATACCGACACGCGCACCGCGCAGGCGTTATCCACGGTGACCGCGCGCGATGGCGTTCCCGACTGGCCCCAGTTGCAGAAACAAATCCAATCCTGGCTGCCGGGCTTGCTGGTGGTCGGCCTGCCGGTCAACATGGACGGCAGCGAAGGGGCGATGGCCAGGCGGGCGCGGGCATTTGGCCGCAAGGCCGGCGGCCGGTTCGGGCTGAAGGTGGTGTTTGTCGATGAGCGGCTGACCACCCGCGCCGCCGAGCAGTTGCTGCAAACGACGGCGGCCGGCAACCGGCAACCCGCCGCAAAACGCGCCCGCAAACGCGACAACCTGGCGGCGGAATTGATCGTCCTCGCTTATCTGACCGAATGGGCCCAATCGGCCGGGCAACGCGCCGATGTATGACTCCCGGCAATTGGCGGCGATCATCGAAAAAATGGCCGGCCAGATCAACGCCCGGCAACTGCCGGCGCCGCTGCTGGTCGGCATCCACACCGGCGGCGCGTGGCTGGCCGAGCAACTGCATCCGCGCCTCGACTCGGCACCGCCGCTCGGCACCCTGGACATTTCCTTCTACCGCGATGACTTCAGCCGGGTCGGCTTGAACCCCGAAGTGAAGGCCTCCAGCCTGCCGGTGGCGGTGGACAACCGCGACATCATCTTAGTCGATGATGTGCTGCACACCGGGCGCACAGTGCGCGCCGGGCTCAACGAAATATTCTCCTATGGCCGCCCCGAGCGGGTGTGCCTGGCGGTGCTTATCGAACGACCCGGCCGGGAGTTGCCCATTCAGGCCGACATCGTCGGCCAGTCGCTGCAACTGGCCGGCCACGAGGAAGCCAAACTCACCCGGGACGGCGGCCGCCTGGCGCTCAATATCATCGACCTCGGAAAATCCGCTCCATGATTCCCGCGGACAGCGCGATTCAATTCGACCGCAACGGCAAACTGAAGCATTTTCTGACCATCAGCGGCCTGCCGCGCGCCGTCCTGACCGGCATGCTCGACACCGCCGAGTCGTTCGCCGGCTTCGGTCAGCGCGAGATCAAGAAGGTGCCGCTGCTGCGCGGCAAGACCATGGTCAACCTGTTCTTCGAGCCGAGCACCCGCACCCGCACCACCTTCGAAATCGCCGGCAAGCGCTTGTCCGCCGATGTCATCAACCTGAACGCCGCGCGCCTGTCGACCAGCAAGGGCGAATCCATCATCGACACCGCGCGCACCCTGGAGGCCATGCACACCGATTTGTTCGTGGTGCGCGACAGCGCCAGCGGCGCCGCGCACCTCATCGCCGCGCATCTGCCCGACCATGTGCGCGTCATCAACGCCGGCGACGGCCGCCACGCCCACCCCACCCAGGCGATGTTGGACATGTTCACCATTCGCCGGGTCAAGGGCGGCATTAAAGGCCTCAAGGTGGCCATCATCGGCGATGTGCTGCACTCGCGAGTCGCCCGGTCGCAGATTCAGGCGCTCAACACCCTGGGCGCCGAACAAATCCGCGTGGTCGGCCCGCGCACACTGATTCCCACCGAAATCGAAACCATGGGCGTGGCCGCCACCTCGGACATGCGCGAAGGGCTGCGCGGCGTGGATGTGGTCATCATGCTGCGCCTGCAGCGCGAGCGCATGGACGGCCAACTGGTGCCCAGCGAGCAGGAATACTTCAACCGCTACGGCCTGACCGGGGACAAACTGCGCTACGCCGACCGCGATGCGGTGGTCATGCACCCGGGGCCGATTAACCGCGGCCTGGAAATCGCATCGGATGTCGCCGACGGCTCCAGGTCGGTGATTTTGCAACAAGTGACCTGCGGCATCGCCGTGCGCATGGCGGTGATGGCGACCCTGATGGGCGGCTCGGAGGAGCGCCCGTGACCGCTGGTCTGGTCATCCAGGGCGGGCGCGTCATCGACCCGGCCAACGCCATCGACGCGGTCCGCGATGTCTATATCAGCCGCGGCAAAATCGCCGGAATCGGCCGCAAGCCGAAGGCGTTCGGCGCCGCGCAGCGCATCGACGCCGCCGGGCTGCTGGTGCTGCCCGGCCTCATCGACCTGTGCGCGCGACTGCGCGAGGCCGGCGAGGCGCCCCTCGACTCGGAAACCCGCGCCGCCGCCGGCGGCGGCATCACCCGCATGGTCTGCCCGCCGGACACCACGCCGGTCATCGACACCCCGGCCATGGTACGCATGATTCAAAGCCGCGCCGGGGCCGGCGGTTTTGCCCGGATTCATCCGCTTGGCGCCCTGACCGCCGGCCTCGGCGGCGAGCGCCTGACCGACATGGCGCTGCTGATGGACGCCGGCTGCGTGGGTCTGAGCAACGGCCTGCGGGCGGTCGAGAACACGTTAGTGATGCGCCGGGCGATGCAATACGCATCCACCTACGACCTGCCGGTGTTCGTCACCCCGCGCGACCCGTGGCTGCACGGCAACGGCGTGGTGCACGAGGGCGAAATCAGCACGCGCCTGGGCCTGCCGGCCATCCCCGAGGCCGCGGAGACGGTCGGCGTGGCGCGCGATTTGGCGCTGATGGAGACCAGCGGCGCGCGCGCCCATTTCCACCTGTTATCCAGCGCCCGGGCGGTGGAGATGCTGGCCGAGGCGAAGGCGCGCGGCCTGCCGGTCACCGCCAGCGTGGCGGTCCACCACCTGCATCTGAACGAGACGCACATCGGCGCCTTCGACGCCCGATACAAGGTGTTCCCGCCGCTTCGCACCGCGCGCGACCAACGCGCGCTGGTGCGCGGCGTCGAGGACGGCATCATCAGCGCGATTTGCTCCGACCACCAGCCGCACGGCGCCGACGCCAAATTGGCGCCGTTCGCCGAGGCCGCCCCCGGAATCGCCGGGCTGGAAACCCTGCTGCCGCTGACCATGCGGTTGGTCGACGACGGCGCCCTGCCCCTGCCCACCGCGGTGGCCGCGCTGACCGCCAACCCCGCCGCCATCATCGGCATCGACGCCGGCCACCTCGGCGTCGGCGCGGCGGCGGATTTATGCCTGTTCGACCCCCGGCGGGAATGGACTCCCGGCGCCGACACCCTGCTAAGCAGCGGCAAAAACACGCCGTGGTGCGGCCAGCCCCTGCGCGGCAAAGTGACTCTCACCCTGGTGGGCGGCAAGGCGGCCTACCGCGACCCGGCCAGCGGCGGCTAAGCGCGGCGGCGGTTTGACGCTCTCCTCCGCCCCCTTCCAGTGCGAAACGGTTAGCCCCAAACACCGCCGCTAATATCCGCGCCGGGGCGAGGACGATGCCGAGCAGCGCAAAAGAAAACAACGCCGTCCACAGCGGCTCCTGGCCGGACAACAGCGCCACATGGCTGGCGCCGAGGCGGGCGATTCCCATGATGCCGGCGGTGAAGGCAATCCAGGCGGACAGCGCGCCGATGAGCGCCACTCACAACTGGCTGTTCTGTTCGGCTCTCTCCCCTTCTCCCTCCGGGAGAGGGCCGGAGAGAGGGCGGCGCAGGAAAGAAAAGTCGCCGGACACCGCCCCGGACTCGGTCCGGAGCCAGTATGCGGGATGGGGGCGCTTTTTCTCTCCATCACCGCCGTTGTTTGTATCATTCGTGTATAAACTCTTCGGGCTTGAGCGCAAATCCGGCGATTTTTTCCGTTGCGCCGCTTCCTCATAAGTTGCGCGTGTGGGTTGAATCGCCCCCGCTAACAATCCAGCGTGTTCTCATACTCCCACTCACTAATCGCGCGCGTATATTCATTCCACTGCTCGCGCTTCAGTTTGCAGTAACTGTCCACCAACTCGGCGCCGAGTTGCGCTTTCAGGGCGTGGTTTTTCTCGGTGGCGCGAATGGCGTCGAGCAGGTTCAGCGGCAACTTCTTCAGACCTTTGGCTTTGTGCCCCTCGGTATACATGTTGATGTCGAGGCGCTTGCCGGGGTCGCGTTTGTGGGCGATGCCGTCGAGGCCGGCGGCGAGGATGCCGGCTTGCAGCAGGTAGGGGTTGACGGCGCCGTCCATCAGGCGCAACTCGAAGCGGCCTTTGTCGGGGACGCGAATCATGTGCGTGCGGTTGTTGCCGGAATAACTGACCGCGTTCGGCGACCAGGTGGCGCCGGAGACGGTGCGCGGCGCGTTGATGCGTTTGTAACTGTTGACCGCGGGATTAAAAATCGACGCCAGCGCCTCGACATTGTGAACGATGCCGCCGAGGAATTGATAGGCCAACCTGGACAGGCCCAGTTCATCGCGGTTGCTCATAAACAGATTCTTGCCGCCGGCCTTGTCCCACAGTGAAACATGCGCGTGGCAGCCGTTGCCGGTCAGGTGTGAAAACGGCTTGGGCATGAAGGTGGCGCGCAGGCCGTGGTTTTCGGCGATCTGGCGCACCATGTATTTGAAGAACACATGGCGGTCGGCGGTCGCCAGGCAGTCGTCGTAGTCCCAGTTCATTTCAAACTGGCCGTTGGCGTCCTCATGGTCGTTTTGATACGGACCCCAGCCGAGCGCGAGCATGCTGTCGCAGATGTCGGACACCACATCAAAGCGGCGCATCAACGCCGACTGGTCGTAGCACGGCTTGGCCTGGGTGTCGCGCGCATCGGCGATGCGGACATCGGCCGCGCCGCCGTCGCCCGGCGCCAGCAGAAAGTATTCGCATTCCACGCCGGTTTTCATGCGATAGCCGGCCTTGCGCGCCTTCTCGATTTGCGCTTTAAGCGCCACTCGCGGCGACGCCGCCACCGGCGCGCCGTCCATGTGGAGATCGCCGGCCAGCCAGCCCACTTCCGGCTTCCACGGCAACTGAATTAAACTGTCCGGGTCCGGCAGCGCAAACATGTCGGGATGCGCCGGCGTCATGTCCAGCCACGCCGCGAACCCGGCAAACCCGGCGCCCTCTTTCTGCATGTCGCCGATGGCCCGCGCCGGCACCAGTTTGGCGCGCAACACGCCGAACAGGTCGACGAAACTAATCAGGAAGTATTGGATTTTCTTTTGTTTGGCGATGATCGACAGGTTGGTCATGGTGAGTGCCTTTAGTGTTTGGGTTGGGTTGACGGAATAATCGTTGCTGTTGAGGAGCGCCCGGCCAATTCAATGATCGCGGCGCCGGGTTGCGAATCACGCGGTATGCTCCGGCTATTTAACCGCTCCCGGCACCCAGGCCGTCCCGGCCAGCGGCACCCTGGCCATGGCCGCCGCTTCCACGGTCAGCGCCACCAGGTCTTCCGGCTCCAAATTGCGCACATCGCTTTTGCCGGCGGCGCGGGCCAGGGTCTGGGTTTCCAGGGTAAGACAGCGCAGGTAATTGGCCACCAGGCGGCCGGCGGTTTCGGGGTCGAGGCGTTTTCCCAGGTCCAGATCTTGAGTCGAGATGCCGGACGGGTCGCGCCCTTCCTGATAGTCGTCGTAGTAGCCGGCGCTGCTGCCGATGGCGTTGTATTGCTCTTCCAACTCCGGGCTGTTGTCGCCCATCGCGATCAGCGCGGCGGTGCCGATGGAGACCGCATCCGCGCCTAAAGCCAGGGCTTTGGCGACATCCGCACCGGAGCGAATGCCGCCGGAGACGATGAGTTGAACTTCGCGGTGCACCCCGGCTTCCTTGAGCGCTTCGACCGCCAGGCGCGTGGCCGGCAAAGTGGGGATGCCGACGTGTTCGATGAACACTTCCTGGGTTGCGGCGGTGCCGCCCTGCATGCCGTCCACCACCACCACATCGGCGCCCGCCTTGACCGCCAGTTGCACGTCGTAGAACGGCCGGCTGGCGCCGACCTTGGTGTAGATCGGCACCTTCCAGTCGGTGATCTCGCGCAGTTCCTGGATTTTGATTTCAAGGTCGTCGGGGCCGGTCCAGTCGGGATGGCGGCAGGCGCTTCGCTGGTCGATTCCCTCCGGAAGGTTGCGCATGCCGGCCACGCGCTCGGTGATTTTCTGGCCCAACAACATGCCGCCGCCGCCCGGCTTGGCGCCCTGCCCGACCACGATTTCGATGGCGTCCGCGGCGCGCAGGTCATCCGGGTTCATGCCGTAGCGGGACGGCAGATACTGATAGACCAGCAAATTGGAATGGCGGCGTTCCTCGGCGGTCATGCCGCCGTCGCCGGTGGTGGTGCTGGTGCCGACCTCCGAAGCCCCGCGGCCGAGGGCTTCCTTGGCCTGCGCCGACAGCGCGCCGAAACTCATGCCGGCGATGGTGACCGGCGTCTCGATGGTGACCGGGTTTTCGGCGTAACGGGTGCCGAGGACAACGCGGGTTTCGCATCGTTCGCGGTAGCCCTCCAGGGGGTAGCGCGACATGCTGGCGCCGAGCAGCAGCAGGTCGTCGAAGGTCGGCAGCCGCCGCTTGGCGCCAAACCCGCGGATGTCGTAAATGCCCTCGCGCGCCGCGCGTTGGATTTCCCGAATCACCGGGCGCGGGAAGGTATGCGATTCAGCCAGCCAGGAACGGTCGATTTTTGCGCTCATCGGCGGGTCTCATCCATCGGCATCAGTAGGCTCCGAGGTGGTCGATTTGGAAGTGATACAACTGGCGCGCCGAGCCGAAGCGCCGAAAATCGCCGGCCTTCATGCCGCCCAATTCGGCCTGGTCGAGCAGATACGCCAACTCCTCACGGTGGCTTGCTTCCATGGGTTTTTCGATGCAGTCGGCGCCCAGCCCGGCGGCCTTTCCGCGCAGGTAAATCCTGGCTTCATAGATGGAATCGCCCAGCGCATCGCCGGCGTCGCCGCACACCACCAGGCGGCCGCTTTGCGCCATGAACGCGCTTAAATGGCCGATTGAGCCGCCGACCACGATATCCGCGCCCTTCATGGAAATGCCGCAGCGCGCCGCCGCGTTTCCTTCGATCACCAGCAGCCCGCCGTGCGCGGTCGCGCCGCCATACTGCGATGCGTCTCCTTTGACTCTGACTTGCCCCGACATCATGTTCTCGGCCAGGCCCGGCCCGGCGTTACCGTTGACCACGATGGCGGCGTTCTGATTCATCCCGGCGCAGTAGTAGCCGACGTGCCCGTCGATGAAAACCTCGCCGCGAAACCGCGCGCCGACCGCGACATTGTGCTTGCCGCCCGGGTTCGCCACGCGAATGCTCCGGCCTTCGGCGCCGCGCTCGTGCAACGCGCGGTTCAATTCGCGCACCGGGGAATCTTTTAAGTCAAATCTCAGCGCCTCGCCGTTCTGGCGCCGAGCCGATTCTCCGCCATGATTCGGCCTCACGCCGCCCGCTCCCAACTGTAAATCCTGGCCGGCTGCGGTTCCCAGATGGCCGCGTGTTTGCTGCCGGGCAGTTGCGCGATGGCGCGGTATTCCGATGACATCGCCACCCAGTGCTCGGTCTCGGCCAGGATGGCCGGCTTGCAGGCTATCGGGTCGCGCATCACCGCAAAACCGTCTCGCGCGCCGATGGCGAAGGTGTAGAAACCGTCCAGGTCGGCGATGGCCGATTGCATGGCCTCCTTCAAGGTGGCGCCCTGCGACAGCCGCCAGGTTAAGTAGCCGGCCGCCACTTCGCTGTCGTTGTCGGTGCGGAAGCGAATGCCCTCGGCGCGCAGTTTCTCGCGCAGGCGGTTGTGGTTGGACAGCGAGCCGTTGTGCACCAGGCACAAGTCCAGCCCGGTGGAAAACGGATGCGAGTGCTCGGTGGTCACCGCGCTTTCGGTGGCCATGCGCGTATGACCCAGGGCGTGGGAGCCGGCCATCTCCTCCAGTTTGAAGCGCGCGATGACTTCGTCGGGCCGGCCCTTTTCCTTGTAAATCTCGATGGCCCTGCCGATGCTGGTGATGTTGACCCCGGGCAGATTAGCCTCGAGCCAGTCGGCCGCCTGCGCGCCGTCTCCGTGGAGCGTCAGCACCGCATGATTGGCCAGCGGCTCCAGCGTGGCCTCGGGCGCCAGCGCGGCGCGGATGCGCGCGTGAATGTCATCCCAGTTGGCGTCGTCTCCCGACTGCAGGGTGATCTTGCTCGCCTCAGCGCCGACCGGCCGGCGGTATACCGCCACGCCGGCGCTGTCCGGGCCGCGCTCGGTCATCTGCACTAACATCGCCGCCAACATCCGCCCCAGTTGTTGTTCAAGGGCGGCGGATTTGAAATACAGGCCGACTATTCCGCACATCGGTCTTCAGTTTTCCACGGGTTTCATTAAAAAACGGCGCCAAACAAGCGTCACCGGCTTACTGGTCGCCGTCACGACTCGAAAAAAAAAGCGGGGGCCAAGATAACTTAACCCGGGTGGAATATGCAATAATGCATTGATTAGCAATATCAAATCCATACATTTCCGGTTCTTGAATATCACCGGCTAATTTTGCCCAATGGGACGCTTGTTTTGGCTTGATTGGAATGTCGGGCGGATGGTCGCATGACCGATTTTGGCCACGTTTCCATCGACCGCCATGGGCCGCTGTTGCGCCGGCGAACGGCCATGGATGGGCAATGGTGCCGGCAAAAACCGATTAAGTTATCTTGACTCAAAAGCAAAAATCCCGCAAATCCAAATCAGCCAGGTCCGTTTCGGCCAGCCAGGCAGCCGGTTGGTCGGTTCCCATGCAGGCCATCGCCGTAGTGTGCCTGGCTGCGGCGCTGCCCGGCACCTTTGCCGGCGCCAGCATCGGCTTTTCCGACCATTACCGTGAAATCATCGCTGAACTGGGCTTCCTGGGCCTGCTGGCCTGCTGGCTGTTTCGCAACAGGCACACCCGCCACGGCAGCTTGACCTTCAGTTGGACGCGCCTGTGGCTGGGCGGCCTGCTGCTGCTGGGCGCCGCATCGGCTTTCTGGGCGGTCGATCTCGGCTTCTTTGCCAGCAAATACTTTCTGTGGCTGGCCGCCGCCGCCGCGCTCCTGGTGACCCTGACCGTCAAGCTCGACTTCCAGGCGATGATCCATCTGGCCAGGGGGTTAACCCTGGCGGCGGCGTATATTTCCACGGTCGGACTCATCCAGGTGATTTTTGACACCGACATCTTCCTGCAAACGGCGCCGCCTTCGGCCAATTACCACAACAAAAATGCGGCGATGCAGGTGATTGTACTGGCGTTTCCGATGATCGTGTTCCTGGCGCTGTTCGAGCCGCGCAAACACTGGTCGGTGCTTTGCTGGTTCGCGATGGCGCTGGTGCTGGCTTATGCCTTCCATTCGCGCACCCGCTCGGCCTGGCTGTCGATGCTGGTGGAAGTGGCGGTCATGGCCGCTGCGCTGGTGTGGCTTCGGGGCCCGCTTAAAACCGCCGCCCGCGAAGGCCTGGTGAACTGGCAAACAGCGCATAAACTGGCTGTGCCGGCCGCGCTGTTGCTGGCGGCATTGCTGGTCAATACCACGGCGCAGGGCTGGGGAGGGTTTTTCTCCAAGGTGTCCTCGTCCACTTCACACCTGCAAAAAGAGATCGCCAGTTACTCGGCCCCGGTGGCCAAGCGCCGCGCGCAACGCTACCGCATCTGGGACGACACCTTGAAGATGGTAAGAGAAAACCCCGCGCTCGGCACCGGCATGGGCAGTTTTTCACATAACCTGCTGACTGACACCGAGAAATACGAGGTCTTTGCGCCGCTTCGCGTGCACAACGACCCGCTGGAAATCGGCGTTGAACTGGGCGTGACCGGCATGCTGTTGTTTGCGGCGAGCGGCCTGGGGCTGATAGCCTGCCTGTTCCGCCTGGTGCGGCGTGGCAACGTGGAGACGCGCGGGTTTTTCATCCTCGTCACCGCCGCGCTGGCCGGCAGCGCGGTCAATATGCAGTTCAGTTTCCCCTATCAAATGCCGTTGCCGGCCATCATCTTCGGGGTGTTTGCCGGGCTCATTCTCAGGGCCGGCGGCGGCTCAAAAGTCAAAGCCCTGGCCCTGCGGCCGTATCACTGGTATGCCGGCCTGGGGGCCACCGGCGCCGTCTTTGCGCTGGTGTTGTCGTTCAACCTGATGTGGTTACACACGCTGTTTGCCTCCGAAAACAACATCCGGCACCATGTCTGGAACAACCCCATATCCGAGAGTCTGCCGCTGTGCCATCGAGGCATCGTGCAATTGTTCTTTCGCCTGGCCAGCGCCTACCAGGAAGTCCAACGCCACACTGAGAGTCGCGGGGTGGCGGACTCGCTGGACCGGTGCGTGCCGAATTCCTGGATGACCGAGCAAATCATCATCGGATACCTGGTCAGGAATCAGCGCTGGGAAGATGCCGTCCCCGTGCTCGAACGCGCCAAAGAGCACGCCCCGCTCGGCGTCTATCGGGACTATATCAACCTGGTGGCCGCCTACCTGGAAACGGGCGAGAAAGCGGGTGTGGACAAGACCTATGAGAGGCTGGCCGGGGAGCCGGAGGAGTTGCTGGTCAAACAGAAAGGCACTTTGCAGGCATTGATGCTGTTTGCGTTGCAGGCCGACAAAATCGAAGATGTGAAGAAATTCTACCGGCTGGCCTATCTGCACTATCCCAAAGCCAACCTGTTCGACTCCAAAATGATGCCGGCGGTGCGGGCTCTGCCCGAAGCGGAAGCGTTCTTTGCCTGGAAAGCGGAATTCGATGCGGCCAATTCCCGGGCGCCATAGCGTCAAGCGGTGCAGGCGCTGTATGGGAGGCATCCGCACGGGGTGTAATTTGCGGTGCTTGCAGCCAGGGTGCCGGATTAACCCGTCCCCATGATGGGCTGGCATGGCGCCGGACATTAGCACTCGGCGGCGTCATTTCCATTTCGGGGGGGGGGGGGGGGGGGGGGGGGGGGGGGGGGGGGGGGGGGGGGGGGGG
>JAPPQJ010000151.1 GCA_028817015.1 Gammaproteobacteria bacterium
ATCTACTACTACATCACGGTGATGAACGAGAACTACCCGCATCCGGCCATGCCGGATGGCGCCGAGGAGGGCATTGTACGCGGCATGTATCTGTTGCGCTCCACCGGCAAAAAGGAAAACCGCATCAAGGTCAGCCTGATGGGCAGCGGCGCGATCCTGCGCGAGGTGGAGGCGGCCGCGGAAATGTTGGACGCCGAGCATGATGTCAGCGCCGACATCTGGAGCGTCACCAGTTTCAACGAACTGGCGCGAGACGGCCAGGCGGTGGCGCGCCACAACGCGCTGCACCCGCAGTCGGCGCCGCGCCAGTCGTTCGTGGCCATGTGCCTGGACAATTCCGACGGCCCGGTGATCGCCGCCACCGACTACATCCGCCTGTATGCGGAGCAAATTCGCGCCTTCGTGCCGCGCCGGTATTATGTGCTCGGCACCGACGGTTTCGGGCGCTCGGATACGCGCGCGCAATTGCGCAAATTCTTCGAGGTGGACCGCAGCCATGTGGTGGTGCAGGCGTTATACGCGCTGGTGGAGGCCGAGTTGCTGGCGCCGGCGCAGTGCCACGCCGCCATCGAAAAATACGCCATAGACGCCGACCGCCCGCATCCGGCCACACTGTGAACGCCATGCCTGAATCAGTTGTCATTGAAGTGCCCGACATCGGCGATTTCGACGAAGTTGAAATCATCGAGGTATTAGTCAGCAAAGGCCAGCGGGTGGCCGCCGAAGACCCGCTGATTACGCTGGAAAGCGACAAGGCGACCATGGACATCCCCGCCCCAAGCGCCGGCGTCATCACCGAGTTGCGCGTCGAGGTCGGGCAGACGGTGTCGCAGGGGACTCCAATTGCGTTGCTGGATGCCGGTCAGTCCGGTCAGTCCGCAAAACCCGCCGATGAAGCGCCTGAAAAGTTGGCTGAGGTTGAACCCCCTGCCGCCGACGCATCGCCACAACCCGAACAACCCGAACAACCCGAACAACCCGAACAACCCGAACAACCCGAACAACCCGAACAACCCGAACAACCCGAACAACCCGAACAACCGCAGCCGCCGCAACAACCGAAAACATCCCGGCCCCGCCCCGCCGACGCCTACCGCCCGCCGCCGACCCTGCCGCCGCCGGTGGAGCGCGCCGGGCTTGCCCTGCCCCACGCCAGCCCGGCGATTCGCCGTTTCGCCCGCGAATTAGGCGCGCCGTTGTCGCAGATTCGCGGCAGCGGCACCAAAGGGCGGATTCTCAAGGAGGACGTCAAGGCCTGGGTCAAGCAATCCCTGAGCGCGCTGGCGCACGCACCGGCCGGCGGCATTCCGGCGCTTCCCGAAATCGACTTCAGCGCATTCGGCGAAGTGGAAACCCGCCCGCTGTCGCGCATCGCCAAACTGTCCGGGGCGCACCTGCAGCGCGCCTGGCTGAACATTCCCCATGTCACCCACCACGACGAAGCCGACATCACCGACCTGGAAGCCTTTCGCCGGTCGCTGAAATCGGAGGCCGAAAAGGCCGGGGTGCGCGTGACCTTGCTCGGCTTTGCGGTTGCAATCCTGGCCCGGGCGCTGTCCGAATTCCCGGCCTTCAACGCCTCGTTACACCCCGACGGCAAACACCTGACAGTTAAAAAATACTGCAACATCGGCATCGCCGTGGACACCCCGCACGGCCTGGTGGTGCCGGTCATCAAGGGGGCCGACCGCAAGAGTGTGCTGGAACTGGCCGCGGAAATGGGCGACCTGGGCGAGCGCGCGCGCGCCGGGCGCCTGCAGATCGAAGAAATGCGCGGCGGCTGCATCAGCATCTCCAGCCTCGGCGGCATCGGCGGCACCGCCTTCACCCCGATTGTGAACGCCCCGGAAGTGGCGATTCTCGGCATCACCCGCGCGCGCATGACGCCGGTCTGGGACGGCGCCGAATTCCGCCCGCGGCTGATGCTGCCGCTCGACCTCTCCTACGACCACCGCGTCATAGACGGCGCCGAAGCGGCGCGCTTCACCGCCCGGTTGGCGGAGTTGTTCGCGGATGTGCGGCGGCTGGTTTTGTAAGCGCAGCGGCCCGCCTGATGACAACCGCGCGATGTTCGAGATTTACAACCAAGACTTTTTGTCCGGCATCCATCAAGTGCGGGACCAAAGCGTTGACCTGGTTGTCGCCGACCCGCCGTATTGCCTGGGAAAGGATTACGGAAACCTCTCGGACAAAATGGGGCAAAGCGACTTTCTGGCGTGGACAGAGAAATGGATACAAGCGGTCATTCCCAAAATCAAACCAAGCGGCTCCCTGTACATATTCGCAACCTGGCGATACGCCCCGGAGATATTCTGCTTAATAAAAAAGCGCATGATCATGGTCAATGAAATCATCTGGGACCGGCGCGTGCCGAGCATGGGCGGGAGCACACGCAAATTCAGTTCGGTGCACGACAACATCGGCTTTTTTGCCAGACACAAAGACTATTATTTCGACCTGGATGCGGTGCGCATTCCATACGACCCGGCCACCAAGAAAGCGCGCACGCGCTCCATCTTTGTCGGGGCCAAGTGGCTGGAACTGGGCCGCAACCCCAAGGATGTGTGGTCGATCCCCCGATTGCACCGGATACACAGTGAAAGGGAAAACCACCCCACCCAGAAACCGCTGGCGCTCATTGAGCGGATGATTCAATCATCGTGCCCGGCGGACGGACTGGTGCTTGACCCGTTTGCGGGCAGCGGCACCACGCTCGAAGCGGCGGTCAAAAACGGGCGGCGCGCGGCCGGTTTTGAGTTGAACCCGGACTACTGCCGAATCGTGGAAGCGCGAATGGCGCGCCTGGCGGGGCCGCGCCAACTGTCCACAGCATAAAGCCGCCGATGCCGCCGATGCCGCCATCGGACAAGACCGGCGAGACCCGGGCCCAATTAGCCGTCATCGGTGCCGGGCCGGGGGGTTATACCGCCGCATTCCGGGCCGCCGACCTCGGCATGCAGGTGGTGCTGATCGAACGTTATGCGGCCCTCGGCGGCGTCTGCCTCAATGTCGGCTGCATCCCCTCCAAGGCCTTGCTGCAAGTCGCCGGGGTCATCACCGAGGCGGCGCGCGCCCGGCCCATCGGCCTCGACTTCGCCGCCCCCGCCATCGACCTGCAACAAATCCGGCAGTGGAAGCACGGCATTGTCTCCAAACTCACCGCCGGGCTGGCCGGGCTGGCCAACAAGCGCAAGGTCGATATCATTCGGGGAACCGCGCGGTTCACTTCGCCGCACACCCTTGAAGTGAAACACGACAACGCCGCCCGCACCGTGCGCTTCGAGCAGGCGGTCATCGCCACCGGCTCGGCGGCGGTTGAAATTCCCGGGTTCCCGCACGGCCACGGGCGCGTCATGGACTCCACGGATGCGCTCGAATTGGACGACATTCCCGGCCATTTGCTGGTGGTCGGCGGCGGCATTATCGGGCTGGAAATGGCCACGGTCTATCACGCGCTGGGCAGCAGGATCAGCGTGGTGGAAATGCTCGACGGTTTAATGGCCGGCGCCGACCCCGACCTGGTCAAGCCGCTGTTCAAGCGCATCTCCAGCCAGTATGAAAACATCTGGCTGAACACCCGAGTGGCCGAAATGAAAGCGTCCGGGGACGGCATCTCGGCGGCTTTTGACGGCGATGGCGGCGCACCGCCGAAAATGAACTTCGACAAAGCGCTGGTGTCGGTCGGCAGAGCCCCCAACGGCGGCCAACTGAACGCCGAAGCCGCGGGCATTGCGCTAACCGAGCGCGGTTTCATCGAAGTGGACGAGCAGCAGCGCACCTGCGCCGCGCATATCTTCGCCATCGGCGACCTGGTCGGCCAGCCGATGTTAGCCCACAAAGCGGCCCACCAGGGCAAGGTCGCCGCCGAAGTCGCGGCCGGCCTGAAAAGCGGCTTTGACGCGCGCGCCGTTCCGTCGGTCGCCTATACCGACCCCGAAGTGGCGTGGGTCGGCCTGACCGAAGCCGAGGCCGAACAAAAAGGGATTCGCTACGGCAAAGGCGCCTTCCCCTGGGCCGCCAGCGGGCGGGCGCTAATCCAGCACCACGGCGACGGCATCACCAAATTCCTGTTCGACAGCGAAACCGGCCGGCTGATCGGCGCCGGCATCACCGGCAGCCACGCCGGCGACCTGATCAACGAAGCCGCCCTCGCCATTGAAATGAACGCCGACGCCGAAGACATCGGCCGCACCATCCACGCCCACCCGACCGTGGCCGAAACCCTCGGCCTCGCCGCCGAAATCTATGAAGGCGTCATCACCGACCTGTATGCGCCCAAAAAGAAACGCTGAACTACACCACCACCACCAGCAACAACAGCACCGCCGCCGCCAGCACGAAGCTAAGGCCGAATTTGTTCCAGACCGTCAGGTCTGCCCAGAGTTGTTTAAGATTCATGGTTGCGTCCCCGGTAATGGCCGATGTTAAGGTGGCGATGACGGGAAATCAACCGGCAAGCGCCACCCCCGCGCCGGCGATCACAGCGGGCCGCCGCAGGGGGCGGTCATCTTTCACCGATACCGGCTCATCTCCATCAGCACCCTCCGCGAGCGCAGCGGGCGGCCGCCCAGTTGTCGGTCGATCAGGGCGCGGGTCAGGCGTTTGGCTTCGCGCAGTTCGCGCTCGGAGGGGAAGTGCTCATCGCGCATCGCATGCAGGGTGCGGCCGCTGACCGGGAGGGCGTATTCGCCGGGGGGCCGGTCGGACACCGGGCCTTTTTCCGGGATGTAGTGATATTGCCGCCGGGGGTCTATGGCCCGGCCGGTGTCGGCGTCTTTGTCGAACACCGCGCCGAAACCGATGTGGTGGAGGAAATGTTTTTCGAAGATGCGCAGGATGCGGCGCGGGGGGTGCGCTTCGCTCAGCCGGGCGAGCGCGTCGTGGTAGTGCTCGAACAGCGCTTCATGCGCATCGTGGCGGTGCAGGAGGCGCATTAACAATTCGTTCAGGTAGAAGCCGCTGGCCAACGCTTCACCCTTCATCAGCGCCCCGGGTTGGCGGCCGCGCGGCTCGACCGAGGTAAGCACCGGCAACTGGCCTTTGCCGGCCCAACTGGCCAACAGCGGTTGAAACGGCAGCAGCGCACCGCGCGAGCGCGATTTGCCGCGGCGCGCGCCCTTGGCCAGGACGCTCAGGCGGCCGTGCTCGCGGGTGAACAAATCGGCCAGCAGACTGCTCTCGGAAAACGGCCTCGCGTGCAACAAATAGGCCGGTTGCTGGTGCACCTTCACGACCCCGCCTCGCGCTGATCTTCCAGATAGCCGAGCGACTGCAGCATGGCGGCGTTGCCGGCCCAGCCTTTTTTGACCTTCACCCACAGTTCCAGATACACCTTGATGTCGAACGCTTTCTCCATTTGCCGGCGGGCGTGCTGGCCAATGGCTTTCAGCTGCCGCCCGCCCCGGCCGATGACGATGGACTTCTGGCTGGCTTTTTCCACCCAGATGATGACCGCCACATTCAGCAGGTGGTCGTCCCGGTATTCAAACCGGGTCACTTCCACGGCGCTGGCATACGGCAATTCATGCCCGAGCAAATTAAGGGTCTGTTCGCGCACCAGTTCCGAGGCCAGAAAGCGCTGGCTGCGGTCGGTATACTGGTCGGCCGGGAAGCCCGGCGCCCCGGCCGGCAAACAGGCGGCGATGCTCTTGAGAAAGCCGTTCACATCGGTCAGTTTGCGCGCCGAAATGGGGATGATTTCCTTGAACGGATGCAGCCCCGCCGAGTGCGCAATCAGCGGCAGCAAGCGGGCCCGGTCTTTGAGCCGGTCGATTTTGTTGATGAGCAGAATCACCGGCGCGTTTGCACCCGCCACCCGGGCGAACAGTTGCTCCAGTTCGGGGGTCCAGCCGCGGCAATCGATCATGAACAAGATGAGATCGACATCCGACAGGCTGGCCAGCGCGGTGCGGTTAATCACCCGGCCCAGGCCGGGGGACGGATGGCGCTGCAACCCCGGCGTATCGACAAACACCAGTTGCGCGCCGGGCAGCGTTTTGATGCCGAGAATTCGATGCCGGGTGGTCTGCGGGCGGCGCGACATGATGGATATTTTTTCGCCGACGATGCGGTTGATCAAAGTCGATTTGCCCGCATTGGGCGGGCCCGACAGCGCGATGACACCGAAGCGGTGGGGCTCAGCCATCGCCTTCCAGTTTTGACAACGCGCCCAGCGCCGCGCGCTGCTCGGCGTCGCGCCGGCTGCCGCCGCTGGCGGTGACCGCCTCGGCCAGGCCGCTCACTTTACACGACACGGTAAACACCGGCGCATGCGGTTTTCCGGCGCGCTCGACCACCTGGTAGTCGGGCAGAGGCAGGCCCCGTTTCTGCAGGCGCTCCTGCAGGCGCGTCTTGGCGTCTTTGGGGTTGTGCGGGGAAATGCGCTCGAGTGGGCGCTCGAACACGGCGCGGAGCACGCGCCCGACGGTCGGCAGATCGCTGTCCAGATACACCGCCGCGACCACCGCCTCAAAGGCGTCGGCCAAAATGGCGTCGTGGCCGTCACCGGCGTTTGCAGCGATGCTGTCGCCAAGCCGCAGACACGATTGCATGGCCAGGTGGCGGGCCCGCGCGGCGAGCACTTCGCGGCACACCAGATGCGAGCGCATGCGCGTCAAGTCGCCTTCCGAAGCCGCGGGGAATCTGGCATACAGGGTTTCGGTGATCACAAAACCCAGTATGCTGTCGCCGAGGTGTTCCAGGCGCTCGTTGTGGTCCGCCCCCCAACTGCGGTGAGTCAAGGCGCGCGCCAGCAACCGCCGGTCCTTGAACCGGTAGCCGAGCCGCGACTGAAATGACCGCTTCGCATCGCGCCCCTCAGCCGCGGATTCATTCACCGCCGGGTCGGGCGCCTGCACCGCCCGGCGGGGCTGCGGTTGCGGCGCACAAGAGACGTTGAAACGCCGCCCGAACAAATGCCGCCCGTCACAACGGCAACGCCGGCCCGCGGGCCGTGAATATCAGCGGTGAATATCAATATCAAGGGATGCGGTTGCCGATTCTGCTCCAGTGCACGCCGCCCTCCGCCAGGCCTTTCCAACTGAACCAGATAAAGAACGCCTTGCCGACCACGTGGTCTTCGGGCACGAACCGCCAGTAGCGGCTGTCGTTGCTGTGGTCGCGGTTGTCGCCCATGACGAAATAACTCCCGGCCGGCACCGCCACTTCCATGTCGCGGCCGCGCAGGTTCGGGTCGATGACGATGGCGTGTTCGGAATCATCGATGGTCTCCAAGTAACGCTGACCGGGGCGGCCGCGCGGCGGGTTGAGGCTGAACTCGCCGTTCTCGATGCGCGGCACCCGCTCGCCGTTGATAAACAACTCCTTGCCCCGGTAACCGATGACATCCCCGGGCAGGCCGACCACCCGTTTGACGAAGTTCAACTGCGGGTCCTTCGGATAGCGAAACACCATCACATCGCCGCGCTCGGGGCCGCCCACCGGCGCCACCTTGCGGTGCAGCACCGGCAGGCGTATGCCGTATAAAAACTTGTTGACCAGGATGAAATCGCCGATGTGCAGACTGGGCAGCATCGAGCCGGACGGAATGCGGAACGGCTCGACCACAAAGGAGCGCAACAGGAACACCACCAGCACCACCGGAAACAACGCGCGCGCGTATTCCACCAGCGGCGGCGGGCGCCGCGCCTCGGCCCCTGCGGCCACCGGCGGAGCCCCCGGTGGGGCGGCGGCGGCGGCCACCCGGGAGCGCCCGAACAGCCGGTATCCGGCCGATATGGCGCCGGTAATCACCACAAACACAAACAGAACCAGTGAAAAGTCCACGAAACCTCCCGCAATCCGGTTATTTTACACCCGCCTCAACATCAATCCCGCCGCCCGCCGACCCCGGCTACTCCCGCTCAACCTGCAGCACCGACAAAAAGGCTTCCTGGGGAATCGACACCGCGCCGATTTGCTTCATCCGTTTCTTGCCCGCCTTCTGCTTCTCCAGCAACTTGCGCTTGCGCGTGACATCACCGCCGTAACACTTGGCGGTGACATTCTTGCGCAACGCCCGCACCGTTTCCCGGGCGATGATGCGCCCGCCGATGGCGCCCTGGATGGCGACTTCGAACATCTGCCGGGGGATTAATTCGCGCATCCGCTTAACCAACTCGCGGGCGCGCCGTTCACTGTGGCCACGATGAACCAAAACCGCCAGCGGGTCAACCCGGTCGCCGTTGATCAGCACATCCACCTTGACCACCGGCGCCGCCCGGTGGCCGATAAAGTCGTAGTCCAAAGAGGCGTATCCGCGGCTCACCGATTTCAACTTGTCGAAGAAATTCAGCACCACTTCATTGAGCGGCATCTCGAACTCCAACATCACCTGCCGCCCATGATAACGCATGTTGCGCTGCACGCCGCGTTTTTCCATGCACAGCGACAGCACCGGGCCGACAAAATCGTGCGGAGCGAGAATGCGCGCGAGGATGCGCGGCTCCCGCACCTCGGCGATTTTGGACGCATCCGGCAGTTGCGACGGATTGTCCAGACGGCGCATTTCGCCGTTTTTCATCAGCACCTGGTAAACCACCGTGGGCGCGGTGGCGATTAGATGGAGGTGGTATTCGCGCTCCAGCCGCTCGCAGACGATTTCCATGTGCAGCATGCCGAGAAACCCGCATCTGAAGCCGAACCCCAACGCCGACGACGATTCGGGCTCGTAGGACAGCGCCGCGTCGTTCAGCCCGAGTTTGTCGAGGGAAGTTCGGAAAGCCTCGAAATCGGTGCTGTCCACCGGATACAAACCGGCGAATACGGTCGGTTTCACCTCCTTGAAACCGTGCAACGGCTCGGCGGCCGGCCGGCGGCTCAGCGTGACCGTGTCGCCGACCCGGGCCGCCGCCACATTCTTCAGGCCGGCGACCATGAAGCCCACCGCCCCGGTCGGCAGTTGCGGCACATCGACCGCCTTCGGGGTGAATGCGCCGACCCGCTCGACCTGGTAGTCGAAGCCGGTGGACATCATGCGGATCTTGCTCCTGTCGGATTTCAAGCGGCCGTCAACCACGCGAATCAGCGAAATCACCCCCAGATAGTTGTCGAACCACGAGTCGAGCACCAGCGCCCGCAACGGCCGCGCCGGGTCGCCGCCCGGCGCCGGCAACCGGGCCACGATCTGCTCCAGCACCTCCTCCACACCCTGCCCGGTTTTGGCGCTGACCGCCAGCGCACCGGCGCTGTCCAGGCCGATGACATCTTCGATTTCCCGCATCACATCGTCCGGTTGCGCGGCCGCCAGGTCGATTTTGTTCAACACCGGAATCACGGTCAACCCCAGGTCCACCGCCGCATAGCAGTTGGCTACGGTCTGCGCCTCGACGCCCTGAGTCGCATCGACCACCAGCAGCGCGCCCTCGCAGGCATTCAGCGAGCGCGAAACCTCGTAGGAAAAATCCACATGGCCCGGCGTGTCGATGAGATTCAACTGGTAGGCATGGCCGTCCGCGGCGGTGTAATTGAGCATCACGCTCTGCGCCTTGATGGTGATGCCGCGCTCGCGCTCCAGGTCCATGGAATCGAGCACCTGCGCCTTCATCTCGCGCGCCTCCAGCCCGCCGCACAACTGAATGAAGCGGTCGGCCAGGGTGGACTTGCCATGATCGACATGCGCGATGATGGCGAAATTGCGGATTTTAGACGGGTCAACAGCGAGCATCGGCTAATGCCGGCCAGTGCCGGCTGCAGTGTTGCGGGGAATCGGAAAAGGGGCGACGGTGAAAGCGCGATTTTACCCCCAACCGCGGCCGGCTTGTGCGGTCATTTCAGATTCCCGGGCGCACAGAGGCCCGGCCTGGCATCCGGCATGAATTCCCATCCCGGCTTGCTTCCCGTTGATTCGCGCCATTAATCCCCCCTGACCGTATACAGTCCCGTCCGATTGCGTATACTTTGTCGGTATTCAATCCGGCATCGATTATGTCAAGCGGAGGTTTGGAGATGGACATTAAGTTGCACGCGAATGCGCGCACGACGCCGGCTGTGCGGGCGTATATTCAGCGCTCCGGGAAGTCCGGTCCGGCGTTGTCGCGGGAGTTGGGGGTGTCGGTGCAGACCGTGTATAAGTGGCGCAAGGCCGATCGGGTGTTGGATGGCTCGCATCGGCGCCATCACCTGGGCCAGAGCACCTCGCCGTTGCACGAGGAAATCATCGTCGAGTTGCGCACCCGGGTGGGGCTGTCGTTGGACGATCTGGTCGAGGTGATGAACCGCAGCGACCTGGGGCGGACTTTCAGCCGCAGCGCGATCCATCGGTGTTTGGTGCGCCTGGGGGTCAATCGCCTGGTCAAGCAGGGGCCGGCGCGCGCCGTCGGCCAGTTTGAGGAGGCGCGGTGCGGGTTGATACACATCGACTTGAAAGCGCTGACTTGTTTGGGCAAGCACCGCGGTGATGTGTTTGTCGCCATTGACCGGGCCACGCGGTTTGTGTGGTGCGCGTGATACAGCGCCGCGACCGGCACACGGTGCGCGGCTGTGTGGAGGCGTTCATCGCCCGGTTCCCGCATCCGGTGCATACCATGATCACCGACAACGGCGGCGCCTTCACCGACCAGTTTGCGGTGTATAAGAAGGGCAAGCCCGAGGGCCGGCCCGGCGGCGCGCATCCGTTTGATGTGGTGTGTCGCCGCCACGGTATCGAGCATCGCCTCATTCGCCCGCTCAAGCCGCAGACAAAGGGCATGGCGGAGCGCTTCGATCGTCGGCTGGACGAGGCCATCAGAGCCCGCCCGCCGCTGCGCACCCGGTCCAACAGGGAGTTCGCCAACCACCAACAGCGGGACGCTTTCATTCATCGTTTCGTGGCAAACTACAACCGCACTCGGCTCAAATGCTTGGGCCACAAAGCGCCGATAGAGATGCTTCATCATCTGGCGGAACAGTAACAAAGCCGTGTTCCACCACTTCACTGCGTAATGGCGGCCAAAGTCGGCCTCACCGGCGGCATCGGCAGCGGTAAGACGACCGTGGCCAATGCGTTTGCCGAACTCGGCGTGAGCGTGATCGATGCCGACCGTATCGCCCGGCGCCTCAGCCAGCCGGGCAGCGCACCGTTTAAGCGGATCGTGGCGTGCTTCGGCACCGGCATTCTGGATTCGCAAGGGCGCATCGACCGCAAGCGGCTGGGGCGCAGGGTGTTCGCCTGCAAACAACAACGGCGTCAACTGGAGGCCATCCTCCACCCGCCGATCCGCGAGACCATGACCGCGCGCGCGCAACGGGACGCGCGGCCGTATTGCATCCTCGATATTCCGCTGCTGGTCGAAAGCGGGCAATACCGCGACATGCGGCGCGTGGTGGTGGTAACCTGCGCGCCGGACACGCGCATCCGGCGCCTGATGGAGCGCGGGATGACGGCCGGGGACATCGAGCGAGTCATGCAAAACCAAGCCGGCGACGCGGAGCGCCTGGCGGTGGCCGACGATGTGATCGACAACCACGGCGGCATCGAAGATATCAAGCGCCGGGTGCGGGAATTGCACCGGGCATACACCGCGTTATTTGCCTGAATAAGGCGCCGCCGCTTCGCTCAGCGCATCCAAAATCGCCGGCACCGCCGCGAGAATATCGAGGCCGCGAATTTCATCGAGGGTGTGCCAGCGGATTTGCTGGCCTTCCCGGCCCGCCGCTTCGCCGGCGAACGAATCGACCACGAACACCTCCAGCCACACGCGCGCGTGGGTGTAGTCGAACGGCAATTTCATCAACGGGCGGGCGGTCAGCGCCTCGACCCCGAGTTCCTCGTCGAGTTCGCGCGCCAATGCGCGGCGCGGCGACTCCCCGGCCTCGACCTTGCCGCCGGGGAATTCCCATTGCCCGGCGCACGGCGTGCCGGGCAGGCGCCGCTGAATGAGATAGCGCCGACCGCGGCGCAGGATGCCGACCGCCACATGCAGGCGCGAATCAGGAGCGGTAGTCGGCATTGATGTCGATGTAGCCGCGCGTCAAATCGCAAGTCCACACCCGCGCCCGGCCGGATGCCACCCCCACATCCACCTCGATGAGGATTTCGTCTCCGCCGAGGTGCCGGTTCAGCGGCGCCTCGTCGAAATCGTCGATGCGCCGGCCATGGTCGGTGACCGGCACGCCGCCGATGGCGATTTTCAGGCGCGCCGGGTCGACCCGCTGCCCGGCATGGCCGACCGCCATGACGATGCGCCCCCAGTTGGCGTCTGCGCCGGCGATGGCGGTCTTGACCAGCGGCGAGTTGGCGACCGATTTGGCGATGCGCATGGCCGCGCGGTCGTCCTCGCCGCCGCACACTTCCACGGTAATCAACTTGGTCGCGCCCTCGCCGTCTCGCACCACCTGCACCGCCAGATCGGTCATCACCGCCTGTAGCGCGCGCCGAAAATCGTCCAGGTCGGCGCTGGCGGCGGGCGCATCGGCGGCCCGGCCGGTGGCGAACAGCAAGCAGGTGTCCGAGGTTGAGGTGTCGCCATCGACGCTGATGGCGTTGAACGAGCGCTCGTTGGCGTCCGCTAATATGGACTGCAAGGCCGGGCGCGCGATGGCCGCGTCGGTGAACAGGAAGGCGAGCATGGTGGCCATGTTCGGCTCAATCATGCCCGAACCCTTGGCGAAACCGTTGACGGTCACCGTCTGCCCGGCGATTGCGGCCTGTGCAGTGGCGCCTTTGGCGAAGGTGTCGGTGGTCAGGATGGCGGCGGCGGCGCGCGCCCAAGCGCTGGAATCGGCGGCTAACGACTCCGCCAGTTGCGGCACCGCGCCGACGATGGGCGCCACCGGCAGCAACTCGCCGATGACGCCGGTGGAGGCGGCCAGCACCTGCTCAGGCCGGCAACCGAGCGCCGCGCCCACCGCCTCGCAAGTCTGGCGCACATGGCGCGCGCCGGGCTCGCCGGTGAAAGTGTTGGCGTTGCCGGCGTTGACCAGCAGCGCGCACGGCCGGTGCTCCGCTTGCAGTTGCCGCCGGCACCACAACACCGGCGCGCCGGCCGTGGCTGAGCGCGTCAGCACCCCGGCGACGGTGGCGCCTTCGCCCACCACCGCCAACATCAAATCATCGCGCCCACGATATTTGACCCCAGCCTCGACCGCGGCCAGCCGCACCCCGGCAACCGGCGGCAAGGCGGGAAAAGCGTCGGGCGCGAGAGGGGATTTTTTCACGCCGGCGGACATCGGTTTAAACCCTCCGCCCCGCGCCCGGACACGGCGAATCCAACCGCCGGAAAAGCGCTGTTGCGGGCGCCACACCCGTACAAACCGCCTCGTCGAGGCGGCGATCAGGCACTGTCCTGTATCGACGCCCGCTCAAAAGCGCGCTCGCGGCTGATGGACAGCCTCGCCTTATTGATTATCCGCAAACGCCTTCCCCAACTGCGCGTTGGAAGTTTGCGCGCCGGCCCAGAACGGCACGGCGATTTCCGCAAACGCGCGCTGTGAGTCCCAGACCTTTTTGAAGAACGCATTTTCTGCGGCGTTTTTCTCAAGCGTGGCTTTGGCCGCATTCATATACGCCGGAAAGTAGTCGGCCGGCGTGTCGTGCAGGATGACGCCGTGGTTTTCGGTTAAGTCCTTCAGCGCCTTGCCGTTTTCATAAATGCGGTATGACAGCGAGCGAAACAGCGAGGCATCCGCCGCCACTTCCATGGCTTTTTTCTGGTGGTCGGTCAGTTTGTTCCATACATCCCTGTTGATATACATATCGCCGTTCACCACAACTTGATGCAGGCCCTGCAGATAATAATGCTTCAACACCTTCTGAAAACCGAACACGCTGTCCGGTTTTGGGCAACACCATTCGGCGGCGTCGATCACGCCTTTTTCCAGCGCCGGCAGGATGTCGCCGCCGGCCATGGCCACCGAGGCCACGCCGATGTCATTATAGGTCTGCCCCGGAATGCCGGGCGGCGTGCGGAAACGGTATTTGCGGAAATCTTCCATACTGTTGATCGGCTCCTTGAACCAGCCCAGCGCCTCCGGGCCCATCGGTTGCAACATCAAGCCTTTGACGTTCACCCCCATTTCATCCCACAGTTGGTCATAGAGTTCGCGCCCGCCGCCGTTCATATACCACGAGACGAAGGCGATGTTGTCGATGCCGACGCCCGCTCCGGCGACCGGCGCGCCAAACAACATCGCTGCGGGATGTTTGCCGGACCAGTAATGCGTCCAGGCGACGCCGGCTTCCACCAGCCCCTTGTCCACCGCATCGATAATATCGTTCACGCTGACGATGGCGCCGACCGGCAAAATTTCAAATTGCACTTCACCGTTGGTCAGCGCGGAGACGTTGTCGGTGAAATCTTTAACCATCGCGATGTCATCCGCTTTGAGGGGCAGAGTGGTCTGCACGCGAATTTTGACTTCCGCAATGGCCGTGCCGCTCACCAGCAGGCACAGGCCGGCGACCGCGCCGGCACGCATGATATGCTTGAACATGTTGCCCTCCACAAGGATAGTTGTCGAGGCCCCGTCAGGAAGCGCCCGGTTGAAAGGATGCCCATTATACCCGCTCGCAGCGGTGTGCCAGCGAATTGTTTAAGGGGCTTTCCCGGGTTTTGTGCGGGCGGTGGCGACCTGGTTATACCCTCGTCTCTTGGGCGGGGCCGCGTTTTGGCGGGGAATTTGTCCGGGCGCGGCGTTTTTCCCTCCATTCTCGTCTGTCCCCGTTCCCCGCTCGGCGGCCGCGGCCAGCGCCTTTTCCCGCCGTCGTCATATTTTCCCGTGGCACTGCTTAAACTTCTTCCCCGACCCGCACGGGCAAGGCTCATTGCGGCCGATTTTTTTGCCGGTGCGCACAAATGGCTGTGACGGCTGTGACGGTTGCGACAGCGACGACGGCGCGCCGGGCGGTGCGGGCGGTGTCGCGGCGGTATCCGCATCCGCGGTCGGCGCCTCGGCCTCGGCGTGAATGAAACGCATCGACTGCCGACGGCGACGCGCCTCCATCTCGCGGATTTCCTCTTCGTTGGGGATGTGCAAACGCGCCAGGAGTGAGGTCACCTCAAACTTCACATTCTCCATCAATGCGGTGAACATCTCGAAGGCCTCGCGCTTGTATTCCTGCTTGGGGTTTTTCTGGGCGTAGCCGCGCAGGTGAATGCCCTGGCGCAGGTGGTCCATGTTGAACAGGTGCTCCTTCCACTGCTCGTCCAGCACCTTGAGCATCACCGCTTTCTCGAAATGCCGCATGTTTTCGGCGCCGACCCGCGCTTCCTTGGCGGTCATCATGTCGGCGATTGCCTGTTCGATTTTACGGCGCAGGGTCTCTTCGTGCAGGGAATGGTCGCGCTCGAGCCATTCGGCGAGCGGCATTTTGACGCCCAATTCGGTTTCCAGTTCGTGCTCCAGCGCCGCAACATCCCACTGCTCTTCCATGCTGCCGGGCGGAATGCCGCGGTCGATGACGCCGGCGAGCACTTCGCCGCGCATCTCGGCGATAGTGTCGGCGATGTCGTCGGTCTCCATCAGCATGTCGCGCTGCCGGTAGATCACCTTGCGCTGCTCGTTGGCCACATCATCGTATTCAAGGAGTTGTTTGCGGGCGTCGAAGTTGTGGCCCTCGACCTTGGTCTGGGCGTTCTCGATGGCGCGCGTTACCCACGGATGCTCGATGGCCTCGCCCTCCTCCATGCCGAGTTTCTGCATCAGCCCGGCGATGCGCTCGGAGCCGAAAATGCGCATCAGGTTGTCTTCCAGCGACAGGTAGAACTGACTGGAACCGGGGTCGCCCTGGCGCCCGCATCTGCCGCGCAACTGGTTGTCCACTCTGCGCGATTCGTTGCGCTCAGTGCCCAGAACATGCAGCCCGCCGGCCTCAATGACCCGGCGGTGGCGTTGTTCCCAGGCTTCCTTCGCGGTTGCCTGATGCGCGTCATCGGCCAGGCCGGCGAGTTCCAGTTCGAGGTTGCCGCCCAGCACGATGTCGGTGCCGCGCCCGGCCATGTTGGTGGCGATGGTCACGGTGCCGGGGCGCCCGGCTTCGGCGATGATTTGCGCTTCGCGATCGTGATGCTTGGCGTTCAACACCTGGTGGTCGATGCCGGCCCGGCGCAGCATCGCCGACAGGCGCTCAGAGGATTCGATGGAGGCGGTGCCGACCAACACCGGCTGGCTGCGCGCGCGGCACTGTGCAATGCCGTCTATGATGGCGGTGAATTTCTCCTCGGCGGTGCGGTATACCTGGTCGGCGTCGTCCCGGCGAATCATGGGCCGGTTGGTGGGAATGATGACCACTTCCAGGTTGTAGATTTGCAGAAACTCCGGCGCCTCGGTGTCGGCGGTGCCGGTCATGCCGGCCAGCGTCTCATACAACCGGAAATAGTTCTGGAAGGTGATCGACGCCAGGGTCTGGTTTTCCTGCTGGATGGCCACGCCCTCCCTGGCTTCGACCGCCTGGTGGAGGCCGTCCGACCAGCGCCGCCCGACCATCATCCGCCCGGTGAATTCGTCGATGATGACCACCTGGCCGTCGCGCACGATGTAGGCGACATCTTTGTGAAACAAATGGTGCGCCCGCAACGCCGCATACAGGTGGTGCACCAAGCTGATGTTGCCGATTTCATACAGACTGCCGCCCTCCGGCAGCAAATCGTCATCGACCAGGAATTTCTCGGCTTTTTCATAACCCTGCTCGGTCAGATACACCTGCCGGGTTTTTTCATCGACGGTGAAATCGCCGGGCCGGTCTTCGCTTTCCTGGCGCGTCAGGCGCGGCGCGATTTTGTCGATCCGGGTATACAAATGGGTGCTTTCCTCGGCCGGCCCGGAAATGATCAGCGGCGTGCGCGCCTCGTCGATGAGAATGGAATCAACCTCGTCAACGATGGCAAAACCGAGGCCTCGCTGGAAACGCTCGGCGGCGGTGAAGGCCATGTTGTCGCGCAGGTAGTCGAAGCCGAATTCGTTGTTGGTGCCATAGACGATGTCGCACCGGTAGGCGGCCCTTTTCTCCTCCGGGTCCTGGCCCGGAACGATAACCCCGACCTGCAGGCCGAGGAAGCGGTAAATCGCGCCCATCCACTCGGCGTCGCGGCGCGCGAGGTAGTCGTTCACGGTGACGATGTGCACCGGAACGCCGGCCACCGCGTTCAGATAGGCCGGCAGGGTGGCCACCAGGGTCTTGCCCTCGCCGGTTTTCATCTCCGCGATCCTGCCGCTGTTGAGCACCGCGCCGCCGACCAGCTGAACATCGAAATGGCGCAACCCGAGGGTGCGAACCGAGGCCTCGCGCACCACCGCAAAAGCCTCGACCAGCAAATCGTCGCGGCGCGCGCCTTCGCCGATGCGAGCGCGCAACTGGCCGGTTTTGGCGGCCAACGCCTGGTCATCCAGCGCCGACATGCCGGCTTCCAGGGCGTTGATCCGGTCAACCGTTTTGCCGAGTTTTTTCAGCAGGCGCTGATTGCGGTCACCGAAAACTCTTTTAAGGGCGTGTTGGAGCATCTGGCATCTGGGGTGTGGCCGGATTATGCCAGAGGCGCGCCGCGATAAGGAGCGGATTCAACTCCCGAAGTGCAACCCGCTGCCGGGCACAGGCGGAAGCAAACGGCAGGCGGCAACGGCGCGCGCCCGGTGGTTGAATGGATCGGGTTATAATCGCGCCATGAACCGACCCAAACTGGCCGGCACAAACTGGCGGTTGATTTCCCAGGTGCCGGTGGCGGCATTGACGGCTGGCGGCGAACGCCCGGTGGCCGGCCCTGTCCAGCAACGCCTGGCCGATTTCTGGCCCGGGCATCTGGGGGCGGCGGGGATGCACAGTTGGCCGCTGCTGTTCACTTCGGGGCGCCTGGTGGTGTTCGTCGAGGCGGCGGCCTGGGGCCATGAAATCCGCCACCGGGCGCCCGGCCTGCTCGACGACCTGGGCCGTCACGGCATCTCGGCGCGAACCATCACGGTGAAAATGCACCCGCCTTCGCCGCCGCCACCGCCGCGCAAGCCCCGGGCGCGGTTGCGGTTGTCGCCGCACAGCGCGCGGCACATCGCGCAGTTGGCGGAGAGCATCGAGCATCCGCCGCTGGCGCGCGCGCTGATTAGTCTGGCCAAGCGGGCGTCGGGGAAGGCGGAAGCGGAGACGAGCGAAGGGGGCGGCAATGAGCATGCGCCGGGCGCATCGCCGGCGCCTCACACCTCGGCCACAGTGCGCACGAAGGCAATCGGCAGTTCCGCCTCATCCTCGTAGGACACCAACTCCCAGGCCG
Source organism: Gammaproteobacteria bacterium (assembly GCA_028817015.1). Taxonomy (GTDB): domain Bacteria; phylum Pseudomonadota; class Gammaproteobacteria; order Arenicellales; family Poriferihabitantaceae; genus JAHRAW01. Next base: position 18,174 of record JAPPQJ010000151.1, read on the forward strand.
ACTGGTCGGCGGTTAGTTTGCGCAGCAGGCGGTTGTTCAAGGCGTGGCCGGATTTGTGGGCGCTGAACGCGCCGATGAGCGGATGGCCGAGCAGATACAAGTCGCCGATGGCGTCCAACACCTTGTGCTTGACGAATTCGTCCTTGTAGCGCAGCCCGTCGTCGTTGAGGATGTGAAACGAGTCCAGCACGATGGCGTTGTCGAAACTG
>JAPPQJ010000016.1 GCA_028817015.1 Gammaproteobacteria bacterium
GGAGCGGCGAAACGAATTTTTCTCCACGATGCGGCCGTCGGGAAGCGGCGGCGAGGTGTTGGCGCCCAGCAGCACTTCGCCGCTGCCGACTTCCGCCGCCGGCAGTTCATAATCGGCGGGCGCGAACCAGTTGGGGCGCTCCCAGCCGTAGACGCGCCCGAACACCGCGCCCAGGGCCCGCATGCGCTCATAGCACGGCGCGGTTTTCAGCGGGCTCGCGGCGGCGCGCTCCTCGTCCGGGAAGTGGTTGGTGAACACATTGCGATACGCCTCTTCGTTTTTTTCGCGCAGGTAGCCGCGCGCGGCATACGGCCCGAAACGGCGCGCATCGACTCCCATCATGTCCACGCTCGGCTCGCCGCCGATGATCCACTCGGCCAACTGCCAGCCGGCGCCGCCGGCCGCGGTGACGCCGAAACTGTGGCCTTCGTTGAGCCAGAAGTTGCGCAGGCCCCAGGCCGGCCCCACGATGGGGTTGCCGTCCGGGGTGTAGGCGATGGCGCCGTTGTAAATTTGCTTGATGCCGACCTCGCCGAACGCCGGCACGCGCTTAATGCAGGCCTCGATATGCGGCTCAAGGCGCTCCAGGTCGCCCTCGAACAACTCGTTTTCGCATTCCACCGCCGGCCCGTCCACATAGCAGCACGGCGCGCCGCGTTCGTAGATGCCGAGGATCATGCCGCCGGCTTCCTCGCGCAGGTAGTAGCCGGCGTCCGACTCGCGTAGCACGCCCTGCTCCGGCAGGCCCTTCTTTTTGCGCGCGAGGATATCGGGATGCGGTTCGGTGACCAAGTATTGATGCTCGACCGGGATGACCGGGATGTCGAGGCCGACCATGGCGCCGGTGGCGCGGGCGAAGTTGCCGGTGCAGGAGACGACATGGTCGCATTCGATGTCGCCCTGGTCAGTGGTGACGCGCCAGCCGCGCTCACCGTTGCGGCCGTTGCCGCCGCCGATGGGCTCGATGGCGGTGACGCAAGTGTGGCGGTAAATCTCCGCGCCCAGGTTGCGCGCGGCGCGCGCCAGGGCGGTGGTCAGATCGCCGGGCTGGATGTAGCCGTCCTCGGGGTGCTGGATGGCGCCGACCAGGCCGTCGGTGTTGCACATCGGCCAAATCTCGCCGACCTGCTGCGGGGTCAGGAAGTTGATTTGCACGCCAACGGTTTTGCCGACGCCGGCATAGTAGCGGTACTCGTCCATGCGGTCCTCGGTGCACGCCAGGCGAATGTTGCTGACCTGCCTAAAGCCCACCGACAACCCGGTTTCCCGCTCCAGCGACTGGTAGAAATCCACCGAATACTGGTGCAACTTGCCGACCGAGTAACTCATGTTGAACAACGGCAGCAACCCGGCGGCGTGCCAGGTGGAGCCCGAGGTCAGCTCCTTGCGCTCCACTAACACCACATCGCTCCAGCCCTTTTTGGCCAGGTGATACAAGGTGCTGACGCCGACCACGCCGCCGCCGATGACGACAACCCTGGTTTGAGATTTCATGCCACAGTCCTGCGCTGGTGTTGATGGATGGCGGCTATTCTAACGCCGCCGGCGGCTCGGGTGTAATGCCTGAATGCGACATCAGCGGCACCGGATGACCCGGCCGATCATGCGGTTTCGGGCTCTTTTGACCGTAACCGTGGAAAGAGTGACGATCCGTTTGGCGGGATTTGACCGGCCTTCTCATGCCGGCGACCGAAGCGGAACCGGTCCGCCTTAGAGCAAGCAAAGGGTCTTCGGCCGCCGGATTCGATATTCACGGCGGGATTTTTCATACGATAATCCGGTCATTCCACCAACCGGAAACAAATAAATGGGCGCCATTTTCACCGTCGTGCTCCCGGTCTTCGCCCTCATCGCCGCCGGCTGCCTGGCCGGCAGCAGAGGCCTGCTCGGCAACGGTGCGGCCGAGGTGCTGAACGGCTTCGTCTATTACTTCAGCCTGCCGGCGCTGTTCTTCAACGCGCTGGCGCAGACGCCGCTTGCCGATGTGTTTCGGGTGCCGTTTGCGCTGTCGTTTCTCGGCGGCGCGGTGGTGTGCGCGGCGTTGTCG
>JAPPQJ010000023.1 GCA_028817015.1 Gammaproteobacteria bacterium
GCAAACCGTTGATGGCTTGCGGCAGGCGCGAGTCGAGAATCAGGTCGCCGGCCTGGAAATCATCGCCGGCAACGATGAGCAGCATTTCGCCACGGCCGGCGCCATCGCCGGCGCCGGCCTCGATGCGGCCCAGTCGCCGCACCGTCTTCGCCTGCAACTTGTCGTCGCGCACCAAATAAATGCGCGCGTTGCCGTACAGCGAATCCGGCGACAGCAGCACCACATTGTCGAGCGGCGGCAGGCGCAGATGGATTTCCATGGTCGCGCCCGGCACCGGCAGGCCGCCGTTACCGTCACCGTCGCCGGCGCGAAAAAACGCATCGATGCCGCCGCGCCCGGCCGCCACCCGGGCCGACAACCGGTGCAGCACCAGTTCAATCGGCTCGTGACCGCGCCCGAGTCGCTCGTGGTCCAGCACAGCCGCGGTAACCGTCCGCCCGGCGGCGAGCGCCTGCTGCAACGCCGGGAGATAACTGCTCGGCACCTGGGCGCGCAGTTCCAGTCGCGACTCGTCATACAGTTGCAGAAGTTGGCCGCCGAGGTTGACGCGCTCGCCCTCGGACACCGTCACCTCGGTGATGCGGCCGCTGAACGGCGCCGTCACCCGGGTTCGCCCGCGGGCCCGTTCGGCGCGTTTCAAGGCCGCCTCGGCGCGGTCGCGGCGGGCCTGCAGTTGGCGGCGGCGGGCCGGGAAATCGTCAATCGACTGGCGCCGCTGGATGACCGCCAGGCGCTGGCGCTCCTCATCCTGGCGAGCCTGGTCGAGGGCCGCCTCGGAGCCCGCTTTGGACCTCGCCAGTTGCGCGGCGCGCTCAACCGCTTTGTGCTGCAACGCCAGCAGCGATTGCTCGGTTTTCAGCGCCGAGCGGTCGCTTTGCAGTTTAATCTCGTCGCTTTCCAGTTGCGCCTCGATGTCGGCCAGTTCGGAGCGGCGCTGGCGCAGTTCCAGCGCCGCATCGACATCGTCGAGCACGATCAGCGCCTGGCCGCGCTGCACGGCGTCGCCTTCAAGCACCGCGACTTCCAGGACATCCGCTTCCACTGCGGCGGTCAGCACGCTTAAGGTCGGCGCCTCCACCCGGCTGAAAATCCGCAGGGTCGGCGAAGCGGTGATTTTTTCCGCCACGCGCACCGACACCGCCGGCATGCGAACTTCAGGGCGCAACGGCTCGGGTGGTTTGGCGGTGACCGTCAACCACGAGAACATCCCGACGCCGGCCGCCACGATCAGCAACGGCAACAAAAACTTCACAATGCGCATTTCACCTTCTTCACTTGCTGCACCAAACCGATTATAAGGGATATTGTGATGAGACCACCGGGCCGGGATGATAAACCCAAACACCGCAACCGACACGCCCGTCGATGAATATCTGCGGCGCTTCGGCGACTGCCGGCGGGTCACCTTAATCGGGCCGACCCTGGCGCATGCGCCGCGCGCCGGGCGGTTGCAGGAGCCGCTCATCTGGGTCGATGGCGGCGCCGACCACCGCCGCGGCCAAACCCCGGCCGGGGTTGCGGTCGGAGACGGGGATTCGGCGCACGGCAAACTGGATCAATATCTGAATGCCGACAAGGACTATTCCGACCTCGCCTTCGTGCTGCGCAGGTTGCCGGCGCATTTTGCCGAAGTGGTGCTGCTGGGTTTTCTCGGCGCGCGGCGTGACCACGAATTGTTCAACTTAGGCGAGGTGCACCATTTCCTGGCCGCCGCCGGGGCGCCGACGCGGGCGCGTTTTGACCGCAATATATACGCCTATTCCAAAGGGGAATGGCGCTTCCAGAGCCATTCGGTGTTCAGCCTGGCGGCCATCGAGCCGGCCACGGTGACCCTGACCGGCGCCTGTAAATACCGGCTCACAGCGCCGACCCGGGTCGCCCCGCTGGCCTCGTTTGGCTTGAGCAACCGGGGGGCCGGACGGATCATCCTGCGCACCGATGGCCCTGTGTTTATCTTCAAATCGCAATACAATACCGGCAGCGCGGCCCGGCGTTAGCGTCCCAGTGGCCGGCACCCATCCAGCCGATGACCGACCTGTTCGACTTCCAAGCGCATGCCAACCGTTTTGCGGTGATGGGCAACCCGGTTGAGCACAGCCAGTCGCCGCGGATTCATCGATTGTTTGCGCGGCAGTTCGGCATCGACATGGAATACCGGCGCATCCAGGTGGACACCGGCGGCTTTGCCCAGGCGGTCAGCCACTTCGCCGCGCGCGGCGGGGCCGGACTTAATATCACGGTGCCGTTCAAGGTCGAGGCGTGGCAGTTGTGCCGGCGCCCGGGCAACCGGTTAAGCGCGCGCGCCCGGCACGCGCAGGCCGTGAACACCCTGCGCTTCGACCGCAAGCGGGCGTTGTTCGGCGATAATACGGACGGCATCGGCATGATCCGCGACCTCGAAAACAACCTGGGCTGGGGCATCGCCGGCCGGCGCGTGCTGGTATTGGGCGCCGGCGGCGCGGTGCGCGGCGTGGCCGGGGCGTTGCTTGAGCGCCGCCCGGACAGTCTGACCATCGCCAACCGCACCGCGCCCAAAGCGCAGGCGCTGGCCGGGCGTCTCAGCGCCGATGGATTCGGCGGCAACGGCATCGGCGTGGCCGGTTGCGGCTACCAGCAACTTGAGCGCACCGCCTTCGATCTGATCATCAACGGCACCTCGGCCAGCCTCGGCGGCGGCCTGCCGGAGATGGACGCCGGATGCATCGGGACGCACAGCGTGGTATACGACATGATGTATGCCGGGTCGCCGACCGTATTCATGCGCTGGGCTTGCGCCAACGGGGCCGGCCAGGCCAGCGACGGCCTCGGTATGTTAGTGGAGCAGGCGGCCGCATCGTTTCACCTGTGGCACGACCGGCGGCCGGATACCGCGCCGGTGATCAGCGCGTTGCGCGCAACCTTGTCAACCTGAACGCAAAGTCGATGCTGACCACCTTCGACAATGTATTGGTGATCGCGATTTCATCGCGCGCGCTGTTTGACCTGCGGGCAAGCCACGCGGTGTACGAGGAGCAGGGTCTCGAAGCCTATAGCCGCTACCAGATCGACCGCGAAACCGAGCCGCTTGCGCCCGGCGTGGCGTTTCCAATGGTGAGAAAATTTTTGAGACTCAACGACGGGGACGGCCCGCAGAAAGTGGAGATCGTGCTGCTGTCGCGCAACAGCGCCGACACCGGACTTCGCATTTTCAACTCCATTAAGAAGTATGACCTGAAAATCATTCGCGCGGCCTTCACCTGCGGCCAATCGCCCTACCGCCATGTCAAGTCATTCAACGCCGACTTGTTTTTGTCGGCGGACCCGGCGGATGTGCGCCGGGCGCTGGAATCCGGGGTCGCCGCCGCCACCGTCCTGCCCCCGGCGCGCGATGAATCGCCGGCACCGCTGAACGCCGGTTTGGACCCTGATCAGCGGCCTGCCGAGCCGTTGAAGATCGCCTTCGACGGCGACGCGGTATTGTTCTCCGATGAAGCCGAGCAGGTGTTCCGGGAACACGGCAAAGACGCCTTTAACGAAAATGAAAGGGAAAAGGCCGCGGCCGGTCAGCCGCTGCCCGGCGGGCCGTTCAAGAATTTGCTGGCGGCCCTGCACACCATCCAGCAAAACTACGCCGCCGACGCCTCGCCGATTCGCACCGCGCTGATCACGGCCCGCGCCGCACCGGCCCACGAACGGGTGATCAAAACCCTGCGCGCCTGGGACATACGCATCGACGAAAGTTATTTCCTGGGCGGCATGGACAAAGGCGAATTCCTGCGCGCCTTCGGCGCCGATATTTTCTTCGACGACCACCGCACACACTGCGAATCAGCCCGCAAACATGTTCCCACCGGGCATGTGCCGCACGGCATCAGCAACGCCGTGAAGGCCGAAGAGCCGGCGGACAACCGGGAAACTTGAGCCCCCGGGCGTTGCCACAGCCGGGCGCGGTTGGGGTAGAATCCGGCCTTTGCAAACCTCCGTCCCGCCCACCCTGCCCTCGACCTCCGGCCATGTTTTTCGATTTCATGCTCGCTTACTGGTATCTGTTTGCGATGCTGGCGGCGGTCATCCTGTTGCTGGCGTTCAACCCCGGCGCCGGCACCCGGAAAGTCTCCCCGCTGCAACTGCCGCAATTGCAGACTCGCGAGTCGGCGGTGGTGGTCGATGTCTGCGAGCCGGAGGCCTTCAAGCAGGGGCATATCGAGCAGGCCATCAACCTGCCGCTTGGGCAGATCAAAGACAAAATCGCCAAACTGAACAAGCACAAGAGCAAACCCATCATCGTGGCCTGCCAGAACGGCAGCCGCTCGGCCCGGGCGGTTTCCATTCTGCGCCGCAATGAATTCAACCAGGTGTATATCCTCGAGGGCGGCCTGGCCGCCTGGAAAAAGGAAAACCTGCCGCTGGTGAAAGGCTGAGCCGGGCCCCGGCCCCATGCAGCCGCCACCGCATTCGCCGCCGCCTTCGGTTTCCGTGATCGGCGCCGGGTCGTGGGGCAGCGCGCTGGCGCTGGCCCTGGCGCGCAACATCTCCGGGGTCAGGTTATGGGGCAGGAATGCGCCGCAGATGGAGGAAATGGCGCGGCAGCGCGGCAATCCGCGCTACCTGCCGGGAATCGCCTTCCCGCCCAACCTCGCCATTGAGGCCGATTTCGACGCGCTGGTCGATGCCTCGCTGTGCTTCGTGGTGGCGGTGCCCAGCCATGCGTTTCGCCGCAGCATCGAACAACTCCACCGCCGCATCGCCGCCGCCGGCCGCCCGGCGCATGCCGCCACCATCATCTGGGGCACCAAGGGCTTCGACCGCGACAGCGGTCAACTGCTCGGCGAGGTGGTCGAGCAGGTGTTCGGCGCGCGCGCCACCCGCGCGGTCATCTCCGGGCCAAGTTTCGCCTCCGAGATGGCGCAAGGCCTGCCCACCGCGCTGACCATCGCATGCCCCGACCCGGAGGCCGCGGCATCGTTAGCCGGATGGTTTCAGAACCCGACCGTGCGGGTCTACTTCAGCAGCGACCCGGTCGGCGTGCAACTCGGCGGGGCGATTAAGAATGTGATGGCGATTGCGGCGGGGATCAGCGACGGTCTGGGTTTCGGCGCCAATGCCAGAGCCGCGTTGATTACCCGCGGCCTGGCCGAGTTGACGCGCCTGGGAGTTGCGCTGGGCGGGCGCGCCGACACCTTCGCCGGGCTGACCGGAGTCGGCGATTTGGTGCTGACCTGCACCGACGACCAGTCGCGCAACCGGCGCTTCGGCCTCGGCATCGGGCAGGGCCGGGCGCAGGCCGAGATTTGCCGCGAAATCGGCCAGGAAATCGAGGGCATCCGCACCGCCCGGGAACTATACCGGGTCAGCGGCGAACTGCAGGTGGAAATGCCGATCACCGAGCAGGTATACCGGGTCGTGCACCAGGGACACGACCCCCGTGGCGCGGTGCGCGACTTGCTGGGGCGCGACCCGAAAACCGAGCACGAGCGGGGAGCCGGGGCGTCCTGAAGCGCGCTGTGCGGCACATGGCGCCGGTCAGCCGGGCTTAACCACCGTCAAAATGATGATCGCGGCCAACAGCACCACCGGCGCTTCGTTCATCCAGCGGTAGTAGAGGTGGCCGTGGCGGTTTCGGTCCAGGCGGAAATCGTTCAGTTTCAGGTAGCACCAGATGTGGTAGGCGACCACCAGCCCCACCAGCGGCAATTTCATCACCAGCCAGCCGCCGCCGAAGCCGTAGCCGAGCCACAGCCACGACCCGAAGGCCACGGCCAACACTGCGCTGGGAGTCATAATGCCCCAGAACAGTTTGCGCTCCATCACCTTGAAACGCTCGATGCCGGGGCGATCACCGGCCTGGGCGTGATACACATACAGCCGCGGCAGGTAGAACAACCCGGCGAACCAGGTGGTCATGAACAGCAGGTGGAGCGACTTAATCCAGAGCATGGGTGCCACGGTGCGGGGGTTGAATGGGGATTAAACAAATCGCGGCCGCGGCGGTTACGCGGCGCAAAGCGGCACAGCGCACGCCTATATGGGCTTTGGAATGGGCTCTTGCGACAACCGTTCAATATAGCGGCGCACGTTGTCCATATGCGGGTTCACCGCCAGCGCGCGCCGAAAATAAAGCAGCGCCTGCGCGGCGTTGCGTTGTTGCATGTGCATCATGCCCTGCCCCACCAGCGCGCCGAAATGACGCGGCTCGAGGCGCAGCGTTTCCACCACATCGGCGCTTGATGCGGGGAAATCGCCCAGCATGTAGTGCACCGTGGCGCGCTTGTTCCAGGCTTCGGCAAAATCCGGCGCCAGGTCAACCGCCGCATCGAAAGACCCAAGCGCATCACGCCATCTGGCGGCGCGCATGTCGCGCATCCCGGCGTCCATCAACGCACCCACCTCCCGGTTGTCGTGCTGCAGCCACGCGCTCCAGATTTCCCGCGTCACCGCGACCGCCGCCGCGCCTTTCAGATCGCTTTTCAGCAGCGCGAACAACTCATCCAGCACCGGCGCGTTCTGGTCGGCGCGAAGCGGGGCGGCGAGCAGCGCAGCGAACAGCGCGGCGATGATGAGGCATCGTTTCATGGGGCTATTGTAGCGCGTCTCGGCGGGCTTTGCGGCTGCCTGGCGGCGCGGCGGCGAATCCGCTCACCGCGACCGCCCCTTGCGCTTTGCCTTGACCCCGGCTTCATAGCATTCATTGCGGTTTGCGCCCAAGATTTGCGAAGCGATGCGGCTGGCGCGCTTGAGCGGCATCTCCGCGCTCAGCAACGCCATGATCTCCTCCACGCGCCGGCTTTCCGGGCGGGGCGCGGTTGCGCCGCTTAAGATGATCACGAATTCGCCCTTGCGATGATGGTCGCAGGCGGCCATGGCGGTCAAAATCTCCGCCAGCGTGCCGCCGTAAAAGGTCTCGAATCGCTTGCTGATCTCGCGCGCCACGGTGGCCGGACGCTGGCCGCCGAATACCGACGCCATCGCCTCGAGGGTGGCGCTGATGCGGTGGCTGGATTCGTAGAAAACCAGGGTGCGCGGCTCGTCTTGCAGGCTGTTCAGCCGCCGCCGGCGCGCCTCGGCGGTGGCCGGCAAAAAGCCCTCAAAGCAGAACCGGGCGGCCGGCTGGCCGGACGCCGACAACGCCGCAATCGCGGCGCTCGGGCCCGGCACCGGGGTGACCGTGATGCCCTGCTCCCTGGCCCGGCGCACCAGGCGGTAGCCGGGGTCGCTGATCAACGGCGTGCCGGCGTCGCTGATCAGCGCCATGCGGGCGCCGCCGCCCAGCCGCCGCAACAGCGAAGGCAGCCGCGCGGCTTCGTTGTGCTGGTGAAACGAGCGCACCGGCGCGCGAATATCCCAGTGCCGCAGCAATATCGAGGCGCGGCGCGTATCTTCAGCGAGGATTAGATCGACATCCTTCAACACATCGACAGCCCGCAGGGTGATGTCCGCCAGATTGCCGATCGGGGTGGCGACGATGAACAAGGTCGCGTTTTTGCGGTTCATGCGCCATTCTCTTATACTTGCGCCATGGATTCCAATCCCGCATCGCATGGTCCCGTGGGCTTGCATGCCGCGACCGTGGTTGACGGCCGCCGCCAAGCCCCGCCGCCCAACCGGCCTGCTCCCGGCTGCGCCGCCGCCCCGGCTCTCCTGTTCGCACTGCTGACGGCCTGCGCCCCGGCCACAAACACGCTGACCGCCAACGCACCGAAAGTAATCAACAAAACAACCCAAACCGCGGCCCCGGCCGATGAGCCCGTTGCTCAGCCCGGGCGGGCCGTTCGGCAACCCGCCGCCCCCACCGCCCAACCGCAACAACAGGCCACCCCCCATGCCCTGGAACCCGAACAGCAAATCATTGTCGCCGACACCCTCTGGGATTTAGTGAAACAAGCCGAGATAGTGGATGCCGGGCAAGCCGCGTCTCTGCTGCTGCCGGCCGTTTCCGGATTCATTGAGCAGGGCGAGTTGGCCACCGCACAAACCCTGATCGGTCGGTTGCAGGCCAAGCCCATGACCGGCTTCCAGCGCCATTCGCTGCAGATCCACCGGGCGCAACTGGCCCAGGCCCTGGGCCGCCATTCGCGCGCCATCAAATGGCTGCGCCTGCTTGAACGGTCGCCTGATTTAAGCGCGCAAACCGAGGCCAAACGGCTGCGGCTGCTGGCCGATTCTCAGCAGGCATTGAACCGCAGCACCGATGCGCTCGCCACCTTGCTGCAGCGCGATGCGCTGCCGGAGTTGCCGGACCGCGCCGTCAACCAGCAGCGCATTCTGGCCCTGATCGATTCGCTTGACCCGCTGAGCCAACTGTTGCTGCGCGAAAACCCGCCCGATGAGTCGGTGGACGGATGGGTCGCGCTGAACGAAGTTTTGCGTTTCGACATGCCCGCGGACCAGGCGGCGGGAATCCGCCAGTGGCGAACGCTTTACCCCGGGCATCCGGCGCAGCAACTGCTGAGCGACCAGCGCCTGCCGGCGGAGCAAACCCCTCCATACAAACACATCGCCCTCCTGCTGCAGTTAACCTCGTCATTCGGCAAGTCCGCGCAGGCTTTCTACGAGGGATTCATGGCCTCCCACCATGCCGACCGCTCGCCTGAGCGACCGGCGGTGAGTCTGTATGACATCGGGGCGGAGCCGTCGTTGATTCCGTTATACTACCGGGCCGCCATTAACGATGGCGCCGACTTCATAGTCGGCCCGCTGGGACGCCAGGCGGTCAACGATCTGCTGGCCGCCGCCCCGGCCGAGTTGCCGGTATTGATGGTCGGCAATATCCCCGAGGGGAAAACCGCGCCCAACCTCTACGGTATCAGCCTGTCCCCCGAACAGGAAGCCAGGCAAGTGGCCGAGCGGGCGTTTTTCGACGGCCACCGCCAGGCGGGCATCCTGTCCAGTGAATCGGAATGGGGCGGGCGGGTTGCAGCCGCGTTTGCCCGGCAGTGGGAATTTCTGGGCGGAACGGTGGTGGAGAACAAGACCTTTCCCCGGGATGTCTCCGATTACTCTGGAACCGTGCAAAAATTGCTTGGACTGGACAGAAGCATCGCGCGCGAGCGAATCTTGACCTTGCAAACGGGGGTCCATCTGCAATTCACCCCGCGCCGGCGCGACGACATCGATTTCCTGTTCCTGGCCGCCAATGCCGGCGAAGCGCGTCTGCTGGTGCCGCATCTGCGCTTTTTCCAGGCCCACGACCTGGCGCTGTATGCCACCGCGCGGGTATACAGCGGCAAGCCCGACCCGGCCACCGACGCCGACCTGGACGGCATCGTGTTCGGCGACATGGACTGGGTGCTCGACAGCGCGGCTTTGCCGATGCCGGCACCGGAGCAGGCGCCGCAATTTGAGGTGGAGCCCGGCGCCGCCCCCGAGCACCGGCAAGCGGCACCGCCGCCTGCAACGCGCACTGCGCACCGGAGGCGCGAATCCAGACCTTACTACCACACCGACCTCGACCGGCTGTATGCGCTTGGCCTGGAGAGTTACCGGTTGATTCCCGAATTGGAAGCGCTGCGCAACAATCAACGGCAGCGCCATTACGGCAAGGCCGTGGACCTCAGCGTGGAAGCGGATGGGAATATCCTGCGACATCTCACCTGGGCGCGCTTCGACCAGGGACTGCCCGTGCCGTTGCCCGGCACGACCGTCGGCATCGCGCGCCCCGGCGCCGTCCAGTGAGCACCGGCCCCGCCCTGCCCGAGCATCTGCACCGCGGCGTGGATGCGGAAAATTCGGCGCTCGCCCACCTGCAGGCCAACGGCCTGCAACTGGTGGAACGAAACTATCGCTGCGCCGCCGGGGAACTGGACATGGTGATGCTGGACCGGCAGGCGCTGGTGTTCGTCGAAGTCCGCTACCGCCGCTCCGAGCGCTTCGGCGGCGCGGCGCGCAGCGTCGATGCCGGCAAACAACGCAAACTGCGGTGCGCCGGCGAGGCTTTTCTACAAGACCGTTCGGGGCTGGTTTTCAACCTTTGCCGGTTCGATGTAGTGGCGGTCACCGGCACTGCACCGGATTACCAGATCGACTGGATTAGCGATGCCTTCTAACCGGTCAGCGGCGGGTTTAACCGAGCGCGTGGAGGCGCTGTGGTCGGACAGCATCGGCGCGCTGGAAGCCGCCCGCTCCCTGACCGGGGTGGTCGCCGAAGCCGCCGAGGCGCTGGCCGGGGTGCTCGACAACGGCGGCAAAATCCTGATTTGCGGCAACGGCGGCTCGGCCAGCGATAGTTTGCATTTTTCCAGTGAATTGCTGAACAAATTTCACCGCGTGCGCCGGCCCCTGGCGGCCATCAGCCTGGCCGCCGATGTCTCGACGCTGACTTCCATTGCCAACGACGACAGTTATGAGGCGGTGTTCGCCAGGCAGGTGGAAGCGCTGGGGCGGCCCGGCGACATCCTGGTGCTGATCACCTCCTCCGGCAACTCGCCGAATATCCTGCGGGCGGCGGGCGCCGCGCAGGCGGCCGACATGCGCTGCATCGCCTTGAACGGCAAGGGCGGCGGTGCGCTCTCGCCGTTGCTGCGCGAGCGCGACATCGACATCGTCGCGCCGGGCCGCTCGACCGCCAGAATTCAGGAAACGCACGGTATAATCATCCACGCCTTCTGCGAATTGATCGACCATCAACTTTTTGGAGAACCCGGCCATGGCGACCCCCTCGTTAGTTAAGTCCCCCGCCCTCACAACGCTGGCCTCGAGCCTTGTGCTGCTGGCCGCATTGCAGGGGCTGGCCGCGTGCGTTCCGCTGGTGCTGACCGCCGCCACGGTGACCGCGGTTGAGGTGTCCCAGGACCGCCGCACACCGGGGAAATACTTGGATGACAACCTGCTGGAAGTGCGGCTGCGCGGCGCTCTCGGGCAGAACCAAAGCCTCGGCGGCGAGGTCAATATCAGCGTCACTTCGTTCAATGGAATCGTGCTTTTGACCGGGGAAGTGAACACCGACGAGCAGCGTCAACGGGCCGGCGAAATCGTGCAAAGGGACAGCGAAACCCGCAAACTGGTCAACGAACTGGAACTGGCCGGCAAGACTAATGTGGTCGGCCGCCTCAACGACTCCTGGCTGACCAGCAAGGTTAAGGCCAGGCTGTTCAACACCGAAAACCTGGCCTCCAAGATCAAGGTGGTTACCGAGCACGGCAAGGTGTATCTGCTGGGGCTGGTCACCCAGTCGGAAGCCGACGCCGCGGTCGATGCGGTGCGCTCGGTCAAGGGCGTGACCCGCATCATCAAGGTGTTCGAGTACATCGAGTAACCGTTTGAGCCCCGCCGCCCCCGGTATTGGAAAAATCTACGACCCGGCCGCCGGCCTCGGGTTGGCTGATTGGGCGGCCCGCTTCCCGCGGCCGCTGGTGTTTACCAACGGCTGTTTCGACCTCCTGCACCGCGGCCATATCGACTGCCTGGAACGAGCCGCCGCCCTCGGCGAGACGTTGCTGGTGGGCGTCAACAGCGACCGCTCGGTGCAACTGCTGGACAAAGGTCCGGGACGCCCGGTCAATGCGCTCAATGACCGCATGGCGGTGTTGGCCGCGCTGGCCGTGGTGGATGCGGTGGTGTCCTTCGACCAGGACACGCCGCTGCAATTAATCCGGCAGGTCCGGCCCGAGCACCTGGTCAAGGGCGGCGACTGGGCCCCCGGGCGGATCGTCGGCGGTGCCGAGGTGCGCGGCTGGGGCGGCCGGGTTCACGCCTTGCCGTTTCGCTTCCAGCGTTCCACTTCGGCGTTGCTCGAGCGTATTTTGGGCCGCGCTTAGCCGGTGATTAGCCGGTGCTTAGCCGGCGGCGTCAAAGCGTCAGACAGCGATCGCCCGCCCGTCGGCGTCGAGGTCGGACCAAACCGCATACTCGTTGCCGTTGGGGTCGGTGAAGTGAAAACGCCGCCCGCCGGGGAAGGAAAACACGGGCTTTACGATGGCGCCGCCGGCGCGTTCAATTTTGGCCTGGGTTTGTTCGAGGCCGGCGCTGTAGAAAACCACCAGCGCGCTGCCGCCGGCGGCGCGAACCGTCAACTCGGAGCGGAAGAAACCGCCATCCACACCGGCCCCGGAAAACGCCATGTAGGCGCCGCCGAAGTCCTGGAAAGACCAGTTGAAAACTTCGGTGAAAAACGCCCTGGCCGCCGCCATGTCGGTGGCCGGAAACTCGATGTAGTCGATCTTCTCGTGGTGGTCTTTGCGTCGGTTCATCATTCCCTCCGGTTGCGTGATGGGCGTTGTGCCGGGCCAAAAGACCGGGCGAAGAAATCCAGCCAGTTGCGCCCCATAATCCGCTCGACTTCGGCGCCGGAAAACCCGGCCCGCTCCAACCCCTCGGCTAAATTGCCGTAGTCGGCGCTGGTGCTGAACCAAGCCGGCTGCTGCGGCCATGCGGGGTCGGCGGCGCCCCCTTCGGCGGGCTTTCGCCACCTCCCGTCGCGCATCCAACTCAACACCGAGGCGGGCTGGCCCCGGCACAAATCGGAGCCGATGCCGAGGCGCTCCACGCCCATTAGTTCGGCGGTGCGCGCGGCCATGGCGCAGAAGGCTTCGCGGGTGCAGTTTGAACCGTCTTTGAGGTGGAACGGATACAAACTCAAACCCAACATGCCGCCGCTGTCGGCTAACGCTTTCAGCACGGCGTTGGATTTGTTGCGCGGCACATCGGCGAACCAGGACGGGTTGGCGTGGGTGATGGCGATGGGCCGCGATGAATAGTCGATGGCCTCCAGGGTCGACAGTTCGGCGCTGTGCGACATGTCGATGACCATGCCGACGCGGTTCATCTCATCGATGACTTGTTTGCCGAAGCGGGTGATGCCGGAGTCGCGGTCTTCATAGCAGCCGGTGGCCAGCGGACTCTGGTTGTTGTAACTCAACTGCATAAAGCGCACGCCGAGCGCGTGGAAGATTTCCACCAACTGACAGTCGTCTTCAATCGGCGAGCAGTTCTGGAAGCCGAAGACGATGCCGGTTTTGCCGGCCGCGCGCGCGGCGTTCAGGTCCGCGACATCGCGAACGCGCATGATTAAGTCGCCGTGCAATTCCAACAACCGGTTCCACGCACCGATGCTGCGCAAGGTCTCCGCGCAGGTTTCATGATAGGCGATGGTGACATGCGCGCAATCCAACCCGCCGTGGCGCATCTCCTCAAAGAGCGCGCGGCTCCAGTTGGAATATTGCAGGGCGTCTATGATCAGCATGAGTCGGTGTTGCCGGGGGCGAGTGAACGGGCGGCGGTGGCCGCAACGGGCGAGTTTCATATTACAACGATTGCCGCCGCAAAATCATCTCCGCTTACAACCGCTTCTCCACCTCGTCGCCCTCCGCCTCCGCCTGTTCGTCCAGCCGTTCAACCTCGCCGCTGATCACCGCTTCGACATAATCGAGCGCATCGGGCGCGCTGATTTCGGCCACCGGCGTGCCGATTTGCCCGGCGGCCAGGGTCGGCACCTGGTCTTCGACATCGACCCCGGCGCGCTGCCCCATGCGGTATACGGCGAACAGGAAAATCAGCGCGAAGGCGCCGCCGATGCCGCTGAAGAAAACCCCCGGGCCGAACACCGACATCAGGAATGAAACTAAGATGGGGCCGGCGCTCAGGCCGATGCCGGCGACCATCACCAAACTGCCGCTGGCGGCCACGATTTGCTCGGGTTCGAGGCGGTCGTTGGCGTAGGCGATGCACAGCGAATACATCGGCATGGCCATGCCGCCGAGCAGCGCGATGACCGCGAAAAAGAGCGCGTTGCCGGGCGGCACCAGCACCGCCAGCGCGGTTAGAACCATTCCGGCCCCGGCCATGCCGGCCATCACCACGCGGCGGTCTTTGCGGTCTGACAACTGGCCAAGCGGCCACTGGAACAGCAGGCCGCCGAACAGAAAACAGGCCATGAAAACCGACACCGCCTCGACGCTGAACCCGGTCTGGCGCGCATACACCGCGCCCAAGCCGAAGATGGTGCCGTGAGCGACCCCGGTCAGGGCGTTGCTGATGACCGCCAGCGGCGACGCCTTGAACAACTCGCGCAGCGACATTTTCCCCGACATCTCGAAGGCCGGCGCCGGGCGGGCGGTCAGCAGCATCGGGATCAGCCCGAACGACACCACCATCGACACTAAAATGAACAAGTCGGCCTTCCTGGGGTCCGCCAGGTTCAGCATGAACTGCCCGCAGCCCAGCCCCAGGGTGACGATGACCATGTAAACCGACAGCAACTTGCCGCGGTTTTCATTGCCGGCGCGGTCGTTCAGCCAACTTTCGGTGACCACATACAGGCCGGCGTAACTGAAGCCGGTGAGCAGGCGCATCACGGTCCAGGTGGCGGCGTTGACATACAGGCCGTGAATCAGAATGGCGATGGAGGCGCTCGAGGCCAGCGCCGCAAACACGCGGATGTGGCCAACGCGCGCAACCAGGCGCGGGGAGAACATCGAGCCGATGCAGATGCCGACGAAATACCCCGACATCATGATGCCGGTGATGTAGGTCTCGAAACCGTCCATGGTGGCGCGCAGGCCAAGCAGCGTGCCCTGCAGGCCGTTGCCTAACATCATGAAGCCGATTCCGACCAGCAACGCCCAGGTTGCCCGCACATCATTCCACATTGGCCCGCCGCTCCGCTTTAACGATAAGCCGTGAGATGGAAGCCGCATGGCCCCCGGTGCAGCGGAATTGATTCCGCACAAGCCCGCCCAGCCCGTCGGCGGGGGCGGGGATTGTATCCCCAAACGGGATTGAGTAAAGCGATTGGAATGGGCGAATGCCTCCCTCAAAATCCGGATGCGGCGCCTCATCGCAGCACATGGCGCACCCTACTTTGCCGCCTCAATTTAGTATACCTTGCACGACCCGGGCGCGGCGGCCAGGCGCGCCCCGAACCGCCGGAGCAAACCGCATCGATGAACCCCAAACCCGAGCCTGCGCACCTCACTCACCGCCGCGTATGGACGCTGGCCGGGCCGATGATTCTCTCCAATATCTCGGTGCCGCTGGTCGGTGCGGTCGATACCGCGGTGGTCGGGCATCTGCCGCAGCCGCATCACATCGGCGCGGTCGCCCTCGGCGCGCTGATCTTCACCTTTCTGTATTGGGGTTTCGGTTTCCTGCGCATGGGCACCACCGGGTTCATCGCCCGCGCTTTCGGCGCCGGGGATGAGCGCGCTTTGTCGAATACGTTGTTGAGGACGCTGCTGCTGGCGGTGCTGTTCGGGGGGGTGGTGATCGCACTGAGCGGACCGTTGATCGCCCTGGCGCTGTTCCTGCTCGACAGCAGCGGGCAGGTTGAACAACTGGCCGGTGACTACGCCCGGATTCGCGTGTGGAGCGCGCCGGCGACGCTGTGCGTTTACGTGTTCACCGGCGTATTCATCGGCATGCACAACACCCGCGGCGCGCTGTACTTGATGCTGACCCTCAACCTGACCAACATGGCCCTCGACCTGCTGTTCGTACCGGTGCTGGAACTCGGCGTGTCCGGAGTCGCCTGGGCGACGCTGATCGCCGAATACATCG
The DNA here is from genome assembly GCA_028817015.1 of Gammaproteobacteria bacterium. Classification (GTDB taxonomy): domain Bacteria; phylum Pseudomonadota; class Gammaproteobacteria; order Arenicellales; family Poriferihabitantaceae; genus JAHRAW01. The sequence continues at coordinate 15,469 of JAPPQJ010000023.1, forward strand.
CATTCATCACCGGTGCGGTGATGTTGCGCCGCCCCATCCGGCGCGCGGTCGCTTCGCTGCGGTGGGGCGAAGTGCTGGAAACCGGCGCCATGGTCGAACTGATGCGCGCCAAGGGCCACCTGTTCGTGCGCACTTTGTGCCTGATGTTTTCGTTCGCGTGGTTCACCGCGCAAAGCGCCCGGCTGGGTGAGGTGGTGCTGGCCGCAAACGCCATCTTGATGCACCTGCAGAGCATCATGGCCCACGCGCTGGACGGTTTCGCCCACGCCGCCGAGGCGCTGGCCGGCAGCGCTTACGGCGCACGCCAGCCCGGCCGGTTCCAACGCGCCGCGCGGTTGACCACGGCCTGGGCGGCGGCGGCCGCTGTGCTGGTCAGCGGCGCGTATTGGGTTTTCGGCACGCCGCTGGTCGGGTTGTTCACCGGCATCGACGCGGTGCTGGCGGTGTGCGCGCAATATCTGCCGTGGATGACGGCGATGCCGCTGTTGTCGGTGTGGAGTTTTCAACTGGACGGCCTGTTCATCGGCACCGGCCACACCCGCGAAATGCGAAACGCGATGCTGGTTTCAACCGCATCCTACCTGGCGCTGGTGGCGTTGCTGATGCCGTGGCTGGGGAATCACGGGCTGTTTCTCGCCCTGGCCTGTTTCATGCTGATTCGGGCGCTCACCCTGTGGCGGTACTACCCGGGGATTTGTGCGGCGCTGGACGCCGCCGGTGGCGGCGCTAATCCCCGCCCGGCGGGGTGATTTTCCCTCTCCCGGGAGAAGGCGGCGCACTCAAAACCGCCAACCGACTCCCCGCAAATCGCTCAGCGCCTGCTACAACTGGGCAAACCAGGGCGAGTTTGCGAGTCGGCCCAGCAACGCCGCCCGCTGTTTGCCGAGCAGTTCGCAGCATTGCAGGCAGTCGCCGAAAAACCGCGCCAGATCGTAGCGAGCCAGCGCCGCCCGGTCCTCGGCGTATCTCAGCATATTGAGCAGGTTCTTCGCGCGGCGCCATCACCGGTATGGCCGGCCACTACGAGGGGGCGGGCAGCGGCGATGGGTTTGGGCGCGACTCGGCCAAGCGGTGCGGCAACCCGGCACAGCAACCGGCGAAGAGGTGACGCTGTTAAAACGGGAGGCCACGGGAGGCGCCCCCCATTCCCCGGAATTGATCCATGAACGGAAAAACCGGCGCTGCCGGAATGAAGGCTCAGGTTGTGCCGGATGCCGATGGCGGCAATGTCAATCGTGTTCATGGTCAAAGACGGGCAACTGCGGTATTATAACGGCGGAGTAACGGATATTGTACTGCAACCATGACTCATCAGCCGGCTGTCCCGGATTCCCGCCTGTGCAGGGATGCTCGACTCGTGACCTCGGGCGGACATTACCGCCGCCATTCATCCGCCCGGCCCTGCGCCGCAACAAGCCGCGACCGCATTCCTGCCCCGGGACAAGCCCGGGGTCAATTTGCAGGAACGGCCGGAATGCCGGCGGTGTTGTTAGCCGCAACCCTGGCCGCGTGGGGTGCCGCGGTCGATGCGCCGGCGCAACCGACGGCACTGGTGACCACCGATGCGGTGGTCAGGCAGATTTTTACCCAGACCGTGCCGATCATCGGCAAACTGGTCGCCAGGCAATCCGGGGCCGCGACCACGCGCATCGCCGGGACGGTGGACTCGATGCGCGGGCAGGTCGGCGACCGGGTTGAGCGCGGGCAGATTCTGGCCACGTTAGGCCCCGCGGTGCTGGAGTTGCGGTTGACCCTGGCGCAGGCGCGGCACACCGAGGACCGGGCGCGCTTGAAGACCGCCAACGCCCAGTTGGCGCTGGCCGGGCAGGAGGTCGGGCGGCTCCGCGGGCTGACCGATTCGGCGGCGGTCAGCCAGGCCTCATATGACGACGCCCGGCAGCGGCGCAGCATCGCCTTCGCGCGCGCCGAGGAAGCGGCGGCGGCGTTGGACAGCAGCGCCGCGGAGGTGCGCCTGGCCAAACTGGACCTCAGTTACGCCGAGATCGTGGCGCCATTCGACGGCACGGTCACCGAAATTCTGACCGAAGTCGGCAGTTATCTGCAGCGCGGCGAGGCGGTCGCGCGCCTGGTTTCCGACCGGCAACTGGAACTGGAGGCGGACATTCCCGCCGATCTTCTAAGCGGCATCGCCGCCGGCACCGAAGTCGAGATGCAACTGGACAACGGCACCGTGCACCGCGCCACCGCGCGCGCCGTGATCCCCGAGGAAAACCAGCGCACTCGCACCCGGCGGGTGCGCTTCACCGTCGATTTCGGCGCCGGAACCGGGCTGCTGGCGACCGGGCAAAGCGCCACTGTGCGAGTGCCGGCGGGAGCCAGGCGCGACATCGTGTCAGTGCACAAGGACGCCGTCGTGCAACGCGGCCGCGACACCATCGTGTTCGTGGTCGAGGACGATGTGGCGGTCATCCGCAACATCCGCACCGGCCAGTCAACCGGCAACCGCTTCGAGGTGCTGGACGGTCTAAGCCCCGGCGACCAGGTGGTGGTGCGCGGTAACGAGCGCCTGCAGCCCAATCAAAAGGTCGCCGTCTCGCCGCCCCGATGAATCTCATCAGCGCCGCCATCAACCGCCCCATCGCGGTGATTTCCGCGGTGTTGTTGGTGGTGCTGTTCGGGCTGGTGGCGCTGCGCACCATTCCCATCCAACTGGCGCCGGATGTCAACCGCCCGGTCATCACCATCACCACCGAA
>JAPPQJ010000108.1 GCA_028817015.1 Gammaproteobacteria bacterium
GCGCTCGTGCGGGAACCATGAAAACGACACCTGGTCTTGCGGCACCAGCAGATTCACCTTGCGCACCGACGCCTCGTTGCTCTGCGGCGTCACCGGCAGGGCCAGGTTCACCGGCGACACCAGGTTGAACTGCCCCCACGAAACCCGCGCGCGCCCGGCGGTGAACACGAAATTGCCCGGCGCTTCGTATTGAATATATGCGTCGCTCAAGTCCAGGTCGCTGTCGTCCTCTTCCAGCGTCATCTCCTGCGGCGCGCCGCTCGAGTTGTTGTCCTGCGCGCTTTGTTTCAGTTCCAAATCCAACTCGATGTCCGACTGGCTGGCGATGGCGCTCACAAAAATGCGCCCGCGGTCGCCGGCGAATCGACCATCGTAGCCGACTTCGAGGGAGGCGAAACTGCGCTGGTGGCTGGAGCCGGCCGCGGCGGTGAAGCCGACTTCGCCGAAGAAATTATCCGACCAACCGCGCCCGCCGCCGCTGTCGCTTTCTTCAATGACAATTTGCGCCTGCGCCGCGCCGGCCAGAAGCAGGGCGGCGGTGAGGGTGAGGATCGGGAAGATGCGACTTTTCATTTGGAGTCCTCGCAGGAAGTGGTGGATAGCATGCGTATCTTGGCAAAGGCCGGCGCGGAATGTCAAACATTCCTTATGAAAAACTGTCATCGAAATGATGAACATCTACAATCCCGCCCCCGGTGCAGCATTTTCAGCAGCGCCGGCAACACCACTAACGTGGAAACCAGCGCCGCAGTCATGCCGAAGGCGGTGAAGGCGGCGAATTTGCGCAGGACCACGAGGTCGGAGGTGCCGATGACGGCGAGGCCGCAGCAGAACAGCGCGCTGGTGATGACGATGGGGCGCGCGGTGCGGCGCAAGGCGCGGGCGCGGGAGTCGCTTTCGGCGTTGTCAGCACCGCCGCCGGGGCCGCCCCGGCCACCCCCCCTCCGATAATGATGCAAAAAATGAATCGTGTCATCCACCGACAAACCGAGGGTGACGCCGGCGATGAGGATGGCGGCGAAGTCGAACGGGTGGCCGAGCCACGCGACCAGGCCGGCGGTGGCGGCTAACGGCAGCAGGTTGGCGGTGAAGCCGCACAGCCCGGCGCGCATGCCGAATTGCGCCAGCAGCAGCGCGGCGATGACGGCGAGGGTGAGGGCGATGCTGAACGCCTGCGTGCGCAAGACCAGCCGGCCGAGGTTGTGGATGAACACGCCGAAGCCGGTGACGGTGACGGCGGAATCGACGGGGCCCGCGGCCGCGGCCGCTGCGGCGATGGTGCGCTGCAACGCCGGCGAGTCGAGGTTGGGCGTTTGCAAACTCAAACGGGCGGCGGCGCGCTCGAAGTCCAGATACGGCGACAACACATCGCGCCGCGCCTCGCCGCGCGACAACTCCAAAAACAGCAACTCCTGCGCCACCTCGGCGTCGGTTGCGGGCAGGGCGGGTGCGGATTCACCGCCGCCCTCACCCCCGGCCGACCCAACAAACGCCGCATGCGCCATCGCCACCGGCAGGAGATAACTGTCCACATGATTGACCGTGTCGCCCGCCCCCGCGCGCCCGGCGATGCGCTCGACCCGCGCCAGCGCATCGGCGGTGGCGAAAGCGCCGGGCGCGCCGCGCAGCACCACTTCCACGCGCCCGGAGCCGCCGAGTTGCGCGTCCACCAAATCAAAAGCGCGGCGTACGCGGCTGTCCTCGGCGAAGAACACGGTGAGGAAGTTGGTCTCGGTGCGCAACCCGGCCAGGCCGCCGCCGAGCAGGGCGGTGACGGCTAACGCGGCGGCCGCCACGCGCCCGGCATGCGCGCCGCTCAACCGGTGCGCGGCGTCCGCGAACTTCGCCCACGCGAATCGCCGCCCCGGCGCCGCGCGCAACGACGGCGCCAGCCACAGCCCGCCCCACACCGCGCCGACAATCAGCGGGTAGGCGTAGAGAATCGCGGCCGCCGAGGCCAGCCCGAAGTGGCGCAGCGGGATGAGTTCGCTGACCGCAAACGCGCCGAAGCCGACCGCGCTG
>JAPPQJ010000087.1 GCA_028817015.1 Gammaproteobacteria bacterium
GTGGCGCAGTGTGTGCAAGAAGTGATGGCGATGCTGGAATCGCGCGGCGTCATCGCGCCGCAGGCGGCTGGGGGGCGGCGGCGTGGCTAAGGCGGTTGAGCCGCCGGCCCCCGGCGGTCCCGGCCCCTCACCCCCCACAATCCACACACCTCGGATTCTTCGGCAGTTGCATGCGCTGCCATTCCATGGCACGGGCGTCGAACAGCCACACCACGCCGTGCAGTTGGCCGTGGCCAAGCAGGATGTTGACTCCCTCCAACGCCTGCATGGCGCCGATGACGCCGACTAACGGGGAGATGACGCCCTCCATTTCGCAGGTGGCGCCGTCGATGTTGTGGTCCGCATACAGGCAGCGGTAGCAGGGGCTGGCGGGCGCGCGCGGGTCGAACGCCGTCACTTGGCCTTCCCAGCGAATCGCCGCGCCGGACACCAGCGGCGTGCGGGTGTGCAGCGAAACCCGGTTCATCTCAAAGCGGGTCGGGAAATTGTCGGTGCAGTCGAGCATCAGGTCGACGCCGGCTGCGCAGTCGAGGAAATCGTCGTAGTCGAGCGAATAATCCAGCGTGGTGACTTGGGCCTGAGGGTCGAGGGCGCGCAGGGTGTTGGCCGCCGACGCGGCTTTCAGTTCGCCGATGTCGCCGTGGGCGTGGATGATCTGGCGCTGCAGGTTGGACTCATCGACGCGGTCGAAGTCGGCCAGGGTCAGGCGGCCGACGCCGGCGGCGGTCAGATACATGGCCGCCGGCGAGCCGAGGCCGCCCATGCCGACGATGAGAACGCGGGAATCGCGCAGCCGGCGCTGCCCGGCCTCGCCCACCTGCGGCAGGCGAATCTGGCGGCTGTAGCGTTCTTGGAAATGGATTTGTGCCATAATGCCGGTTCAGTATGCCACAACCACCGGGTGTTGCGCCGGGCCGCCGGTCATTTATGCTATATTGACCCGCCACCGCATCACCGCCGCTCCGCCGCATTACAACGCAATGAAACCCTCTTCGACCGACCTCGCTTTTCTGAACGGCGGCAACATCGCCTACCTCGAATCGCTGTATCGGGACTTAGGCCGCGACCCGCGCATCAACGGCGAGTGGAGCGGCGTGTTCACCGCGCTGCCCGAGGGCGCCATCAGCGCGCCCGCGCCCGGCCCGCAGGACCGCTCCCGGGCCTGGTTTGAGCGATCCATTCACAAGCAGGCGCAAGTGTCGCGCCTGATCTCCACCTACCGCGCGCTCGGGCATTTGCTGGCCGACATCGACCCCATCGGCGTGATGCCGCGCGGCGACGCCGGCGAATTGCACCTGGAGCGCTTCGACTTGAGCGCCGCGGACCTGGCCACCGCCTTTGATTTAGGCGACTTGGGCGGCGGCGGGCGCCGGCCACTGGGCGAGATTTTGGACTATCTGCGGGCCGTGTATTGCGGCCCGATTGGCTACGAACTCGGCCACCTGACCTCCCTGGAGCAGCGCGAATGGCTGCGCGCGCGGGTCGAGACCGAGAGCATGCGGTTAGCCATCAGCGACCAGGAGCGGGTCAACCTGCTGGTTAAACTCACCGCGGCCGAGGGCCTGGAAAAATACCTGCACACCAAATATGTCGGCCAGAAGCGCTTCTCGCTGGAAGGCGGCGATGTGCTGATTCCGATGTTATCCGACATGATTCAGCGGTTGGGCGCGACCGGGGTTAAGGAAATCGTCATCGGCATGGCGCACCGCGGGCGGCTGAATGTGCTGGTCAACCTCCTCGGCAAAGCGCCGAAGGAGTTGTTCAGCGAGTTCGAGGGCGAATACCAAAACCAAAACGGCGGCGCCGACCACCACGGCGATGTCAAATACCACCAGGGCGCATCCTCGGACATCGACACGCCGGGCGGCACCGTGCACCTGGCGCTGGCGTTCAACCCGTCGCACCTGGAAATCATCGACCCGGTGGTGGAAGGCTCGGTGCGCGCCCGGCAGGAACGGCGCGGCGATGCGGCGCGCAAGTCGGTGGTGCCGGTTTTGATTCACGGCGAC
>JAPPQJ010000128.1 GCA_028817015.1 Gammaproteobacteria bacterium
GGTTTCAATCCAGAACACATCGGCGCCGCCGTCTTTAAGCGCCGCGGCCTGCTCCTCGAAGGCGTCGGCGGCGTCGGCGTGCGACAAATCGCCCAACGGCTGCATGATTTCCCCGGTCGGGCCCATGGAGCCGCCGATGATGACGGCGCGTCCGCCCTGGCCGGCCTGTTCACGGGCGATGCGGGCGCCGGCGCTGTTCAGTTCCGCGACCCGGTGCTCGGCGCCGTGCAGTTTCAAGCGGTAGCGGGTGCCGCCGAAGGTGTTGGTCAGGATGATGTCCGAGCCGGCGTCGATGAAGGACTGATACTGGCGGGCGATGCGCTCAGGGTGCAGGTCGTTCCACAACTCCGGAGCGTCGCCGGTTTGCAATCCGATGTCGAACAGGTTGGAGCCGGTGGCGCCGTCGGCGAGCAGCACGCCGCGCTCCGCTAATAGTTGGTTGATGATATTGGGCATGGCGGCGATAAACGGCAAGAACGGCGGCGATTATATCGCCGATGGCGGGTTAAGCGAAAACCCCCGACTTTTTGATAGACTGCCGGCATGGACCTCGCCAGCCTCGTCGCCGCCATACTGACCCTGTCGGCGGCGTTCGCCTATCTCAACTTTCGTTTCATCGGCCTGCCCACCACCATCGGCGTGATGTTGATCGCGCTGGCGTTGTCGGCCGGGTTGTTGGCGCTTGGCTGGTTGGGCGTGGCCGGCTTGCCGGCGCGCGCGGCGCGCATGCTGGCGGCGGTGAATTTCGACAAGACGCTGATGGACGGCATGCTGAGTTTCCTGCTGTTCGCCGGCGCGCTGCATGTCAACTCCGAGGACCTGGCGCGCAAGAAATGGAGCATCGGCCTGCTGGCCACCGCCGGCGTGCTGTTGTCCACCTTTATCGTCGGCGCGCTGACCTTCCACCTCCTCGCCGCGCTGGGCCTGCCCGCGCCGTTCGTCTATTGCCTCCTGTTCGGCGCGCTGATTTCCCCGACCGACCCGATTGCGGTGCTGGCCACGCTGAAAAAGGCCGGCATCGCCAAAACTCTGGAGGTCAAAATCGCCGGCGAATCGCTGTTCAACGACGGCGTCGGCGTGGTGGTGTTCATCGTCATCTTGGGCATCGTGCAACAGGCCGGTGGCGCGGAGGGGGCGGCGGGGCCGGCATTAGTCGTGCATGCCCTTGAGACTTTTTTGTGGGAGGCGTTAGGCGGCATCGCCTTCGGTTATGCGCTTGGCCGGGTCGGCTATTATCTGCTAAAGAGCGTCGACAACTACCAGGTCGAAATTTTGCTGACCCTGGCGCTGGTGATGGGCGGCTACACGCTGGCGCACGCGGTGCATGTTTCCGGGCCGATTGCGGTGGTGGTCGCGGGCCTTCTCATCGGCAACCGCGGCCGACACGCGATGCCGGCGGCCGCGCGCGCCCGCCTCAACGACTTCTGGGAATTGCTGGACGAAATCCTCAATGTGGTGCTGTTCGTTCTCATCGGTTTGGAAGCGTTGATTCTGCACTGGCAGGGCGCTTACCTCGCGGCCGGGCTGCTGGCGATTCCGCTGGTTCTGCTCGCGCGGCTGGCCAGCGTCGGCGCGCCGATTTCCTTGCTGCGCGCGGCCGGCCGCGAGTTCAGCGAGAATGCGGTGAAAATTCTGGTCTGGGGCGGGCTGAAAGGCGGCATCTCGGTGGCGTTGGCGCTGACTTTGCCGGCCGGGCCGGAGCGCGATGTGTTCCTGGTGATGACCTATATCGTGGTCATTTTCTCCATTACCGTGCAGGGCCTGACCGTCGGCCGCGTCGCCCGGCGGCTGTCGGGCGATTAATACGCGGCGAGCGCGGCCAATTAATGCTTGACGGCCCGCGCGCCGCGGTTAACATTGTCGCATCGAACCATCCGGCAACGCCGCCATGTCCGACTTGAAACGCGAGTATGACCGCCAGGGATTCCTGTCGCCGGTCGATGTCTTAAGCGAAGCGCAGGCGTTGCAGCATCGCGGCCAATTGGAAGCGGCCGAGCGGCAAATCGGGCCGCTGCACTACCAGGCCAAAATGCACACCGTGTTGCGCTCGACGCATGAGTTGGCGACGCATCCGCGCATCCTCGATGTGGCGGAGGTGATTCTCGGCCCCGACATCCTCCTCTACAATGCCACCTACATCATCAAGGAGGCCGGCGCACGCTCGCATGTCAGTTGGCATCAGGACTTAACCTACTGGGGGCTGGACGGCGACGACCAGGTGTCGGTGTGGTTGGCGTTGTCGCGCGCCGATGAGATGGGCGGTTGCATGCGCATGATTCCCGGCAGCCACACGGCCGGCGGGCTGGCGCACGACACCTCCGCCGACGACCCGGACAATGTGCTGTTCCAGGCGCAGCGCGTGCACGGCGTGGACGAGGCCGCGGCGGTGTATTGCCCGCTGGCGGCGGGCCAGGCGTCGTTCCACCACGGCTGGACGCTGCACTCATCGCTGCCCAACCGCAGCGCCGACCGACGCATCGGCCTCAACATTCAGTATGTCGCCCCGCACATTCGCCAGACCAAGTTGCCGGGTTACAGCGCGCTGCTGGTGCGCGGCGAGGACCGTTTTCACCACTACGCGGAAGAGGCGCCGGCGGCGCGCGACCTCGACCCCGCGGCGTTGGCGTGGCGGGAGCGGATGGAGCAACTGCATCACCGGATTGCCGGTCAGGGATAACGGATGACAAGCGACAGTTGGTTGCGCCGCATCGCCGCGGTGGTGCTGGCGGCGGCGGTCACGACGGCCGCCACGGCCGATAATGCGCAACCGCAACTCCACATCGGCAACTTCTCCGAGGCCCAAGCTGGCGGCGCTTATCCGCCGCCGTGGCAACCGCTGACCTTCCGCAAAATCGACCGCCACACCGAATATCAGTTGATCGAAGAGGACGGCGTGGTGGTGCTGCAAGCCGACAGCGATGCCGCCGCCTCCGGCTTGACCCGCGAAGTGGCCATCGACCCGGCCGAGTATCCCATCGTCGAGTGGCGGTGGAAAATCGCCAATGTGCTGGAAGGCGGCGATGTCACGCGCAAATCCGGCGACGACTATCCGGCGCGGCTGTATATCACCTTCGCCTACGATCCCCGCAAAGTCGGCCTGCTGGAGAGGGCCAAATACCGCGCCGCGCGGCTCTTCTACGGCCAGTACCCCCCCAGCGCCGCCATTAACTACCTGTGGGCCAGCAAGGCCGCGGTCGGCACGCAAGTGGCCAACGCCTACACCGAGCGCGTGCGGATGATCGCGACCCAAAGCGGGCCGCAAAAAGCCGGGCAATGGGTCAGCGAGTCGCGCAATATCCTGGAAGACTACCGGGCCATCTTCGGCCAGGACCCGCCCATGATCTCCGGCGTGGCGGTGATGACCGACACCGACAACACCGGCGAAGCCGCGCGCGCGTGGTTCGGCGACATCGTGTTCAAGGCGGCGGAGGCTGACGCCGAGGCGGGCCGGTAATCGCACCGACTGAACGCGAGCGGTAAACGGCGGGCAAACGCCGCGCATCCGGAAATCAATCCGCCGCCAGTTTCCTGTGCAACCGCTGGATGGACGCTTCCAGGTGGGCGCGCAGGGTTTGCTCGGCTTTGTCCACATCCTTGGCCCGGCACGCCTGCAAAATCGACTGGTGCTCCGCCAGGCTTTTGCCGATGCCGCTGGATGAATGAATGACCACATATTGCGCGCAGCGCGTCAGGCCGTCGTATTGCGCGGCGATGATTTTCATCAGGCGTTTTTGCGGGCACGGTTGATAGAGCATCAGGTGGAAATCGCGGTTCAGGTCAACCTGTTTCCACGGGTCTTTGACGCGCTGATATTTGTCCAGCACGGCGGCGCAGCGGGCGGTGCTCTCGGCGGTGTGCAGCGGAATCGCCGAGACGAAAGCAAGCGGCTCGAGGGCGAGGCGAATCTCGGCGATTTCCAGCACCTCGTCCTGGGACAGGCCGGACACCACCGGGCTGCGCCGCGGCAGGATGTCAACCAGGTGGTCGGCCGCCAGCATGCGCATCGCTTCGCGCACCGGAATGGCGCTGACGCCGAAATGCTCGGCCACCGCGCCGATTTTAATCTGGTCGCCGCCGTGCAGTTTGCCGCGCAGTATGCGCTCGCGCAAATGACGATAGATTTCGGTGGGGACGTCTCCGTAGTTGATTGCAGGCGCCATAGCGAGTCCCCGGAGCGGTTTGCGAATGCTACCGGCGCGCGCCGACCTGTTCAAGAACCGTGCGCGGTTTCGGCGGCGGGCGGCTCGCTCATCCGCCCGCGCCGCACCCGCGCCCGCGCGCCGCGCGCCTCGGCCAAAAGCGCCGCCAGCGGGCGCCGCCGGGCGATTTCCTTCACGCGCAGATTTTCCACCTCCGGCACCGGATGGCCGGCGGCGCGCATGCCCGCCAGCCGCGCCCACACCGCCTCCTTTTTGCGCACCTGGTGGGGCTGGGTCGCGTCCATGTCGCGCATAGTCAGTTCTCTGACGATGGTGATGGCGCCGCCGGCCTGCGCCTCGTCCAACAACGCGCGGCCGGCGGCGGTGCGGGCGATCATTGAATTGAATCCGGCGTCCTCGCCGCTTGGACTGCCGCCCGGCCAGTAATCCGCGGCCGCCACATCGGCCGCTTCGCCGATGGCATCGGGGCAGATTTTGCAGCGGTTCTGCAGGCACCACTGGCTTTCGTCTTCCCACATGTCCAGATAGGTTTTTTCAAACGCGCGGCCGTCGCGGGTCTCAACGCGCAGGCGGCCGGGGTTGCCGTATCCGCGGTATCGCAGCAGCGACAATTCGTCCTCGCCAACCTCCCACCCGGCCAGCAGATCGCGGGTTTTGCGAAACTCGGACGCGCCGCCACACACCAGCGCCAACATGGCCTTGCAGTGGCGCGCCACGCGGCGGTCCTCGGCTGCCAGCAGCCGCAGCGCGCCGACATCGCAGGGCTTGCCGACGAACGCAAACGGCTCGCCTCGGCGCAACGCCCGCATAACTTCGGCAAGCGGCGTGGCCGGCCCGTAACGCGAGCCGGCGGCGCCCATCACGCCGGCGGCGTCCCTCGACAGCACTGTCTCGGTGCGTGCCGGGCGGCGGGCCGATGCGCGAACATGCAGCACGAAAGCGACTTTCCCGGCGTCGATGAGATGCGCGGCCAGCGCGGTCAAAACGCCGCCCGAGGCGGCCCGGAAGCGCACCTCCGGGTCGGCCGCAAACCCAAGGCAGACGCGGGTGTATGGCCCCCAGATGCGGTCAGTCTGCGCCGCCCGCCCGGCCGCTTCCGCCTCCGGGACTGCGCCCGCGACCCGCACGCCGGGGCAGGTGCGCACAATGCGCCGCCAAGCCTGAGGCGCAATAGGCTTGCGCTCAACCGGGCGTTCGCGCCCCTCGGGCGTCATGACAAACTCGACCCGGTCTTCGCCGGCCAACGCCTGGCACAAGCCGCAGCCCACGCACAGCCCGTTCTCGACGATGTCGCTCAATCGCTCAATCCGGCGGCCCATCGGATGCGCGGATCTTCGCAGGTCAGCGGCGCCGGGCCGAAAAGGCGTGGCGCGACTCACGCCGGCCACGCCCCGCTTCGGCGGCGGTATCAGCCCGGAAAATTATCGAGCCATTTGGTCTTGGTTCGTTCATGGATGCCGGTGGCCCGGTTGCTGCGTATCCAAGTGTTCAGGAAGTTAAGCAAGTGTATATCACCTGGCCGGATCGCGTAGGCGTATCCCTGGGCGGCGATGCCGCGCGACGGCTCGACGATTTCCAGCGGCGCGGCCGGGTTTTGCGCGATATACAGCCGCATGTTGATTTCCGACGACACAATCGCCCGCGCCCGGCCGGCGGCCACTTCGAGAATGGGCGCCGCCAGGCCCTCGGCGACCATCGGGTTGACGGTGGCGTTGGGGAAATTGTCGCGCGCGACCTGTTCGTCGGCGGTGCCGGCCAGCACCACGATGGTGTTGCCGTCGCGGTTCAAGTCATCCCAACTCTCGAGTTTGCGGCGGGTGTTGCCCATAACCACCATTCGGGTCTGGAAATACGGGTCGGTGAACATCACGGTGGCGGCGCGCTTGGGCGTGGCGAACATGTCCACCAGCGCGATGTCCCATCTGCCCGCGATCAGGCCGGGGATCAGGGTCGCCCAAGTGGCGTCCACGATTTCCAGTTTGACGCCGAGGATTTCGGCCAACTGGTTGCCCAAATCCACATTGTAGCCGCGCCATTCGCCCGATGCGACATCCTTATACTGCATCGGCACCGAATCGGCCATACCGACGCGAAGCACGCCCTCGGACTGGATGTCCGAAATGGTGGATTGCGCGGACGCGGTGGCGGTCAGCCCGATAACCGCGGTAACCGCGGCGCCGGCCGCAACCAGGCGGCGCAGAAATTTCAGCGAGTTTTTTGCCGGGTGTTTCATCGGATAGTCCTCCGGTTGGTTGATAAAAACGGTGCGGGATTCGAGTCTCACCGTCAGGCTGCCCCGCCCCGCCTTTCCAGCCGCCGCGCCAGCAGGCTGACCGGAAAGATTAAAACGAAGTAGGCGATGGCAACCGAGGTGAAGAACTCGTTGTACTTGAAAGTCTGCGATCCGAGGATGTAGGCCTGATAGGCGAGTTCCCCCACGGTGATGGCCGCCAGCAGGCTGGTCATCTTCAAAAGTTCGGTGATGAAGTTGACGATGGCCGGCAGCACCGTCCTGAGCGCCTGCGGCAGAATGACCTTAACCCAGCGTGCCACGAAGCCGAGCCCCAGCGCGTTGGCCGCATCGACCTGGCCGGCCGGCATGGCGACGATGCCGGCGCGAAAGATTTCGCCCAAAAAAGCGCCCGCCACCAGCGACAGGGCCAATATGCCGCTGGCGAAAGCGGAAAACGATGTGCCGAGGATCAGCGGAAGACTCAGGTAAATCCAGAAAATAAGCGCCATTTCCGGCACCGTGCGGAAGATGTGCGTGTAGATTCGCGACGGCAGGCGCAGCAGGCGGCGCGTTTGCAGGTTTCCCGCGCACACCAGCGCGCCGATGACAACGCCGAAAAAAAGCGCCAGCAGCAGAATGAGAAAAGTGTTCAGCGCACCGAGGGCCAGCAAATCCAAATGGGCCGCTAAAATCGACCAGTCGAAGTTCACGCCGACTGCCTCCGCGGCCCGTATTTGCGCTCGACCCGGTCCGCGCCAAGCGCCAGCAAACTGCCCAAAATCAAGTAGAGCACGGCGGCGGCGGTGATCATTTCAACCGGTTTGAAAGCGGAATTGCTGATGCGCGTGGCGACCCGCATCAAGTCGTCGATGGCTAAAATCGACAAAATCGCCGTGGCCTTGAAGATGTTGATCACCATGCCGGCTAACGGCGGCACCATGACCCGAAGCGCCTGCGGCAGAATCACCCGCACCCAGGTCGGAAACGCCTGCAATCCAAGCGCCTGAGCACCCTCCCACTGGCCGCGGCCGACCGAGTTGATGCCGGCCCGGGCGATTTCGGAAAAATACGCGGTGACATTCAAGGTCAGCGCCAGGGTGCCGGAGACCAGCGGCGTGGTGTTGATTCCGGTCAGCAGCGGCAGCACAAAATGCAGCCAGATTAACTGCACCAGCAGCGGGGTGTTGCGGAAGAATTCCACATAGCCGGCGATCATCCAGCGGATGACGGCGTGGCGGGTGCGCGACACCATGGCGAATACGATGCCGATGGCCAATCCGGCCGCGGACGACACTAACATCAGGCAGAAACTGACCCATAAGCCGGACAACAATTGCCACCGGTATTTCCACGGCACACTGAAATCCAGCGTCGCCAGATAATCAAAATCAATCATCGCGCATCCCCTGACACCGGCGAAACGCCTCCTTCCCGGCCAGGGCCCCGGCGGCGCCAAGCAAAACCGCGCCCTGGTGCAGGCACGCCTGGTTGGCGGTCACCACCGGCTTGCCCAATGCGGTTTCCAACTCGGGGATTAGCGACAGCGAGTTGACCGCGGTGTCCGGGATGATCACCGCATCGCCGCTGAGCCGGCCGCCGCGCGCGAAAGCCCGGCACTGGTCGGCGAGGCGAAGCGCAGCGGAGGCGGTCGCGCTGTCGGAATCGAGCACTCGGCTGCCGGCCACCCGCAACCCGGCTTCCCTGAGGCAGGCCAGGAAAATTTCCGACACCGCCCGGGGATACGGACTTAGCACATCCAGCGACCGATACCCCAATTGCCGGCAACTGGAGACCAGGGCCAAAGTGGCGCTGGTCACGGGAAGGCCGGTTTGCGCGCGCAACTCGGCGCGCTGCTCCAGCCCCCATTGCCATCCGCCGATAAAACTCCCGGAAGTGCAGGCCCAAACCACCGCCTGCGCGCCCCTTTGCGCCAGCGAAACCGCCGCCCGTACAAGCCCCGCCACCTGGCCCGCTTTGAACAAGGCGTCGACGCCGTGGCCGGGCGGAGCCCTGGCGCATTCCACATCAAAGGCCAGTTCATCGCATCCGAAGGCGCGGTTGAGGTGTTGCGCCTGCGCCATCTCAAAGCGCGAGAGCGCCTCGCCGGTGTCGGGCCAGATCAATCCCAGGCGTTTGCATGGATTGGCGGACATCAACGCGCCTCCAGCACCTTGCTCAAAAACTGCCTGGCGCGCTCGTTCTTCGGCGAGCCGAGGAGTTCCTGCGGCGGGCCCTGTTCGACAAATTGGCCGGCGTCGAAAAAGCAGACCCGGTCCGACACCTCCCGGGCAAAGCCCATCTGGTGGGTGACCAGCAGCATGGTGTAACTGTGCGCCGAAGCCAGGTCGCGAATGACTTGCAGCACCTCGCCGACCATCTCCGGGTCCAGCGCCGAGGTCGGCTCGTCGAACAGGAGAATCTCGGGCTGCATGGCCAGGGCCCGGGCGATGGCGACGCGCTGTTGCTGGCCGCCGGACAACTGGCTCGGATAGCGGCTGCGCAGGCCGGCGAGGCCGACCATATCCAGCAGTTCATCGGCCCGATTGACCGCCTCGCCGCGCGCCAGGCCGAGCGAGTGAATCGGCGCCTCAATGCAGTTGTCCAGCGCGCTCATGTGCGGAAACAGGTTGAAATTCTGAAACACCATGCCGATGCGGGCGCGCAACCGCCTGATATGCGCGTTGCTCGCCGGCGCCAGCGCACCGCCCGCCCGCATCTTGTTGAAAGGCTCGCCGTCGATGTAGATGACCCCGTCGTCGATGCTTTCCAGCGTCATCAATACGCGCAGCACCGTGGTCTTGCCCGACCCGGACGGGCCGATGATGGTCACCAATTCGCCGGGGTCGATGTCGAGGCAGATTTGGTTCAGCACGGTCAGCGGACCGTAGCGCTTGGTTACACGGTCGAATTTTATTTTGGGTTGGGTCAATGGAGAATCCTCCCGCGAATACGGCCTTCGGCAAACCGCACCAGCGCGGCGGCGGCGAGGCTCATAACAAGGAAGAAAACGCCGGCCACGGTCACCGCTTCGGTAAAACGGTAATACTCCGAGCCGATGAGTTTGGATGCGTGCATGAGCTCCGCCACGGCCAGGAACGACAGCAGCGGCGTCTCCTTGAAGATGCCGATGAAATAATTGCCGAGGGCCGGCACAATCGGCGGCAGCGACTGGGGAATGATGATGTCCCGGTAGGTGCGGCAGGCGCTTAAGTTCAACGCTTTGGCCGCTTCCCACTGGCCGGCCGGAACATTCAGGATGCCCGCCCGGTACACCTCGGCGCACAGGGCGGCGTTGTAAATCCCCAGCCCGACAATGCCGGTGGTCAACGGCGGCAGCACGATGCCGATTTCGGGGAGCAGAAAAAACAGGAAAAACAACTGCACCAGCAGCGGCGTGCCGCGGATGAACTCGATGATCTCGCCGGCCGGAATCGAGATGACGCGCAGCGGGGAAATGCGCAACAGCATCAGGGCAAGGCCGAGAACAAGCGCCAGCAGGAAAGAAAGCACGGTCGCCTGGATGGTGACCGGCACGACCGCCAGCAGCCTCGGCACAACCACTTCAAAGGTGAACTGCCAGTCCCAGTTCATGCGCTCAATGCCCGGTGCAAAGGTGGCGGGTGGCGCGCGCCTCCAGCACGCCCATGCTGAATCGAATCAACTGCGAAAGGCAGTAGTAGAGCACCAGGGTCACCATGAAAATTTCAACCGTTCGGTAGTGGATTTGGTTTTGCTGCACCGAGGCGTAGGTGATGTCCACCAGGGTCACCGCCGAGACAACCGAAGTCGCCTTGACCATTTCAATGGTCAGGTTGCCCATCGGCGGAACCATGATGATCATGGCCTGCGGCATCACAATGCGAACAAGGCGGTGCAGCGGCTTGATGTTAAGGGCGGTGGCGGCCTCCCGCTGCCCCTTTGGAACGGATTGAATGGCGCCGCGGACGATTTCCGCGCCGTAAGCGCCGAAATTAAGGCCGATGCCCAGCACCCCGGCCGCCATGGCCGGCAGGGTGACGCCAAACTCGGGCATGACAAAGTAGAACCAGAACAGTTGAACCAGCAACGAGGTGCCGCGAAAAATCTCGATATAAGCGCCGGCCATCCAGCGAACCGGCGGGAAAGGGCTGGTCTTTGCCGCACCTGCGGTCAACGCGGCGGCCACCATGAGCAGAAAAGAGAGGCCGGCCACCTGGAGCGTGACCGCCGCGCCTCGCAGAAGGGCCGGCATAAAAATGCGCGTCTCGGAGAAGGTCGCGACCACGATGCCCAGCAGGAAGGCGATGAGCGCGGCGATGGCCATCAGGCGGCCGGTCATCATAACTCCAGGAGGCGGCCGTATCCGGTTATCGGGGCCTTATAACCGGCCGACCGCAACGCCATCCAGAACATGGCCTGGTTGCTGGTAACAACCGGTTTGCCCAAGTCGCGCTCGATTTGGGGCACCGCCTCCAGGGATCTGAAATCCGTGCAGGAGATGAACATGGCCTGGGCTTCGGGGCAATCGGCGGCCAGGGCGGCGGCATGAATCGACGCGGGAGTGACCGCGCTGATGTCGCCGGGTTTTGCGATGTTGAAACTGGTCGTGGCCACGGGCGGCAGGCCGCGCTCGGCCAAAGCGCGCGCCACCCGCGCCGCGACTTCTTCGATATACGGGGTCAGAACCGCAATGCGCCCGGCCCCCAGCGCGTCAAAGGCCGCCTGGGCGGCGGTGATCGGTGTAACGCAAAGCGCCTCCGGCCGCGCAGCGTGCAGCGCCGCCTCCACCCGCTCCACGCCGATAACCGCGGTGCCCGAGGTGCACGCATATATCAGCGCATCAAGCCGGCTGCCGGGAATGATGGCGCGCGCCGCCTCGGTCAAGTCGAGCGCCATGGCCGCGAGGCTCTCGACATCGCAATCCCGGTGAAAATCGACCCGGTTGGTAAAAATCAAAACATCGTTGCCGGGCCGCATATCCATTAAGTCGCGCTCGACCACCAGGTCGCTTGACAAGGCAAGCAACCCGATTCGATATCCCCCGGGACCGTCGTCCAGTTGATAGTCCGCGCAACGGCCAACCCGCCCGGGGCCCGAAGCCGCGGTTGGGTTCCCACTCAGCCCGGCCGATGCCGCCTTGGCCATGCGCTTGTCACCCCGCTCGTTGCGCGCCGCCGGCCGGCAAATGCGGGTCACCCGCCGCAAAGTTCGGCGGTTCCAAGTTGCGGCAACTCGGCCGCCGACATGCCGTGTTTTTCCATGATGGCGATGTGCGCCGGGGTGCCGATGAAGGCGCTTAAATGGGCGTCGAATTCATCGACGAAATCGCCGTCCTCCTTGCGAAAGGCGTAGGCACCGTGCGCGATGGCCGGCTCCCCGGCGATGACCGAGAAAGGCCGGGTGGTTTCCATGTCCTGCTCCGGCAACCCGGCGGCCAGTTCGCGCGCGCCGGGGGCTGACACCGCATAGACATGAGCGCGCCCGGCGCGCAGGGCGGCGATGGCGGTGGGGTTGTCGGGCAACTGCACGATGTTGGCCGGGTCGATGCCGGATTTTTCCGCGTATCCGACCTGGGCTGAACCCGACACCGCGGCGACTTTGAGTCCTTTGTCGCGAATGGTGTTGTAATCGACGATGCCGTTGGGGTTGCCTTTGGGCACCACCAGCCCCTGCTGAATGCCGAAGGTCGGCTCGGAAAACCGCACCGCCCGGCAGCGCTTTTCGGTCACGAACATCCCGGCGGCCACGATATCAAAACGCCCGGCGTTGATGCCCGGGATCAGGTTGCCCCACTCCGTGGCCTTTTCGCTTGCGATATTGACGCCCATTCGCGCCAATATGTGGCGCAGTATCTCGACCTGCTCGCCGGTCAGCGCGCCGTTTTGGTCCACATAGGCGTATGGCTTGAAATTATAAAAGGCGACGCGCACCCCGCCGCCCTCGCCCCGCTCTTGCAGGGACTGCGCCGAGGCCGGTGCGGCGGCCAGCGCGCCGGCGGCCAACGCAAAAAAAGCCGCTCTCGTCGCGGCCAAAACCGCGTGTCGCGTCGGTGTGAAATGGTTCATGGTCTTTGCCCTCTGTGCATGGATGAATGGCGGTATGGCGGTCAGGCTTCGATCACCGGAATCTCCATCGGCGCGATGGGATCGGTCAGCAGGTCCGGCTGGTCGTCGGTAACCGCCCAGTTGTCCTCGGCGTTGAGGAAGCCGAGGTGGTTGGCGAAGTTGGGATTGCAGGCGAACACCATTCCCTTCTGGAAGGTGATGTCCTCGAAGGCGGCCAACGAAGGATATTCGGTGGTTTCAAAGCCGACGCCGTGGCCGACCCGCCCGACGCCCATGGTCTTTAGGCCGCGTTCATCGAGATAGCGGTCGACCACTTCGACTAAGTCGCGCGGCGATTTGCCGGGGCGCAGCATCATGTTGCAGTCGTGGCGCAGGCGCATCATCCAGGCGTAGAATTCGCGCAGTTCGTCGGACGGCTCGCCGACCGATGCGGTGCGCGCCATGTCGCAGCAATAACCCCGGTAGGTCACGCCGCAGTCGAAACCGAGGGTTTCCCCCTTTTTGACCACGCGGTCGGTCGGCAGCAGGCAGATGCCGCCGGTGGACGGCCCGGAGACCACGCACAGCAAGGTCAGGTCCTCCGCGCCCTTTTCAAACAGCCGGGTGCGCAGTTTGACCGCGATTTGGTTCTCGGTCATGCCGGCGTGCACCTCCCGGAAAATTTCCTTTTCGGACTGCGCGGTGATGCGCGCCGCCCGGCGGCAGTATTCGATCTCGCGCGGCGACTTGATGACCCGCACCTGCAAAATGACGGGCGCCGCATCGACGAATTCCGCGCCCGGCAGGCCGGCCATGATTTCATTCATGGCGACGAAGTTGGTGCCGAGATACTGCTCGCGCCCCAGTTCCGCGCCGATGCGCGCTTTGCCCAGGCCCATGGACTTCAAGGTGTCGATGATGAACTGCGGGTGCCCGGTCAATCCGCCGATGGTTTTAATATTTTTGATGTAGGTGGTTTGCTCGACCTGCATCACCTCGAAGGGCATGGTGATGAGCACCGGTTCGTCGTCCTTGGGCAGGATGAACATGTAGGAGCGGATTTTGTCGATGGGGTTCTGGCACGAACGGTGGCCCGAGAAGTAGCCGTAGTTCAACTTCTCGGTGATGAACAGCGCGTCCATGCCGTGCTCGGCCATCAAGGCCCGGGTGCGGGCGTAGCGGGTTTCAAATTCGGCTTCGGGGAAATCCGGGTATTCGGGAGACATGGGCAGTTTCTATGGGTGATGGTGATGGGTGGATGGAGGTTTGGTGGAAATTATAATATATGATATATTGTTTTTTGGCAATGTCAAATCCGAACCGCGCCTGAATATCCTTAAACATCTCCAATACCGCCCTGCGGGCCCGGCCCTTGCCGGGCCCGCAGGGGCTCACCAAACATTTGATTTTTATCTAAAAAATGACCATCTACCGATACGCCCGTCAGGCCGAAATTTTAGGCGCCTCCATATACGACCACAGCCCCGGGGCGATCCTGCTCAGCAGCGGCCTGGCCTATCCGCCGCTGCTCCCGGATGTGGCGCACGAGGCCGCCGGGGCCGCCCGCCGCCCGCACCAAGCCCTGCAATACGGCCCGCTAATGGGCATCGCCGACTTGCGTGAAGCCATTTGCCAATTCGTCGCCGCCGACGGCGTAGCGTGCACGCCGGACAACGTGCTGATCACCTACGGCGCGAAAGATGCGCTGGATCTGGCCTGCCGGGTCTTCATCGAGCCCGGCGACCGCATCATCGTCACCCGGCCGACCTATATGACCGCATTGCAGATCATGCGCGCCCACGGCGCGGCCTTTGTCAGCGTCGGCCAGGACGAGGACGGTCTCGACACCGATGAACTGGAAGCGCAACTTAAACGGCTGGAGGCCAACGGCGAGCGAGCGCCCAAACTGCTTTTCGATGTGCCGGATTTTCACAACCCGACCGGAATCACCACATCAAAGGCGCGCCGCATGCGCCTGGTCGAACTGGCCCGGGCCCACGGCTTCATCATCCTTGAAGATGACCCGTACCGGCGGGTGCGTTTCCACGGGGAGGCGGTCGCGCCGGTTAAATCTTTCGACCGCGACGGCGTGGTCGTGGCCCTGGGAACAGTGTCCAAAATCCTCGCCCCGGGGTTGCGCGTGGGATGGGCGATTGGCGACCGGGAGGTGGTGGCCCGCATGGCCATGCACAAGGCAAACGGCGGCACCAGCCCGTTCGCGCAGCGCATCGTCGCCGACCTGATGCGCAGCGACAAATTAGCCGAGCACATCAGCCAACTGAGCGCCGCGATGCGCCTCCACCGCGATGTGATGGTCGAGGCCCTGGCCGCGCATTGCCCGCAGGCGGCGGTGCGAACCCCGCAGGGCGGCTATTTTCTGTGGCTGACACTGCCCGAAGACATGGACGCCGAACGGGTCGCGTCCCTGGCTCTCGAGCACGGCGTGGAAGTGAGTTCGGGGCGCCTGTGCTTCCCCAACCAGGCGCCGGCCAACCACCTTCGCCTGGCCTATAGTTTCGCCGGCCCCGAAGACATTCGCCGCGGCATCGCCGGCCTCGGCAAAGCCTGCGACGAATACCGGGCGCGGCCCTGACCGCGGCCCGCCGCCCTGTCCACCCCAACCGAAGAGGCCAACCATGCCCTGCCCAAAAGTCAGCATCGGCGCTCCGTCCAGTGAAATCGACTTCTCCCTCGACGGCAAACACCACGGCTACATCCGCGTGCCGTATTCCAGCCACCGCTCCGCATACGGCTGGCTGCCGGTGCCGGTCATGTCCATCAAGAACGGAGACGGCCCGCGTGCGCTGCTGGTGGGCGGCAATCACGGCGACGAATACGAAGGGATTTCCATCCTCATCGACCTGTATCACAAACTGTCGCCGCACGACATCGCCGGGCAAATCCTCTTCCTGCCCGCCGCCAATGCGCCGGCGGTTTTTGCCGGGCGGCGCACCTCGCCGCTGGACCACGGCGGCGAGGGCAATCTCAACCGCCTGTTCCCCGGCCACAAGAACGGCACGCCGACCGAGGCCATCGCCTGGTTCATCACCGGGCTGCTCGACCGGGTTGACGCGGTTTTCGACCTGCATTCGGCCGGCTCCTCCAGCAACCACTGGCCGTCGTGCAAAATCAGGCTGACCGGAGACCGGGCCAAGGACTCGATGCAACTGGAATTCCTGAAATTGTTCGGCGCGCCGCTGGCGTTGGTCGGCGACCGGGTGCACGAGACCACGCTGTCGGGCGAAGCGCTGCCTAAGGACATCATCTATGTCAGCACTGAACTGGGCGGCGCCGGCACCATCACGCCGTGGATTCGGGAATTGGGCGACCAGGGCTTGAAACGCTGCCTGAAACGCTTGGGGGTTTTAGCCGGCGGCTACCCCACCGACCCGCCCCAATTCGAGCCCCGCATGATGGCCATGCAGAACGAGGAAAACTACATATTCGCCTATCAGGACGGCGTGTTCGAGCCGGCCGTCGAGATCGGCGACGAGGTGGAAGACGGGCAATTCGCCGGCTATATCTGGGATGTCCGGCAGCCGTGGCGCGCGCCGGCCCAACTTCATTTCAAGCGCGGCGGCGTGGTGTTCACCAAACGGCACCCGGCCCTGTGCCAAATCGGCGACACCCTGTTTTTTACCCTGAACGACTACCAGGGCGGTAAGGCAGAGCCATCATGACCGCGCTTTACGCCCCGCCGTTGCGCTCGCCGCCGTCCACTCGATGAGCGGCCTGCGTGAAGTGGATTACCTGGTGGTCGGCGCCGGCAGCGCCGGGGCCATCGTGGCCGCGCGCCTGAGCGCCGACGCGCAGGCCACGGTGTTGCTCATCGAAGCCGGGCGGCGCGACCTGAATCCGATCCTGCACATCCCGGCGGCGGCGAGATGGGCGTTCAACGCGCGCCGCTATAACTGGAACTACCAATCCGAGCCGGAGCCCCGCCTCAATGGCCGGCGTTTGAGTCAGCCGAGGGGCCGGGTGGTGGGCGGCTCGTCGAGCATCAACGGCCTGGTCTATCTGCGCGGCCACGCGCTGGACTATGAGGCGTGGGCCGAGGCCGGCGCCGATGGCTGGTCATACCGCGAAGTCCTGCCCTATTTCCAGCGCCTGGAGCGCGGCGCGCATGCCCAAAACCCGTATCAGGGAGCGGATGGCCCGGTCGGCGTCTCCAGCGTGCGCGACCTCAACCCGATCTCCCGCGCCTTCATGCGCTGCTGCGATGAGGCGGGCTATGATTTCACCGAGGATGTGAACGGCTACCGGCAGGAGGGATACGGGTTGTTCCCGATGAACATCGCCGGCGGCTTGCGCCAGAGCACCGCCAGGGCTTACCTCCGCCCGGCCGGGAGGCGCTCCAACTTGTCGGTCGAAACCCGCGCCCACGCTGACCGCATCGTGTTCGACGGACGCCGCGCCGTGGCCCTCGACTATCGTCACCGGGGCCGGCCGCGCCGGGTTCATGTGCGCCGCGAGATCATTCTCAGCGCCGGCGCATTCAACACGCCGAAACTTCTGATGCTGTCCGGGGTCGGCCCGGCCGACTCCCTTCGCCGGCAGGGCATCACGGTGGTCCATGACCTGCCCGGCGTCGGCATGAACTTGATGGACCACCCGCTAAGCGCGATTCAGGCGGCGTGCAAGCAGCCGGTCTCCCTATACCGCCATTTGAATCTCCCCTCCCAGGGGCGGGCGACGCTTCGCTGGCTGTTCAAGCGCGACGGCCTGCTGGCCAGCAATCACTTTGAATGCGGCGCTTTCATCCGCAGTGCCGCCGGGGTGCGCTTTCCCGACATCCAACTCTATCTGTTTCCGGTCGCGGTCGCCGAGGGGAGCAAGGATTTTATGCGCGGGCACGGCTTCCAGGTGCAGGTGAGTACGCAACGAAGCGCCAGCCGAGGCTGGGTCAAACTGGGGTCATCCGATCCGGACACGCCGCCCCGGATATGCTTCCACTTTCTCGACAACGAGGCGGACTTCACCGAGCTTCGAGCCGGGTTTGGTTTGGCCCGCGAGATTCTGGCGCAGCCGGCGATGCGCGATTTCCACGACCACGAAATGCTGCCGGGGCCAAAAGTGCGCACCGACCGGGACATGGACGCCTGGCTGCGCGCCCACGTCCAGTCCTCCTACCATCCCGCCGGCACCTGCAAAATGGGCCGGGACTCGATGTCGGTGGTCGACCCGGCCTGCCGCGTGCACGGCCTGGAAGGGCTGCGTATCGCCGACGCCTCGATTATGCCGGTGATCACTTCCTGCAACCTGAACGGCCCGGTCATGATGATCGGCGAGAAGGCCGCCGACCTGATCGCCGAACGCAACCCGCTGCCGCCTTCCGACCTGCCCTTTTTCACCGACCCGCATTGGCAGACCCGCCAGCGCCGGCGGCCGGCTGTGGCGGATTGACTCCGGGGCGTATTTGCGCCGGAACACCCGCCAGTGCGGGGTCCGTGTAAAAACTCTCCGCATTCTTAAAAGTGGAGAAAATATTTCTCCAAATAACATGAAAATGCGAAC
>JAPPQJ010000114.1 GCA_028817015.1 Gammaproteobacteria bacterium
TTCGCAGCATCAAAGACATGAGCGGCAAGCGCGTGTTCGGCGTGCCGACCGCCGGGCGGTTCTTGTCGCGGTACGGTTTGGTGCCGGTGACTCTGCCGTGGGATGATGTCGAAGTCGCGTTGCAAACCGGCGAGTTGGACGGTGTCGCGTGGTGCGGATTCACCGAAGCGTACGAAGTCGGATGGGCCGATGTATGCGACTACGCGCTTCTCAACAATGTCACCGGCGCATGGTGCGGTTCGTATTTCGCCAACACCCGCAGTTGGGAGGCGGTGCCGCCGCATTTGCAGGAGTTGTTCAAGTTGTCAATGGACAGTTCGCACTACTACCGCCAGGTGTGGTATTGGGGCGGCGAGGCCAGACTGCGCGCCGAAGGCAAGAAGATGGAACTGACCACGATTCCCGCCGACGAGTGGAATCAGGTGGTCAAGGACGCGGAGGAGTTCTGGGACGAAATCGCCTCCATCAGCCCGCGCGCCGCCCGCGTGGTGCAGATTTTCAAGGATTACACGGCGGTGATGGAGCAAGTCGGCGTGCCGTATCGGTATTGACGGTCGCCGTCGCCGCGGCGGGCTGGGGCCGTTACATTCGGAAAACCCCAATCCGCCGTTGCCGGCGATGGAAAAGCGCGGGCCGCGACCCGGGGCAAGGGGCGAAACGGCTGTGTTTTTCATCGACCCGGGTCCGCTGCCTTTTCTTGCCTGCAGCCCCTCTCCCCGGCCCCCTCCCGGAGGGAGAGGGGGCGAACGCAATTACAACCGCTGCAATCGATACACCTTTTCATTCAACGAATCCAACCCGCGCTCGGCGAGGTTGCCGACAATGTCGGGGCCGGATGATTGGGTGATGATTTCCACCGAGAAATTCGCCTCGAACAACCCGCGCACTTCCGCTTCCGGCACCGAAAACGGCGGGCCTTTCATCCTGCTCTCGTCGTAATCCATGCTGATGAGAAAAACCCGCGCGCGCGGCGGCAGCAACTCGGCCAAATGCGCCGCGTAGCCGGCGCGCATGGGTTCCGGCAGCGCGATCAACGCGGCGCGGTCATAAACCAGTCGAACGCCGTCCAGGTCGCCGGCCTTCAAATCGAACCAGTCGCCGCACCACAACTCGATATCGCCGCCGGCGTTTCCAATAAAACGAACAAAAGGCGCGCCGTCTTCAACCGTGCAACGCAGGCCGTTTTCGGCAAAGAAATCGCGGCAGGCGATGTCGCTGATTTCGATCCCGATAACGCGGTGTCCGGCGCGCGCCAGCCACAGCATGTCCAGCGACTTGCCGCACAACGGCGCCAACACCGCGGCGCCCGGCTCCGGCGCCAGCGCGGCCCAGAATTTCTTCAACCGCGAGTTGACCCTGGCCTGGTGAAAGCCCAGCCGCCCCGCCGCCCAGCGCTGATGCCAGAAATCGGCTTCCATTCAGTTTTGCCTAGGGTTTTTCGCCGCGCTTCAAGCGCGCTTCGATGTCGTCCAAACAGGGGATTAAATCGGCGATGCTGTCGATGACATAGTGCGCGCCGCGCTGATACATGCTCGGATAGATGCGCTCGCGGTGCTTTTGCTTGACCGCCTCATCGAAGGCGTTCCACTGGTCGAGTTGAATGCCCATCTCGTTGCCGGAGATGGCCAGGCCGATGGCCCAGCAGCCGGCGTTCAGGCCTTCCTCGATGCCGGTCAGGGTGTCGTCGATTTTGACCGCCGACTGCACCGGTGAAATGTCCAGTTCCACCAGGTTGCGCAGCACCATGTGCGGGAACGGTCGGCCGCGCGCAACATCGCCGGCGCCGAAAGTGGCGTCGGGAACATAGCCCTGCTTTTCGGCGTCGGCCTGGTTGATCGCCAGCATGCCCGGCAGGTAGCCGGAAGTGGAGCCGATTTTGTAGCCCCGGTTGCGGCATTCGGCGATGACCTCCAGGGTGCCCGGAATCAATTGCGAATAATCCGACAGGCAGGCCTCCTGCATGGGGACAAAATCATCGAACATGCGGCTGACATCCTCGTCGGTCGGCTCGGTGCCGTGGGTTTCCACCCATCGGCGGCGCACGCTCGGGATTTCACAAATCAGGCCGATATGCACCTTTTTGTGCGCGCCCATCGGGATGCGCGCTTCCTCGACGCTGATGGGCACGCCGGCTTTTTCAAACACCTGGCAGAACACCACGGCCGGCGCCATGCAGCCGAAGTCCATGGTGGTGCCGGCCCAGTCGAGGATGACGCAGCGCAGCGGGCCGCGATAGGCGCGGGTGTAGGTAAACTCTCTTTCGTGTGTCAATTGCATCGTGAACCCCTTTTCATTCAAAGTCAAAAAAACGGATAACGGCGACTGGCGCCGCGGCCGGCGGCCACCGATGGCCACCGCAGTATCGACAGGATAGGCGCAAACCATCAACGCGGCAAATGGGTATCCCGCATATTTTGTATTGCCTTAATCAATATCGGCGGGAGGGCGGCCGTCGAACCGCCATCGGCCGCGAAATCATTCGCCGCCCCGGCCGGGTTCGGCGTGCTGCGCCAGCGCCCAGTCCACATGCTCGCGCACCAGGGGGTGGGGATGCGCGCGGCGGCTTCGCAGCGCCGAGATGACCGCATCGCCGGCGCGCGCATTGCTTGCATTGCCCAACGCCACGGCGATGTTGCGCAGCCAGCGAATGTGGCCGATGCGCCGGATCGCCGAGCCTTCGGTAAACCGCTTGAAGTCGCGCTCGTCCCAGGCGAACAACTCGGTCAGGGCGCGCGCATCCAGGCGGTGGCGAATGGCGAAATCCGCTTGCGAGGCGAGGCGGGCGTAGCGGTTCCACGGGCACACCAGTTGGCAGTCGTCGCAGCCGAAGATGCGGTTGCCGACGGCCTTGCGCAGCGGCACCGGGATGGCGCCGTGCAGTTCGATGGTCAGATAGGAAATGCAGCGCCGCGCGTCCAGTTGATACGGCGCGACAATGGCGTCGGTGGGGCAGATGTCGAGGCACGCCGTGCAACTGCCGCAGTGCGCGCCGACCGGCGCATCCACCGGCAGCGGCAGATCGGTATACAGTTCGCCGAGAAAAAACCACGAACCGCTGGTCCGGTTAAGCAGGTTGGTGTGCTTGCCAATCCAGCCGTGGCCGGATTTCTGCGCCAGCGCTTTTTCCATGACCGGGGCGCTGTCGCAAAACGCGCGGTAGCCGAAGGCGCCGGCCTCGCGAGTGATGCGCTGCGCCAGTTTCTGCAGTTTGCGGCGCATCACCTTGTGATAATCCCGCCCCAGCGCATAACGGGAGATATACCCGATGTGCGAATCGGACAGCGCCGCCTGCGCCGCGTCCATGCGCTGCGGCAGGTAATCCATGCGCACCGTGATCACCCGGACGGTGTCCGCCACCAACCGGGCCGGCTGCGTGCGCTTGCGCCCATGCTTCGACATATACGCCATCTCGCCGTGAAACCCGCGCGCCAACCAGGCGGCGAGGTGCTGTTCCGCCTCGCCGAGGTCCACATCGCTGATGGCGGTATGCGCAAACCCCAACTGCGCGCCCCAGGCTTTGATTAACTCGCCAAGGGCGGAGTAATTGAGCGGCGATGGGGGCATGGGAAACTGAACCGGGTAACGGGGCGGGGCGGCCTGCGGCGATTGGATCGGCGGTGATTGTAAAACAAATTGCCCGCGCATCCGGCATGCCCGGCAACGCCCGCCACGCCCGTGTTCTTGAGGAGTTTGCCCGCCGCCCGGAAAAGCCGGGCCCTCAAACTTGAGGGCGCGGTTGCGGTGTCTTTTGCCGCTCCCCTATTGTAAATTAAAGGCGCCCGCTTTCCATCGCCACCGCCGGCCCCAAACCATGCTCCCCGCGGAAATCTACCAGTCGCGCCAGACCCGGGAACTCGACCGCATCGTCATCGAACAGCACGGCGTGCCCGGCATCATGCTGATGCGGCGCGCGGGGGAGGCGGCGTTTGCGCGCATCATGGAGCGGTACAGCGGCTCAGGCCGCATGGTCGTGGTGTGCGGGCCGGGCAATAACGGCGGCGACGGCTATGTGGTGGCCGGGTGCGCGCGGCGCATCGGCATGGGCGTGACCGTGCTGGCTGCGGCTAAGCCGGCCACCGCCGACGCCGCCACCGCCGCCCGCGACTACCGGGACGGCGGCGGCGCCATCGTTGCAGTGCAAGGCGAAGGCGATTGTGCGGCGTTGGCCGCCGCCGACCTGGTGGTCGATGCGCTGTTCGGGGTCGGCTTGAGCCGCGCGCCGCAGGGCCTTGCCGCCCGGTTGGTGCGCGCCATCAACGACGCCGGCTGCCCGGTGGTCGCGCTCGACATGCCATCCGGTTTGCACAGCGACACCGGATTGGCGTTTTCCCCGTGCGTCACCGCCGACCTGACCGTCACCTTCATCGGCCTGAAATTAGGCCTGCTGACCGGGCAGGGGCGCAGCCGCGCCGGGCGGGTGGTTTTCGAGGACCTGCGCATTCCCCCCGAGGCGCGGCGCGCGGTGGCGCCGGTTGCGCGCATCATCGCCGCGCCCACCCTTAAGCGCCGCGCGCTTGACATGCACAAAGGCGACGCCGGGCGCGTGCTGGTGGTCGGCGGCGGGCGCGGCATGTTGGGTGCGGTGCTGTTGGCCGGGGAAGCCGCGTTGCGCTGCGGCAGCGGTTTGGTGACTATCGCCAGCACCGAAGACCATCTCGACCTTGCCGCGCTTCGCCACGCCGAGTTGATGAGCGCCGACGCCGGCCAACTGTCCCCGCAGGCCCCCGGCGCGCGCGCCGATGTGCTGGTGCTCGGGCCCGGCCTCGGCCAATCCCACTGGAGCGCGCAAGTGTTCCAGCGTTTCATCGACAGTGAATTGCCGATGGTGGTGGACGCAGACGGCCTTAATCACCTGGCGCGCCTGGCGCATACCTGCGGCGATTCCATGCGCCGGCCCTCAAACCGGGTGCTGACTCCGCATCCGGGCGAAGCCGCCAGGCTGTTGCAATCCACAACCGCCGACATTCAAGCCGACCGCCCCGGCGCCGCGCGCGCCATCGCCGAGCGCTTCGGCGGCGTCTGCGTCCTCAAAGGAGCCGGCACCTTAGTGGTCTGCGCACAAGGCGGGATGTTGGTGTGCGACCGGGGCAATCCGGGCATGGCCAGCGCCGGCATGGGCGATGTGCTGTCGGGAATCGCCGGCGCGCTGTTAGCCCAGGGGCTGCCCGCCATGGCCGCCGCCAGCGCCGCGGTCTGGCTGCATGCGAGCGCGGCCGATGCGGCGGTGAAGGAAACCGGGGAGAGGGGCTTGCTGGCGCGGGATGTCATCGCCGGGTTGGCGCCGCTCATTCGGCGCATTGAAAAAAGCCGTGATGCAAAACTGTAGAAACACATGGCATTGCCGGGTGTATGGTGAAAAAAGCGCCGTTGTCATCTCAAATCCGCCGATGGTGAGGGGGCTGAGTTTCCCCTCTCCCTTTGTCCCCCTCCCTCCGGAATAGGGCGGCTTGGACAAGAAAAGTCGCCGTGCACTCACAGCCGGTGGAAAAGGGCATCCGGCGCGCAAATCAAGCCCTCTGGCTTCCGAGCGCGTGAATTGATCGGGTAACCCGGCCATCAAGCGGGGCATTACCAGCGGTAATGGGGTGGCATCAGGCAAACGATTAAGGTATCTTTCTCCCATGCTTGAAATACCACGGCATGGATGGTGCTGACGGCTCCTCCCGGTGATCTCCATTGGCATGATCGACAACGCAAACCCGGCCAAATAGCCTCATGCAGTCTTTCAACATTCCGTCAGAAGACGCGATGCTCGAACTCGGCCATTCCTGGGCGGGCTGCATCGGTGGCGGCGCTGTTGTGTTTTTAGACGGCGATCTCGGCGCCGGCAAGACCACGCTGGCGCGCGGCATTCTGCGCGGCATGGGCCACCGGGGGGCGGTGACCAGCCCCACCTACACCTTAGTCGAGCACTACGCGCCGGGCGGCCGCGACATATACCACTTCGATTTATACCGCTTGGAGGACCCGGCCGAACTGGAAATGACCGGGCTGCGCGATTTTCTCGACGGCTGTTCTATTCTGCTGGTGGAATGGCCACAGCGCGGCGCCGGGCGGATGCCGTTGCCGGATTTTTACATCGACATCCGCTACCACGGCGACGCGCGCCGGGTGCGCATCGACGGCGGTGTGCCCGGCACCGGGGTGACTCACCGGCCGCGGCCATGCTGAACGCGGGCCGCCTGACAGCGGCGCCGGTTCTGCTGCTGGCGGCGCTTACCCTTCAAGGCTGCGCCTCCGCCCCGCCTTCGTCGAGCGCACGCGCTGCGATTGCGCCCGGCACTGCGACCGTCAAGGACATCCGCCTGTGGCACGCGCCGCACCGCTCGCGCATCGTGTTTGACATGAACCGGCGGGCGGACTTCAACGCCTTTAGCCTGGAAGACCCGGCCCGGGTGGTGATCGACCTGACCGGGGTGCGCCTCGCGCGCCGCCTGCCGGGGGCGGAAGACGGCGGGCAGTTCATCCGCCGCATGCGCGCCGGCTCCCCGAAAAAGGGGGTTACGCGCCTGGTCTTCGACTTGAAAAATCCGGCGCGCTACTCCATCCAGATGCTGCCGCCCGCCGACCGCTATCAACACCGCCTGGTGGTGGACTTCTACCGGGCGGCGACCCCTTCGCCGCCGCTTGTGCGGCCCGCAAGCGAATTGCTGGTGCTGATCGACCCCGGGCACGGCGGCGAAGACCCGGGCGCCGTGGGCAAGCGCACCTACGAGAAAAAAGTGGTGCTGCAGATCGCCAAAAAACTCAAAGAGCAGGTCGACCGGCGCCCCGGGCTGCGCGCCGAATTGACCCGCACCGGCGACTACTACATCCCGCTGCGCAAGCGCACCCGCATCGCCCGCCGCCGCCAGGCCGATTTTTTCGTGTCGATTCACGCCGACGGCTTCAAGAACCCGGCTGCGCGCGGCGCTTCGGTGTATGCGCTGTCGCAGCGCGGCGCCTCCAGCGAAACCGCCAAGTGGCTGGCCGGCAAGGAAAACGCTTCCGACCTGATCGGCGGCGTCAGTTTGATAGACAAGGACAACTTGCTGGCCGAAGTGCTGCTGGATTTATCGATGAGCAAAACGGTCAACGAATCCATTCAGTTCGGGCGCGAGGTGCTCGACGAGTTGCGGAAAATCGGCCACTTGCACAGCCAGCGCGTCGAGCAGGCCGGCTTCGTGGTGCTGAAATCGCCGGACATTCCGTCCATCCTGGTCGAGACCGCGTACATCACCAATCCCGGCGAGGAGAAACTGCTGATGAACGCGCGCCATCAAGACCGCATCGCCGCCGCCATCGCCGCCGGAATCGACCGCTACCTGGCCAAAAACAAGAGTCGCTATGCAAACCGCTGAGTCCGACCGCCGTCCTGCGGGTCGCGCCATCATCCAGTTGGATGACCGATTGATCAACCAAATCGCCGCCGGCGAAGTCATCGAGCGCCCGGCGTCGCTGCTGAAAGAAGTGCTGGAGAACAGCATCGACGCCGGTGCCACGCACATCCGCGTGCACACCGAGTGCGGCGGCTTCAAGCGAATCGCGGTGCAGGATGACGGCGTTGGCATCCCCGAGACGGAAATGCAACTCGCGCTGTCGCGCCATACCACCAGCAAACTGACCCGTTTCGACGATTTGTTTGACGTCGGCACCCTGGGTTTTCGCGGCGAGGCGTTGCCCAGCATCGCCGCGGTGTCGCGCCTGACCGTGACCTCGCGGGTGGCGGACTCCGCGCCGGCTTTTCGGGTCATCTGTCACGGCGGGGCGGCGGTCGGCGCGCCGCAGCCCGCGGCCCACCCGCCGGGCACCACGGTCGAAGCCGTCGACCTGTTCTATAACACCCCGGCGCGGCGCAAATTCCTGCGCACCGAAAAGACCGAACTCAAGCACCTCGATGCGGTGGTGCGGCGCATCGCCCTCAGCCACTTTCAACTCGACATCCGTTTTATCCATGACGGCAAAGAAGTGTTCCACGCCCCGGCGGCGCACACCGCAGACCAACGCGAACAGCGCATCGCCGGTTTGTGCGGTGAGCCGTTCGCCAAACAAAGCGTGTATTTCGAGGACCAAGTCGAAATCATGAGGCTAAGCGGCTGGATGGGGTTGCCGACCTTTTCCCGCAGCCAGCGCGATTTGCAGTATTTCTTCGTCAACAACCGGGCGGTGCGCGACAACCTGGTCGCCCATGCGGTGCGGCGCGCCTACCACGATGTGCTGTATCACGGCCGCCACCCGGCCTTCGCGCTGTTTTTCCACATCCGCCCCAACCTGGTCGATGTCAACGTGCACCCGGCCAAGAGCGAGGTGCGGTTTCGCGACAGCCGCGCGGTTCACGATTACATCTACCGCACCCTGCACCGGGTCATCGCCGAACTGACCCCGGGCGACAGCGAGGTGAAATTGCCGACTCCCGGGGCGGCCGTTGCGCTGCATGCCGCCGGCGCGCGGCCCGGCGGCTATGGCCCGGGTGCGAGCGCGGCCCAGCGCAACATTCGCATGAAGGTCGCCGAGCAGTTGGACGCCTACCGTGCGCTGCATCCGCCCGCCGGCGCCGACCCCGGCGCGCCGGGCGCCGCTTCCGGCGACGCCGAACGCGCCGATGATGCCGAAGTGCCGCCGATGGGCTACGCGCTGGCGCAATTGAAAGGGGTGTATATCCTCGCCGAAAACCGCGACGGCTTAATCATGGTCGATATGCACGCCGCGCACGAGCGCATCACCTATGAAACCCTCAAGCAGCAGGCCGCCGCCAAGTCCGCCGCCAGCCAGCCGCTGCTGGTGCCGCTTGGCATGGTGGTCAGCCGCCGCGAAGCCGAGGCCGCGGAGCAGTTTGCCGGCCACTTCCAGGCCCTGGGATTCGACATCGAGCGCCTCGGCAACGAGCAACTGGCGGTGCGCGCGGTGCCGGAATCGTTAGCAAAGGCCGACCTCGAGGCTTTAGTGCGCGATGTGTTGTCCGATTTGCTCGAGCACGGCGGCAGCCAGCGCATCACCGACGCCGAGCACGAAATCCTCTCCAGCGTCGCCTGCCACGGCTCGGTGCGCGCCAACCGCCGCCTGACTCACGCCGAGATGAACGCCTTGCTGCGGCGGATGGAGCAAGTCGAGCGCTCCGGCCAGTGCAATCACGGCCGCCCCACCTGGATGAGCGTATCGCTGCCGGAGATCGACAAGTGGTTCATGCGCGGGCGTTAGCCGCGCCGCCCGCCGCAGGTAAAACCGCCGCTTAGCCCATGCTCGCCGCCGATTCCGATGAGGCCGCCGAGCCGTTGCGCCGCGATGTGCGGTTGCTGGGGGATTTGCTCGGCGAGACCATCCGCAGGCAACACGGCGCCGCGTTGTTGGAGTTGGTGGAGGAAGTTCGCAGCATGGCCAAACAGGCGCGCCCCGGCGCCGTCGAGCCGGGCGCGCCCACGCGCCGCTTGATCGACAAGTTGTCCGCGCTGCCGGCCGAGGATTTGCTGCATCTGGCGCGCGCCTTCACGCTGTTTCTGAACCTGGCCAACATCGCCGAGCAGCACCACCAGATCCGCCAGCGCCGCCGCCATCTAAGGGCTGAACATGACGCGGCGGATTCGGATTGCGCCGGCGGCGGCATCATCGACGCTGAACTGCACAAACTGCTGGCCTGCAAAGTGGATGCCGATGCGTTGTATCAACAAGTGGTCAAACTGTCCATCCAGCCGGTGCTGACCGCCCATCCCACTGAGGTGCAGCGGCGCAGCGTGTCCTCCAAATTCCTGCGCATCGCCCGCCTGCTGGCCGAGCGGGACCGCCGTGATTTGTCGAAGTTGGAGCGGACGCAGATTCGCCAGGCCCTGCACCGCGCCATCGCCGAGGTGTGGGCCACCGACCAAATCCGCCGCCGCCGCCCGACCCCGGTGGATGAAGCCAAGACCAGCCTGGTGACGGTCGAGCATTCGCTGTGGGATGTCCTGCCCAAAGTGGTGCGCGAACTGGACCACGCGCTGCTTCGCCACACCGGCAAACGCCTGCCGCTCGACGCTGCGCCGCTTCGCTTCGGCTCGTGGATGGGCGGCGACCGCGACGGCAATCCCAACACCACGCCGCAGGTCACCCGGCGGGTCTGCCTTCTGAACAAACTGAAAGCGGCGCGGATGTTTCGCCGCGACATCGACGAACTGCGGCGCGATTTGTCGATGCGCCGTTGCGCGCCGGCGTTGCGCGAGGTGGTCGGCGACGGCGCGGCCGAGCCGTATCGGGCGCTGCTGGAAACGGTCATCGCCAAACTGAACGCCACGGTGGACCACTATGCGCGCCGCTTCCGCCTCGGCGATGAGGCGCCGGCACCCGGCCCCGGCGAGCGCGCGCGAGACGACATCTACTCGCGCCGCCGGCAGTTGCGCGCGCCGCTGACGCTCATCTACGACTCGTTAGTGGCGTGCGGCGAGGAGATGATCGCCGAGGGAAGGCTGACCGACATTCTGCGCCGCCTGGACGCCTTCGGGCTGACCCTGCTGAAATTGGACATCCGCCAGGAGGCCGCGCGCCACATTGACGCCATCGACGCCATCACCCGCCACCTGGGTCTGGGCGGTTATGCGCAATGGGACGAGGCGCGCCGCCAGGCGTTTCTGGTCGAGGAATTGCACAGCAAGCGGCCGCTAATCGCCTCGACCTTTCCCGCCGCCGGCGAAACCAGCGAGCAAGTCGCGGAAGTCCTGGCGACCTTTCGGATGTTGGCGGCGGAGAACCCGGAATCGTTTGGCGCCTATGTCATTTCGATGGCATCGCGCCCGTCCGATGTGTTAGCCGTGGCGCTGCTGCAAAAGGAATGCCGGGTGCCGCAACCGTTGCCCATCGTGCCGCTGTTCGAGCGCCTCGAGGCGCTGCGCGGGGCGGCTGCGTGCATGGACAAACTGTTCGGCATCGACTGGTATAAGGCGCACATCGGCGGCCGCCAGGAGGTCATGATCGGCTATTCCGACTCGGCCAAGGACGCCGGCATTTTGTCGGCCGCCTGGGGTTTGTATCAGGCCCAGGCGGAGTTGGGCGAGGTGTTCGCCCGCCACCGCATCGACCTGACCTTGTTCCACGGTCGCGGCGGCACCGTGGCGCGCGGCGGCGGCCCGGCCCGCGAGGCCATTCGCGCGCAGCCGCCGGGCTCGGTGAACGGCTCGATGCGGGTCACCGAACAGGGCGAGGTCATTCAAGCCAAATACGGACTCCCCGGCATGGCCGAAGAGACCTTGCAGGTGTATATCGGCGCGGTGCTGGAAGCCACGCTGGTCCCGCCGCCGGTGCCCGCCGCGGCGTGGCGCCGACAAATTGCGCGGTTGTCCGAAGATGCGCTTGGCGAGTTTCAGGAGGTGGTAAGGCACCGCGATTTCACCGCCTATTTCCGCCAGGCCACGCCCCAGCAGGAACTCGGCAAACTCAATATCGGCAGCCGCCCGGCCCACCGGGGCGGGGATGCCGGGGGCGGCGGTTTGCGCGATTTGCGCGCCATTCCGTGGATTTTCGCCTGGACACAGACGCGCCTGATGCTGCCGGCCTGGCTGGGAGTGGGCGCGGCGCTGCAACAGGCCGGGCAGCGCGGCGACCGCGAGGTGCTGATGGAGATGCAGCGCAACTGGCCGTTCTTCAAGGCCACACTGGACTCCA
The DNA here is from genome assembly GCA_028817015.1 of Gammaproteobacteria bacterium. Classification (GTDB taxonomy): domain Bacteria; phylum Pseudomonadota; class Gammaproteobacteria; order Arenicellales; family Poriferihabitantaceae; genus JAHRAW01. The sequence goes on from JAPPQJ010000114.1 coordinate 11,608, forward strand.
TCGAAATGGTGTTTTCCAAGGCCAATCCGGCGGTGTCGGCGATCTACGACGAGCGCCTGGTGAGCGAGGCGCTGCAACCCCTGGGGGAGCGCCTGCGCGACAAATACCGGCAGACCGCGGCCCTGGTATTAGCGGTGGCCGGCCACCGCATCCCGCTGCAAGACCAGAGCGTGGTGCGGCGCTCGGTGGAAGTCAGGAGCACCTATGTGATTCCGCTGAACATCCTGCAGGCGGAACTGTTGTCGAGGGTGCGCGGCGGCGCCCCCGGCGCTGTCCAGGACGCCTTGCTCATCGCCATCAACGGCATAGCCGCCGGCATGCGCAACACCGGCTAAGCGACTGCGCGGTGGACGTAAACCGGCCGGCGCAACGCTCCTGAGCGCCACTTCCAGGGTGTTTTGACCGGGATTCCAGCGGCTTTTCTGACCGGCGCCTCGCCGGATAAAGACGCCGGACAGCGCCCGGAATTAACCGGGTCGGTGCGGCGGCAGGGTTGCGCCGGCGGCGGTTAGAATTGGTGCATCCAGATTACGGCGATGGAAAACGCGGTGTCGCTTTTGTCCCGCACCAGCGGGCTGTCGGCGGCGTCGCCGATGAGGGTGGTGTGGTCGATGCCGATGTTCACCGCCCACGACTCGCCGTCCTGGAAGGGCAGCGGAATGAAAGTCTCCAGCGACACGGTCCATGAGTAGATGCCGCCGCCGAGGTCGGAGCAGTAATCCATTCCCCGATAGTTGGCGTTGCCCGTGGCCACCACCGCGCACTCGCCCATCGCGGCGCCGGCCGTGTTCATGCTGTCGTTGCCGATGACGCCGAAATATTTCTGCATCCGCCCCTTGTCGGCGTAGTTGACGCCGACGCTGGCGTCCAGAAAACCCAGCAGCGGATAGCCGACTTCGGCGGTGGCGACCAGGTCGGAATCCACGCTTGCCGCCTCAATGCTGAAGGTAAAGCCGTCGTCATCGCCATAGGCGAAGCCCAAGCCGGCGCTGACTCCGCCGTCGACATCGGGCAGGCCGTCCAGGTAGTCGGAGTCGCCCGAATCGCGCCCGGCGTCATAGCCGGCGCTGACGGTAAAGGCGGCCTTGTCGGCGCACCAGAATGCGGCGCCGACCCCGTCAACGCCGGCAAAGGCGCGGTGCAGGCCGAAGCCGCCGCCACAGCCGATGTCGGGGTCGCGCTGCCATTCCCAATTGATATACGGCAGGGCGGTGGTCTCGCTGTCGTCGCTGCCCTGGTATTCGGCGGCGGAACCGGCGCCGAGGCCCAGCATCAGAGAACTTTGCCCGGCGGTGGCGCTAAGCGGCAGTGCAACGCTGAGCAACAGAAGAAAGAGTCGAATTTTCATGGGGGGACCTCCAGAATGGGGTTTGAGGTAGGGGGATGATAGCAAAAAAGTTGCGGCTGTCAAGCAGTTCAATGCGCCCTCAAATCCGCGATTGCATAACCGGGCGGGGGACAATGGCCGGCGAAACATCTATAGGCATTGCCCCGCATCCCCCGGACCGCAAGGTGGCGGCGAGCACGGGCCGGGCCGGTTGCGCTTAACTTGACAACCGGCCACCGTCGATATACCTTGATGCAAGTAATGCATGCCACTGCGGAGGCCCACCATGAAACACCCTCAACGAGAAGAGCGCGGTTTGCACGAGTTGTATGCCGAAGATTCCGAGCGCGCCGATGCCCAGTTATTCGGGCGGCGCGCAAATCCCGTCAGCCGGCGGGGCTTTCTGAAACAAGCCGGGCTGACCGGCATCACCGGCATACTCGGCGCGTCGGCGCTGCCGTGGGCGGGGAATTTCCCGTCAGGTTTGATTCCCGCGGCGCTTGCCGACAGCACCGAGCCGTTTAATCTCAAGGCATACGGTAAACAAGGTTTGACCGTGCTCAACGACCGCCCCATCAACGCCGAGACGCCGCCGCATTTGCTCGACGATGAGCGCACCCCCTCGCGCTACATGTTTGTGCGAAACAACGGCATACCGCCGACACTTGAGAGCATCAATGTGGATGAATGGACGCTTGAGATTGGCGGGGAGTCCTGCGCCAATCCGCAGACATTCCGCATCGCTGAACTGCGGCGGCAATTCAAAACGTATTCGTATGACCTGCAAATCGAATGCGGCGGGAACGGGCGCGCCGCTTACGACCCGCCGGCGAAAGGCAATCAATGGACCACGGGCGCGGTCAGTTGCGCGCGCTGGACCGGGGTGCGTTTGGCGGATGTTCTGCAACATTGCGGAATCAAACAGGACGCCGTTTATACCGCCTATTACGGCGCCGACGCGCATCTGAGCGGCGACCCGTCCAAACAGCCCATTTCGCGCGGCGTCCCCATGGCCAAGGCGATGGAGGAAGAGTCGTTGATTGCATGGTCGGTTAACGGTGAAGCCATTAACTGGCTTAACGGGTATCCGTTGCGAGTGGTTACCGCCGGCTGGCCCGGCTCCACCAGCGGCAAATGGGTCACGCGCATCGATATCCGCAACCAGGTGCATGACGGACCCAAGATGACCGGATCATCTTATCGTGTGCCGCGTAATCCGGTGGCGCCGGGCGCCAAAGTTCCGAATGAAGACATGGTCATTATTGGGAGCATGCCGGTGAAATCTTTGATCACCCGCCCGCAAACCGGCGTGGAACACGCCCTCAACACCCCGCTTGAGATCCGCGGCCATGCGTGGGCGGGGGATCTCCCGGTGAGCACGGTGCATGTCTCGACGGACTTCGGCGCAACCTGGCGTGAAGCGCGGTTGAAAGCGCCGGTCAACCGCCTTGCGTGGCAAAATTTCACCTTCTCGGCGAGGTTTCCCAAAAGCGGCTACTACGAAGTCTGGGCGCGCGCCACCGACGGCAACGGACGCGCCCAGCCGATGGTTGTGCCCGGGTGGAATCCGAAAGGCTACCTCAACAACCGTTGTCACCGGGTCGGTGTTTTTGTCTCTTAAGAAAACCGGCACAACCGGCATTGCGCTGGCGGTGGCGTTGTCAGCGGCCGCCGCCGCCGCACAGTCCGGTTACGACCCCGTCACGGGTTTGTTTGTCGCCCCCGGCCACCGGCTGGTTGCCGCCCACTGCACCGCCTGTCATTCGGCGCGCTTAATTACGCAACAAGGCGCGACCGAGCAAGGCTGGCGTGAAATGATCGAGTGGATGCAGGATGAACAGGGATTGTGGCCCATCGATGAAGCGTCCCTGGCTCAAATCATCGCCTATCTTGCGACTCATTATGGACCGGACCGCCCGCACTGGAAATAATTTTTCCGCCACGGGATGAGATCGGTTGGGCATGGAAATTTTTATTCGCCGGTGTGCCGCTGTGGGCGTTGCGCTTGCCGTGTTGCTGGCCGTGCACATCAGCGCACAACAGGCGCATGGTGGCGGGAAACTGGTCAGGCTGGCGACCACCACCAGCACCGACAATTCCGGCTTAATCGACCACCTCGCCCCTCAATTTGAGCGCGACACCGGTTATTCGCTGCAAGTGATTGCGGTCGGCACCGGCAAGGCGCTGCAGTTGGGGAAGCGCGGAGATGTTGACGTCATTTTGGTGCATGCCCCGACCAGCGAAGCGCGGTTTGTCGCCGACGGCCACGGCGTTCACCGGCATGTGGTGATGGAGAACGACTTTATCGTTGTCGGCCCGCGGGATGACCCGGCAAAACTGGGCGGGGCCAAATCCGCGGCGGATGCATTTGCGCGGCTGGTAAAGGGCAAAAGCCGCGCGGTTAAATTCGTCTCGCGCGGCGATGATTCCGGCACCCACAAAAAGGAAATGACCCTGTGGCGGGATGCGGGCGTTGAGCCCGCCTGGAGCGGCCGTTTTGAAGTCGGGCAGGGCATGGGGAAGAGTTTGCAGATCGCCGAAGAGTTGCAGGCGTATCTGTTGATTGACCGGGGTACATGGATTTTTCTGCGCGACCAAACCACGCTGGAAGTGGTTTTTCAAGGCGACCCGTCGCTCGGCAATCCATATGGCGTGATTGCGGTCAGCCCGAAGCGCGCACCGGTCAACTTCGGCGGCGCGAAGGCGTTTATCGACTGGCTGACATCAAAACGCGGGCAGCGCGCAATCGGTGATTACACCGTCGCCGGCACGCGACTTTTCACCCCGATGGCCGGGCATTAAGTGGATTTGTTCGAGGCAACCGCGCAGGCGCTGGTGTTGTTGGCGGTTTTTGACCCGGCGCTGTGGGAAATCATCGGCATTTCCTTCCGCGTGTCGCTGACCGCCATTTGCATCGCCATTCCCCCGGCGTTGCTGGCCGCGTTTCTCCTCGCGCACCTCGAGTTTCCCGGCCGCCGCGTGTTGATTTCGCTGTTCAACACGCTGCTGTCGCTGCCGGCCGTGGTCATCGGCCTGACCGTGTATCTGATGCTGTCCCGGCAGGGGCCGCTGGGCGACTGGCAACTGCTGTTCACGCGCTCGGCCATGGTCATCGCCCAGATCATGTTAGCCTTTCCGATCCTGGTGTCGATGAGCCATGCGGCGTTTCAGGCGGCCGACCAGCGCGCTTGGGAAACCGCCAGGACACTCGGGATTCCATCTCCGCAGGCGTTTGTGATGGTGGTCGGGGAAGTGCGTTTCGGGCTGTTGGCGGCGGTGCTGGCCGGGTTCGGGCGCATCATCGCCGAAGTCGGGGCGTCGATGATGGTCGGCGGCAACATCCTGCATTTCACGCGCAACATCCCCACCGCCATTGCCTTGGAGACCAGCATGGGCAATTTCGCCCAGGGCATTGCTCTCGGCATCGTGCTGCTGATCATCGCTTTTGCGCTTAATTTGTCGTTGCAGTATTTTCAGGGACGCGGGAAACTCTCGTTATGAACGCCACCACCGAAATCCGATACAGCGAAATCCACAAGTTTTTCAACCGGCGCCATCTGCTCAACCGCCTGTCGCTGTCGCTCGAAGGCGGCACCGCGACCCTGCTCAGCGGCGAAAACGGCGCCGGCAAGACCACCTTGCTGCGAATCCTCTCCGGCCTGGAGAAGCCCAGCGAGTGCCGGGTGGATTTCACCCCCGGTGAGCCCGGCTCCAACCCGCAGCCGTGGTCACAATGCCGCCGCCGGCTGCAGCGCCAGGTGATGTATCTGCATCAGCAGCCGTATATGTTCGACGGCAGCGTCGTCCACAACCTGGCGCTGGCGCTGCCGCGCACCATGCCCCGGCTGCAGCGCGGCAAAAAAATCCGCCAGGCGCTGGAATGGGCGCAGTTGGAGGCGCTTAAAGAGGCCGCCGCCAAAACCCTGTCGGGCGGCGAAAAACAGCGCGTGTCGCTGGCCCGGGCGTGGCTCCGGCAGTCGCGAATCCTGCTGCTCGACGAGCCCATTGCCAACATGGACCGGGAGTCGCAGGTGCGCACCGTGGCCCTGCTTAGACGGTTCAAAAACGCGCGCGCCGCGCTGATGATCTCCAGCCACAACCATGAGGTGTTCTGCCAACTCATCGACCGCCGCCTGGTGCTCGACAGCGGCAAACTAAGCCCGGCGCAGGCGCCGCTGCTGCCCGGCAATGTCACGCCGCTGGCCCGGGATGGCGCCCCCTCGGGCAACGCCGGGAATGCCTCGCGGTAGCACCGCGCCGGGCCCCCGCAATCGGGACCGCCCGGACAGCGGCCGGGAGGTGAGTGCGGTAGTGTTGGCCGGCGGGCGGGCCACGCGCATGGACGGTGCCGACAAAGGGTTGGTGGCGTTTCGCGGCCGGCCGTTGGCGGCGCGCATCTGTGCGGCGTTGAGGCCCCAGGTGGCGGAGGTGATGATCAACGCCAACCGCAACCGGGAGCGCTACCGGCAATTCGGCCACCGGGTGATCGCAGACCGCTTGACCGGCCACCAGGGGCCGCTGGCCGGGATGCACGCCGCGCTGCTGGCGGCTGAGCATCCGTGGCTGCTGACCATTCCGTGTGACGGGCCTTTTGTCGCCGCCGACTACGCCGCCCGGATGCGCGCGGCCGCCGCCGCCGCCGCCGTTCCGCTGGCGGTCGCCCACGATGGCGCGCGCGCGCAGCCGGTGTATTCCCTGATCCATCGCGACCTGGCCGACAGCCTCGAGCGCTTTTTGCGAAGCGGCGGGCGCAAAATAGACCTTTGGCACGGGCAGCATGCCTTTGCCACAGTGGATTTTTCCGCCGACCAGGACCTGTTTACCAATATCAATACGCCGCAGCAGTTGGCCGGACTGGAAGCGGCCGGCCGGCCCGGCGCGGCACGGTGATGTGCGGCGCGCGCGCCGGCATCATGGCTGCCGCTTTTTTTGGGAATTATATACAATAATCTACAAAATTACCGCCGTTTCAAGCGGTATTTCTGC
>JAPPQJ010000082.1 GCA_028817015.1 Gammaproteobacteria bacterium
CGCATTCGCCGTCGAAGACAACGGTGCGATTAAAAAGATTCTTAAACGCGCCGCCTATATCGGCGGTGTCGGCGGCGATCATCACGGCGGCGCGTTTAAGAATCTTTTTAATCGCACCGTTGTCTTCGACGGCGAATGCGCGAAAGTCGTTCAAGATGCGCGCCCGCGGCGCAAACGACTCCAGTTCCAACCTGGCCAAATGCAGTTCATACAGGAACTGGACATTCGGCAGCAGATTGAGGACGCCGCCTTTGGGCCTGGGCGACTTGCCGTCCGGTTTTCTTGTTGAAAGGTTGCCGGGTTTCCGTGCATTCACAGGAACACCTCGCGGGTTTGGGGAGGCGCGATTTTACCACCGCGTCCGCCTGGCGGCGTTGCCGCACTTACCCGCGTTGCCCGAAAAGGAACGCCTATAACGAGCGCGGGAGCCGCCCCTGGCGGGAGGAGTTTGTGGATGACCGGGAAAACCTGCTGACCGGCCACCGGCACGCCTTCAACGGCCGCCTGCCGGACTCCCTGGGCCGCTGCCACGGTGAGCGCCCACACTCCAACCTGAGTTACCCGGCCCTCCGCCCGACACTCGCCAAACACCAACCCCGGGAATTTGCAATGAGGCGGCAACATACGCGGCTTGCACTGCCAACCCCGCCCGCGTATCATCGCTTCCCCGCACAACGCCGACATTGCCCGCAACCGACTAACATGAAACTTTCCCGCCTCGCCGAGCACACCGAAACCTCGCCGATTCTGAACATCGCCGCCGAGATCAACGCCCGCAAACAACGCGGCGAAACCCTGTATAACCTGACCGTCGGCGACTTTGATGCGTCCATATTCCCCATCCCCGAGACCTTGACCGAGGCGATCATCGCGGCCTATCGCGGCCACCACACCAATTATCCGGGTGCGGTCGGGCTGCCGCAGATTCGCCGCGGGGTGGCGGACTACCTGAACCGTCTGTGCGGTCTCGACTATGCGCCCGACGATGTGATCATCGCCAGCGGCTCGCGCCCGTTGATTTACGCGCTGTATCGCACCGTGGTCGATGCGGGCGAGCGCGTGGTCTATCCGGTGCCGTCCTGGAACAACGAGAGTTATTCGCAGTTGCTCGGCGCCGCCGGCGTGCCGGTGGAAGCCGCGCCGGACAATCGCTTCATGCCGACCGCCGAGGCGCTGGCTCCGCACTTGAAGGGCGCCGCCCTGCTGGCGCTGTGCTCGCCGCAGAACCCCACCGGCACGCTGTTCAGCGAAGATAATCTGCGCGCCGTGTGTGAGATGGTGGTGGCGGAGAACCGGCGCCGCGGGGCGCAGGCCAAGCCGCTGTATGTGCTTTTCGACCAGGTGTATTGGGCGCTGACCTGGGAAGCGGGCGCGTTTCGCCACCCGCTGACGGTCTGCCCGCAAATCCGCGATTACGCGGTTTTCGTGGACGGATTGTCGAAGGCCTTCGCCGGCACCGGGGTGCGGGTCGGCTGGGCCACCGGGCCGCGGCCGGTGATCGCCAAAATGTCGTCGATCATCGCGCACATGGGCGCATGGGCGCCCCGGCCCGAGCAAGTCGCCACCGGCGCTTTTTTATCCGACCCTGGCGCCGTTGACCGGCATTTAGCCGCGTTTCGCCGGCGGCTGGCGGCGCGCCTCGACGGCTTCTATGACGGCTTCATGGCGTTGAAGGACAAGGGCCACGCGGTCGATGCCATTGCCCCTCGGGCGGCCATTTACCTGAGCGTCAAGATCGACATCCTGGGGCGGCGGGACGCGCGCGGCCATACGCTGGACAGCGACAGCGCAGTGCAGGATTACATCCTCAGCGAAGCCAAAATCGGCATCCTGCCGTTCTCCTGGTTCGGCGCAAAAAACTACGCCAACTGGTTTCGCCTGTCGGTCGGCACCTGCCGGCGCGAAGAGATTCCGGTCATCATGGCGAGTCTGGAAGCGGCGCTGGACAAATTGTCCTGATGGTGCGGGGGCGGCGCGGGCCGCATTTCAGCCGCCGCCCCGCTTAGTTTCTAAACCCATACTCCAGCACAAAAAACCGCGCTTTCAAGGCCGCCAGCGGCTCGCGCAATTGGGCCAGTTCGCTTTCCGGGCCGTGCACTTCCAGCCGGGTGATTTCGGAGATTTTCAGCGCCCGCTTGAGCAGCGCATCGACGTTCTGCAAATGCGCCAGCAACCCGGCCGCATCGCGGTAGCCTTCGCGGCAATGCGCCTGGTTGCCGTGGAAACTGAAACCGTAATACAGGCATCCCGGCTCCTTGCGGGTTTGCTCGACGAATTCCCCGCATAACGCCTTGAACTCGTCGAGATTCTCTTCAGGGACGCTGAAATACGGCACGATGGTGCAACAAGTGTCGGTGGTGGTCATGAGAGTAGTCCGGGGGTGTTTGCGCGCGCCAGTATAGCCGATTGCCGAGGGCGGATTGTAGCCCCCGTCAAGCGCGCTGGGCGGGGCGGGGGCGGGCAAACAGGCGGTCGAGAAAATCCACAAACCAGGCGTGCTGGCGGGCGTCATGGCGGGCCGCCAGTTGGTCCTGTTGCTCGCGGGTCTGTGCGCCCGGCGAGTCGAAGAAGGCCCAGTCGGCGTTCTGCCATCTGCGAAAAATGGCCGCAGTCACCTCGGGGTGAAACTGCACCGCATAGGTCGATTCTCCGCAGCGGAATGCCTGGGCGCAGTGCTCGCCGGTAGCCAGCAGGGTCGCCCCCGGCGGCGGGTCGAACTGGTAGAAATGCGCCTGGGTGACATACAGCGGCTGCGGCATCCAGCCTAAGCCCGGCGCGGTCGGGATGATGCGATAATAGCCGAACTCGCATTGCCCGCCGGCCATCGGCGTGACGCCGGCGCCCAGTGCATGGGCGATGAGTTGGCCGCCCAAGCAAATGCCAAGCAGCGGGATGCGGCGGGCGTGGCAGGATTGAATCCAGGCGATTTCATCGTGCAAAAAAGGGTAGCGATGCATCTCATCGACATTCTGAACGCCGCCGAACAGCACGCTGCCGGCGACATCATCGCCGGGCGGCTCCAGCGGGTCGCCGTTGAACGGCAGGCGCAGGTCCAATTCATAGCCGCGCGCGGCCAGGTGCGTGGTAACGCGGTCGTCCGGCGGGTTTTCGTGGTGGTCGATGAGGACGATGCGGTTTTTCATGGGTGCGGTGGGTGATGGTGATGGCCGCCCGCCAACCGGGGGCCGGCGGTGCGTCAAAGCGGCGCCCATTTTACTCCCCCGGCGCCGCCTCCCGATAGTCGGCCGCCCATCATGCGCGCTTTCTTGGCCCTCGACATCCCGCCGCCCATTCAGCACGCCATTGAGCGCTGGCGCGACCGTCAGGTGGTGGCGGCCGGCCGCGCGGTGCCGGCCGCCAACTTTCACATCACCCTGCATTTCCTCGGCGACATCACGCCCCGGCAACTTGAGCGCCTGTGCCTGGATGCCGGCCGAATCCGCGCCCAGCGCTTCGACCTGGTCCTCGACCAGCCCGGTTATTTTCCCCGCCCCGGCATTTTCTGGCTCGGCCCCGGCCAAGTCCCCGGTGCGCTCACCGACCTGGCCGCCGCCTTGCGCAGAGTTGGCCGCAAGGCGGGCATCGCCGCGCCGCGCAAACCCTTCCAGCCGCACCTGACGCTGTTTCGCAACTGCCGCGCCCGGCCGCCGCTGCCGACCGGCAACCCCGACTTCCACCTCCCCTGTGATGGCTTCACGCTGTTTCAGTCGGTCACCGGCCATAAAGGGGTGCGCTATCAACCGTTGCATCGCTGGGCGGCCGAGTAGCATTGCGCGCGCGGGCTTTGCGCGGGTATAGTCGATGCGTCAATGCGCACACTCAACCGCTGATGAACGGCGATGAACGACGAGTTATTCACCATCGGCCATTCCACCCACCCCATCGGCCATTTTGTGGAACTCCTGAAGCAGCACGGCGTCGATGCGGTCTGTGATGTTCGCTCGCACCCGCACAGCGCATACAACCCGCAATTCAACCGCGATGCGCTGCAAAAATCGCTGCGCGAACACGCCATCCATTATGTCTTTTTGGGCAAAGAACTGGGCGCGCGCAGCGAAAACCCGGATTGTTATGTCGATGGAAAGGTGGAGTATCAACTGCTGGCCGGCGCACCGCTGTTCGCGCGCGGAATGGAGCGCCTGCGCCGCGGAATGGAAAAATACGCCGTGGCCCTGATGTGCGCCGAGAAAGACCCGGTAACCTGCCACCGCATGATTTTAGTGTGCCGCAACATGCGCCCGTTTACAGCGCGCATCAAACACATCCTCGCCGACGGCGCGCTCGAAACCAATGCGCAAGCCGAGCGCCGGCTGCAGCACAAATTAGGCATTTATTCCGACCTGTTGAGGAATGAGCAACAAAGCATCGAAGACGCCTATGACGCGCAGGGGCGGGCCATGGCGTATGCCCCAAAAGCCCCGGCCGATGCCGGCGGCAAAGGGCGGTAAATCATCCGAACACCCGCAATCGGCCGGGCCCCGATGCCGGCAACCGCCGAGCCTTTGCGGGGCCAATCCCGGCTGAAAAGCGCGGCCAAACATCCACCGCATCCACCGATTGCATGCCCGATTCCACCCGCCCCCGGCTGCTGCTGATCGCCGAGCCCGGCAGTTACCGCATCGCCGCTTTCCTCGGTGCCGCACAACGCCTCGGCATGCGGGTTCTCATCGCATCCCGCGGGCGCCATTCGCTGGTCAGCGAGGTGCACGACGGGCTGCACATCGACCTGGCCGCCCCCCCCTCGGCGCTGGCCAAAATCGCCGCGCAGGCCCGGGTTACGCCGTTTGACGGCGTGCTCGGAATCGACGACGGCACGGTCGAGTTGGCGGCCCGGGCGGCGCGGGCCCTGGGACTGCCGCACAATCCCCCGGAGGCGGCGCATTTGACCCGGCGCAAAGACCTGGCGCGGGCGCGCCTGGCGCAGGCCGGCTGCCCGGTGCCGGCGCACCGCGTGCTTAACCTCGACCGGCCGCTGCACGCGCAGACCGCCGGCCTGGAATTTCCGTGCGTGGTCAAGCCGCTGGCGCTGTCGGCCAGCCGTGGCGTGATTCGCGCCGACGATGCCCGGCAGTTGGCGGCCGCGTGCGCGCGCATTGAGCCGTTGCTGGCCGAGGCGGGCGCGCCGTTTGAGAAACGCCACCTGCTGGCGGAGACCTACATAGACGGCGCGGAGGTGGCCTTCGAGGGCTATCTGGAGCGCGGCCGGCTGACCCCGCTGGTCATTTTCGACAAACCGGACCCGTTAACCGGGCCGTATTTTGAGGAAACCATCTATGTCGCCCCGTCCGGCCTGCCCGTCGCCCTGCAACAGGTCATTCACGAGCGGGTCGCCGAGGCCTGTGCAGCCTACGGCCTAAGCAGCGGGCCGGTGCACGCGGAATTGCGAATCAGCGGCAGCAGCGCATGGATACTCGAGGTGGCGGCGCGCACCATCGGCGGCGATTGCGCGCGCTGCCTGGACGGCGATGAGTTCAACCTCGAGAAACTGGTGCTCTCGCTGGCGGTTGACCGCCTCGACCCGCCGCAGTTGCCGGCCGGGGCGCGCGGCGTGATGATGATCCCGGTGCGCGAGCGGGGCATTCTGCGGCGCGTCGAGGGGCTGTCCGAGGCGTTGCGGGTGGCGCATGTGGAACGCATCGACATTGCCACCCGCCCCGGCAACGAGATGATCCCGCTGCCGGAGGGCAACCGCTATCCGGGCTATATATTCGCGCGCGCCGACACGCCGGATGAAGTGGTGGCGGCGCTGCGCCGGGCGGACGCGAAACTCAATTTCGTGGTGATGCCGATATTGAACACCACGCTGGCATGTCAGGCCGACTCAGGCGGGGTCAAACAGCATTAAGCGGGCCAGCCGCCGGCGGCGCTACTTCTTGGCGGCGCCGGCGGCGTGGAAGCCGGCCGGCAGGTGGCCGTAGTCGCCTTCACCGAAGAAAAACCCCTTCATGTGTTTCTCGACCAGTTCCAGGGTCCGCGGGTCGGCGGTGTTGAGGCCGTTCTCGTTGATGATGGCGGTCAACCGCTGCAACCAGCGGGTCCACCCTTCCCTCGACACATTGGCAAACACCCGCAGCCCCAGCTCCCCGGGATACGGTGGTGCGTCAAGCGCTTCCGCCTCCTCCCCCAAAACCACGCAGTGTATGATCTTGCCGGGCATTTCCAACCCCCGTGTCAGCGTTGCAATCGCCCGCGATTATATCGATGCCGTTGCATAAATGACAGCATCAAGCCCGCCGCCCGACCATCGGGCCGGCTCATTCATGCGCCCGCCCCGTGCGCCGAATACCCCTCGCCGGGCGAATTCCCCATCGGCATCGCCGCCGATTTTCATAACCACCGATTCGCCCTTCGGACAGATTGCCACCACGGGCTATCGAGCGGATGAAAACCCCGGTGTTGTCATGTCAAACCTCGCGTGTTTAGCGGGTTTTGGCGATTGGTGCGCATG